>JANPKP010000563.1:0-1566 GCA_031426095.1 Gemmataceae bacterium
ATTGAACGCGAGATGTGGCCGGCCGGCGGGTTTGGCACACCACCTGCTTTACTCTTTCTCGCCTAACACAACCTTTCGGACCGGGTTCCCCCGATCCACCCCACACTCCCCCCCGGCACCTTCCACTGACACGTTCCCAGGGCCGGCGGCGAAAGCCGCCGGCCTCACGTTTTTGTCCGTCCCACGTCGCCTCACAATTTCCACGACCGTCGCCCGCCGTCATTCGTCCTTCGGCGGCGTGAAGTCGGCCACGTAGAGCTGCGTCGGCGAGCGGCCGTCGCGGCTACTCGTCCACATCACTTTCGTCCCGTCCGGGCTGAACACCGGCAGCACGTCCTGCCCGGGGGCGAACGTCAGCCGCGTCGTCTTGCCCGTCGCGACGTTCATCCAGTATAGGTCGTAGTTCGGCCTGGCCGTCGGGTTCGAGTGGTCGGCGGCGGTGTAGATGAGGTGTTTGCCGTCCTTGTGCCAGTACGGGGCCCAGTAGACCCACTTGTCGTCGGCCGTCAGGGCCTTCTCGCCGGTGCCGTCGCTGTTGATGACGTAGAGTTGCAGCCGGTCCTTCTCCTTGCGGTCGGCCCGGAACACCACCTTCGAGGCGTCCGGGCTGAAGAACGGGCCGCCGTTGTAGCAGTTCGGGTGGTCGGTCAGCTTCTTCGCCCCCGTCCCGTCCGCGTTCATCGTCCACAGCTCGACGTTCCCGGCCGTGCCCATGCTGAAGACGATCTTGGAGCCGTCGGCCGAGTAGCTCCCCTCGGCCGCGTACGCCTTCGCCCACGGCGTCAGGCACTTCAGGTCGGTGCCGTCGGGGTTGGCCTCGTAAATCTTCATCTGGGGATCGAAGTCCCACGAGTACCGCCGGCGGGTGCCGGTCTTGGCGTCCTCGGCCCGGCGGGCGTACTCCTCCTCCTGGTGCTTCTTGGCGTCCGGGTCTTCGTGGCTGCTGGCGAAGATCACCTTTTTGCCGTCCGGCCGGAAGTACGAGCAGGTGGTCCGGCCGACGCCCGGGCTGATCTTGCGGAAGGCCCCCGTGTCGAGGTCCTGCACGAAGATTTGGTAGAACGGGTTACCGGTCCCCTTCTCCTCGGCCTGGAAGACGATCCGCTTGCCGTCGGGCGAGAAGTACCCCTCGCCGGCCCGCACGAAGTCGCTGGTGAGTTGCTTCACGTTCTTGAGGTACGCCCCCTCTTGCGCCTTCCAGTCGGCGGCCGCTTCCTTCGGCGGGTCGGCCGCCACCGCGAGGGCGACGAGGGGGACGAGCAGGGCGTTCATGCGGGGGGCCTTTCGGGAGGGGAATGCGGGCGGGTTGCGGCGCGAACCGGGGCGGAGTTATGGTATCAGTAGGGGGAAGTGGTGCGACCAAGCCCGCCCGTTGCAACGGGTGGGCTTGGTCGCTCCCATGCTCCCGGGCGTCTCACGACCGCTCACCCCATTTCCACCCATGCCCCGCGACGACGCCACCCCGACCCCCTGCGGGCCTTCTTCGCCTTCGTGGCGACCGGCTTGGCGGGCTTGGCTTCCGCCGGGGCGGTCACCTTCGTCTCGCGGTTTTCCGGGTCGGCCTCG
>JANPKP010000564.1:0-2182 GCA_031426095.1 Gemmataceae bacterium
GCACACCGCCCCCAACGCCCGGCCAAGGCTCCTCACTTCCCGGCCTGGACCGTGACAATTTTTCGTTCCCACGGCCGCCCGGCGGATGCTCTCTCCAACACCCGATGGGCCGACGAGGGGGGCGGATGTCTCCGTGTTCAACGTTGATTCTGTATGCTCGTCGGTCACTCGTTCGGATTAGCCGTCTCGCCGCCGGCTACCGACACGAGGCGGGCGTAAGCCCGGGTGTCCGTCGTGTCGCGGAGGAAGATCACCGACCCGTCACCGAGAAGGACGTTCGCGCCGCCCGGGTGAAAGGCGTAGGTCTCGCCGTTGTTCGTGCAGTTGATGGCGCACGAACCTTTGTCGGCCGTCCCGGTCGCGGCGTCCGTCCCCCGCACCGCTTCGAGGTCGTTGTCGGGTTGGGCCCACCCCTGGGTGGCACTGTCGTCGATCTTCGCCTTGAGCCGCCACAACCCGGGGCGGCCGGCACTCTCCACCACAGCGATGGTATTCGAGAGGCCGTCCGTCACCTCCGCGATCCGCCGCCGGCCGAGATCGGCCCCGCGGTACGACGACCCGGACGGGGCCTTACCCATCGGCAAGAAGCCGTTATCCAGGTTCGGATTCCCGGGGCCGATCGGGCGGACGTTCCTCACGGCACTGTCCGCATCGGCGCAGTCCGGGGTGATTGCGTTCGGAATGCGGTACACGGCCCCGTAGTCGGCGGCCGCCAGAGTCTTGCCGCCGGCGTTCGTGAAAGTCGTTCCTGTCCGCGGGGCCGACGGGCACATGTAGGTGTTGACTGGGGTCGCCACCACGTCCCTGTTGGCCGCCGAGTTCCAGTTTCCGCCCGAGGTCAGCCCGTCGGTGGCGAGCGTGTAACGAGAATAGAGCGTGCCCTGTTCGATGTACGGGAGCATGAACACAAGCGACGAGTGATTCGTCTGCGTCGCACCGGTCAAAAGTGGGCCATAGGTCGGCTTGGCGGTGCCCGCTGGGTTCGGAATGATCTTCACCGAGCCCTGGAAGTACCCGTTGGCCGACTCTTGGTTGTGGAGAGCGACGCCCAACTGTTTAAGGTTGTTCTGGCACTTGATCCGTGCGGCGGCCTCACGGACCTTCTGGACGGCCGGCAACAGGAGCCCGATCAGCACTGCGATGATCGCGATCACCACTAACAACTCGATCAGCGTAAAAGCGAGCCGCAGGGGCCGGCGTTCGTGTGGCGTCATGGCACTCCTCAACGAGCGGTATGCAACCCGGGCGTCAGACCCGGGTGCGTCGTGGGGTTGATTCGACGCGGCGAGACATATCCGGCCGGTCGCACAGGGCCGAAGAGGACGGGCCTAGTCCGCCCGTGAGAGAATCGCGTCAAGAAAGGCTGTCCACCAGCCGACGACTTGCCAGCCTCAATCGGCTGTCATCCGTCGAGCGAACGGTCATCGAGAAGAAGAGACCGTGAGGGAGTCATCACCTTCTCTATCAGCAATATGATCGACTTGGTTGTCTTAGTCAATGAGGCGTGTTTGCCGAACAAAGGGAAATGTGGGTCCGGGTCACTAACTCTGTCAAGTTGCCAGCAGCGTTTGTTTTCACCGCGCGCGAGCTCGGACTCCGCCGGAGCCGCCACGCCATGATGTGAGTCATGGCCACCTCGATGAACGCCTCGCTGCTCGCGGTCGTCCGCTCGTACTCCTTCGACAGGCGGCGGGACCGGCCCAGCCAGGCGGACGTCCGCTCGACGACCCACCCCCTCGGCTGGACCACGAACCCGACCTGCCCGGCCGCCTTTCGCACGGCCACCCCGACCCACCCCCACCCGACCCACCCGTGGGCCAGGGCGGTGTCGAAGTGGGTGTCGCCCCACACCACCTTGAGCCGCTTGACCGCCGCCCGGAGGCGGTCCATCAGGAGCGGGCCGCCGGCCCGGTCCTGGGCGTCGGCCGGCACGACCATCAGGGCCCGGATCAACCCGAGGGTGTCACAGAGCATCTGAAAACTACCTGAGCGGTGGCAACCGCCTGAGCATCAGGTGGATCATGGCGACCCGAATCATGGCTGGAGTTCCCCACGAATCGTGGACGGCGTTTAGCGGTGGGTCGGGTTGTGCGCCCGCTCGTACTCGTCCGGGGCAACGTACCCCACGGCCGAGTGCCGTCGGACGCGGCTGTCGAACGCCTCGATGTACTCGAAGATCCTC
>JANPKP010000565.1:0-2323 GCA_031426095.1 Gemmataceae bacterium
GAGGATCTTCGAGTACATCGAGGCGTTCGACAGCCGCGTCCGACGGCACTCGGCCGTGGGGTACGTTGCCCCGGACGAGTACGAGCGGGCGCACAACCCGACCCACCGCTAAACGCCGTCCACGATTCGTGGGGAACTCCACTTCGCCATCGGTGCGTCTCCTGATCACTGGAGGATACACCGCGTTCCCACTGTCCACGATCTCTGGGGAGGGTCACCCAGCGGGTGCTCAAGCGGCGGGCGCTCGACGGCCAGCACCCGACGTCGCCGGGCGAGATCATCGCCCGGTTCGCACCGGTAGCGGGTCACTCGAACGAGGACCCGACGCCGTTCGAGTGGGGCGGCAAGCGGGCCGCCCGGCGGAAGCGGGAACGGGAGCGGCGGCACGCGGTCGGCGGGTCGGGGGCGTGTACACGACGGCCGGTACGGCGGTGCCGCTGCCGGTATGGCCACGCCCGAGGCAAGTGACCCACTAGGTCGGGACCACCCACTTGTGCCCGTACCGCCAGGCGGTGAACGCGTGCGACGACCGGACGGCGTCCCGGTGCCGCCCCTCGCCGTACACCCGCGGCCCGGGGTGGCCGTCGACCGTGTCGTCCCCGACCAGATCGGCCGTCCCGGCCGGGACGAGTTGGGCGAGCGCGAACCGGGTGAGGGCACGGCCCAGTTACGGCCCGGACCACTCGGCCGCCGACAACACCCGGCGGTAGCTGGCGGCGTGCCCCGGGGCCAGTTCGCCGACCGTGCGGAGGACGTTGGCGACGGTCCGCCGGCCGGTCGTCAGGATGGCGGCCGCCGGAGTACGACGAATGGGTGTACTTCGGGTGCGAGAAGTGCGGGGCGAGAGCCGCGAGTAGCGGCAGGGCCTCGGCGGGCAGGAGCAAGGCGGCCGTCCGTAGGCAGGGACAACGCGGGAATGAAGCCTGCTATGTTGCCCGCCGATCTGTGGGAGGAAGTGCACAAGTCGAGCTTAGAGGTGTCAATCTTTCATGGACTTTCCGCAGCTTCCTGTCCTGTGCGGCTGACCATGGGCGGGTAGACGAAGGCCGGCCCTCCCGGGACGATGGCGCTACCACACGACCCTCGCCCCGGACGGACCCGGCCATGGCATCTTCGCATCCCCTCCCCCCGTCGTGCCACTGGTTTTCTCGCCCCTCCTCCGCCCTCGACCCACGGTCCGCTCCCCGGCTGGCGTGGCTGCTGGTCGGGGCGGTGTTGGCCCGCGGCCGGCGGACGGTGACGAGCTGGGTCCGGGCCGCCGGGTTGAGCGACGAGGACCGCACGTGCTACACCACGGTCGCGGCGGTCGGGGAGCGAACCGACCGGATGGCCGCCCGCCTCGCCAACGAGGTCGTCAAGCCGCTCGTGGCGGGTGCCGCCCGCCTCACGTTCGCACTCGATGACACCCCCACCCCGCGGTACGGGCGGCAGTCGAGGGGGCCGGGGGCCACCACAACCCGACCCCCGGGCCGGCCGGCGGGCCGCTCGTGTACGGGCACGTGTGGGTCGTCCTCGGGCCCTCGCCGCCCACCCGACGTGGGGCGTCGTCGCCCTCCCCCTGCTGGCCCGGCTGTACGCCCGGGCGAAGGACCTGGCCGGCATCCCCCCGGGCCACCGGCCGCCCTTCCGGACGAAGTCGGAGATGGCCGTCGGGCTGATGCGGTGGGCGGTGACGTGGCTGGGATTCCTGGGGGAGCCGCCCCGGGTGGCGGCCGACGGGGCGTGCGCCACGGCCCCGTTCCCGAAGCCCATGCGGTCCCTCGGGGTGACGGTCGTCAGCCGCCTCCGCAAGGACTCGAACCTGCCGGCCGTCCCGGCCGCCCGGCCGGGGCGGCCGGGACGGCCCCGGATCTACGGGGAGGACCGGATCGACCTGGCCAAGCGGGGCGGGCAGCGCCGCGGGTGGACGACCGGGACGTTCACCCTGTACGGCAAGCCGACGGCGAAGCGGTACGAGACGTTCGTGGCGACGTGGCGACCGGCCGGGGGTGCCATCCGGGTCGTGTCGGTAGACGAGCCCAAGGGGTGGGTGGCGTTCTCCTGCTCCGACCCGGCCGCCGGGGTGTCCGACGTCCTCGGGGACGTGGCCGGGCGGTTCAGCCTGGGGACCGCCTCCCGCGACGCGAGGGAGATCATCGGCGCGGGTCGGCAACAGGTCCGATCGGTGGCGGGCAACGTCGGGTGACCCTCCCCAGAGATCGTGGACAGTGGGAACGCGGTGTATCCTCCAGTGATCGGGAGACGCACCGATGGCAAAGGTCCGTGGCAAGTACACCCCGGAGTTCAAGCTCCAGGCGGTCCAGATGATGACCGACCAGGGACT
>JANPKP010000566.1:0-17377 GCA_031426095.1 Gemmataceae bacterium
GCGATCGAGGCCGGGTCGCCCGACCCCACCGGGCCGGGCGTAGGCGGGGGCGTCATGGCGTCCACGCCCGCCGGCTCCAAGGCCGCCGCGGCCGTCGCCGCGGTCGCCGCCTTCTCCTCCGTCGAGGCCAGCTTGTCCTCGGCGTCCACGTACCCGGTCTCGCCGCACATCCGCTTGAGCTCGCTCAGCTTGACGACCCGTTCGAGCTTGACGTAGGCGATCTCCTCGTAGGGCACGAAGAACGCCCGACCCTCGTCCGTCGTCCCGCCCTCGCGGCCGCGGATGACCATGTACACCGGCTCGAACTTCACCACGATGTCCACCGCCAGCACCGCCTGGTTGCGGAGGACGAGGTTCGTCTGCGGGTGGTACAGCTCGGGGATCCGCTTGAACATCTCGACGCAGTCTTCCCGACGCATGGCCGCTCCAGGGGAAACGCGAACTCCGGGCCGGCGACGCCAGCTATTCTACCCGGCGGTCGCCGCCGAATCACCCGCGAACGATTTCCAGACTCGCCGGCGGGGAGGTGAGCCGGCGGTAGAGCCAGACCTGGCTGACGGCCGCGAGCACCCCGCCGACGCCGCACACGGCCTTCCAGTTGAGCCACCCGACGGCCGCCCCGAGGGTGCTCGCCGGCACGTCCGCCCGCGGCTCCAGGCCGGCCGCCCCGGCCACGCTCACGTGCCCGGCCGCCCGGGCCGCCGCGTACGAGTCGAACCCGCCGGCCAGGAGGGCCAGGAGGAGGGTGCCGGCCAGGACGCCGAGGAGCATGGTGACGGGGCCGCGGGCCAGGGCCCAGGTGTCCCGGCGGTACGGCTGGAGCTTGAAGGCGTCCCCGAGTCGCCGCCACACCTTCGTGAAGCAGGCGTCGGCCGCGTCGTGGGTGGCGAACCGGACGACCAGCCTCGCGCTCGCCCACGCCGGCCCGACGTACTGGAGGACGAGGGAGTTGGTGAGCAGGTCGAGTTCGACCCGGCGGACGGCCGTGAGTTCGACGGTGGTGGCGAGCGGGCCGAGGATCTCGTCCAGGTCGGCCCCGCCTTCGAGGGCGGCGACGGTGCCCGGCTTCGGCTCGCCGGCCCGGGGGGCGAGGTGCAGGGCGTTGAACGTGAGGACGACGAGGGAGTGCGACTGCGCGTCCGGGAAGGCCCACACGCGGCGGCGGGCGTTCCCGTGGAGGGAGGCTTCGAGCGGGCTGGGCTTGACGGCGAACATGGGCGTGCGGTCCGGGGCCACGGGGGGCGGGCGTCGAGTCGGCCCACCCAATCCGTAGAACCGGGACGGCCTCGGGTCAAATGCGAGCGGGGGAGACGGGGAGAAGAGGTAAGGGGTCGAGGGACAGGAAGCAGGGGTCAGGTGATAGTGGCCGGGAGACGGGAATGCGGAGCGTCGTTCTTCGGCCCCAACGGGGCCACAGAGAATAGCCAGGGCCGTCAGGCCCTGGACCCTCCCCGCGGATGGGTTCGTAGCCCCGACGGGGCGACCCGGTGACGCCCACCGGGTCGCCCCGTCGGGGCTACATCGTCATGGGGCTGCGGGGTTCCAGGGCCTCACGGCCCTGGCTATTCTCGGTGGCCCCGTTGGGGCCGCAACTCCGCGACTACAAATGTCACTTCACGCCGCCCGCCGGATCCGCAACCCCGGCGTCGGCCGCATCTCACCGGCCGGCCGCGCGTCGCACCCCGCCATCGTTCGGTACAGCGTTTCCACCGCCGGCGTGACCCCACCGCGGGCGGCCGCCAACAACGCCCCTACGTCGCGGCCCGTCTCCAACCCGTCCGGGCCGCACCGGGCGAACGCCGGCACGTCTCGCGGGGTGAACGCTCCGGTGGGCAACACCTCCGCGAACGGGCCGACCACCGTGCCCGCTTCGAGCAGGACGTTCGGCCCCGTGGTGGCGTGGTCGCCGATCGCGCTCCCCTGCCCCGTCGTGCCCGCCCCGATGTGAACCCACGCCCCGACGTAGCTCCGGCCCAGGAAGCCGTCGTGCGGCTTGTCGGTGTGGCCGTGCAGGATGCTCGCGAGTACCTCCCCGCCGACCCGGCAGTGCGGGCCGAGGGTGGTGCCGGCCCGCAGCGTGGCCGCCATGACGCGGCTGCCGGGGCCGACGCCGCACGGGCCTTCCAGGCGGCTGAAGGCGTCTACCTTCGCCCCCGGGCCGACCACCACCGGGCCGCCGGTCGTGTCGGCCACCACCAGCGGATCGACCTTCGCCGACGGGTGGACGAAGAGCCGGTCGGCGGGGCCGACGAGGTGGAGCGTGGGCGGGCGGAATCCGGCGGCCGACCGCTCGCCGTCGGCCTCGAAGTCGCGGACGATCCGGGCCGGGTTGTGGTCGAGGAGGTCGGCCGGCGTGCGGGCCATGTGGCCGCCGGCTTCGCGGGCCGGGAGGGTGCGGAGCCAGTCGGCGAGGCAGTCGTCGAGGGCGGCCGGCGACACGGTGAGCAGGCGGGCGGTGTCGAGGACGGCGAACGCGACTTGGCCGTCGCACACTTCGACCCGCGGCCCGTCGGCGACGAGGTCGCGGGCGGACGGGCCGGGGCCGGCGGGCGGCAGCCAGCGGGCGTTCACCAGCACCGCCGGAGCGGCCCGCAGCCAGAGTGGGTCGTTCACCGGCCGGCCGGGGTGGCCCTCGCGCGTGACTTCGGCCAGCGGCGGGCGGACGAGGTGGCCGACGGCGGTGGCCGCAAAGTGGCGGGCGAGCGTGGTGCCGAGCGTGCCGAGGCCGCACAGGAGGTCGGCGACCGGCCGGGCGGCAACGACCGGACCGAGACCGGCGGCGGGGCGGTCTTCGAACAGGCAGATGCGCATGGCGTCCCTCCGCGGCCGGGCGGTCACTGCGGCGCTCATACGAGTGCCCGGCGGCCGGCACAAGGCCAGACGCTTACGCCTTGCCGAGGAGCAGATCGACCACCCAGCAGCCGCGGACGTGCGGCCCCGGCCCCCGGCAGTGGCTCAGGATGTCGGCGTGGTCGCACCCGGCGGCTTCGAGGGCGTCGGCGAGTTGCGGCAGCCGGTCGAAGGCCCGCTCGGCATAGACGGCTTCGGCGAGCGAGACGACGGCGGGCGTTCGCCACACGGGGTCGAGGGCAACGGGGCGGAACGGGTTGCCGAATACGTCCCGGATGAGCGAATTCTGCCACCGCATGATTGTCTCGTGTGGTGCGACGGCTTCACGGGGATCAGCCCGAATTATTGCCCATCGAAGTTCCGCGAGATAGGTGCAGCGTAAACAAGAGATGAGTTCGTCGCCCGCGTCTCGGGTCAGAAAGAGTGTTGATTGAATGGCAATGGATCCGGCTTTGAACGAGAGGGGCGGGTCGGTGTTCACCGGAGCCGGGTTGGGCAGCGCAACGTAGCTGTCGCCAACCTTCTCCGAGACCGCGAGCATTTCGGCCAAACTCTCCAGTCCATCGGCATATCGTTCAGCGACTTGGACGGCGTGGAGCGCGATCCGATCACGAGTCAGAGGTAATATGTGCCGACAATGGGCACACGCGACCAAGCGACACTTTCTTGCAGTCGTAGGGCTGTGGACAAATTCCCACAGCGTTTCTGGCTCGTCACAAGCCAGCCATTCCGCCTCGGTCATCGGACTCGTCCTCCGACTACATCTCGGCCGGTGTCAAGCGTGCGTCAGGCGATCCGCCCGGATTTCGCGTCCGCTCCCGCTTTCCCAGAGGGGGTGGGAGCGGTAACGCGGAAGTCTTTCACGGCCCGGGAGATCGGGCCAAACGCGCCGTTTAAAAGCGGTAAACACCGGGGGCGGCCGGTCAAATCACCCCCATCATCCGCAGGGCGACCACCACCGTCATGCCCAGGAGCAGGGGGCCGGCGACGCGGCCGACGAGGACGAACGGGTTCGTCCCGGTCAGGCTCCCGCACATCAGCACCACGGCCGCCACCGGGGACATCGTCCGCCCGGCCGCCGCCCCGAGCGACACCACCGCCCCGATGTCCACCGGGTTCGCCCCGTGCGTCAGGGCCGGGCCGTAGAAGAAGCCGTAGAGGCTCTGCGTACTCGCCATCCCCGACCCGCTGACGGCCGCGAACGCCAGCGGCACGAACCCGGCCAGCGGCACGAGGAGGTTTGGGGCGCGGGCGATCAGGTCGCCGAGGGCCTGGGCCAGCCCGACCTGCTCGACGCCCTTGCCGAAGCAGTTGGCGACCACGATCAGACTCACGACGTGGGTGAACCCGTACCCCGCCCCCTCGAAGAACAGCTTGACGCACCCGCCGGCCCGCCCCGGCGTCGCGGCCGCCGCCGCCAGCACCCCCACGAGCATCGCCAGCCCGACGAGCCGGCTGCTGAAGTAGGCGTTCGGCTTCAGGTCCGCGGCCGCCATCCCGGCCCCGCCGGCGACCGCCGCGGACGCACTCGCCGGCGGGAAGGGCACCAGCCACCCCTGGCCGACGTGGATCGCGTTGAACGGCGGCCCGGTCAGGAACAGCAGCACCAGCGGCACCAGCGGCACGCACGCCTTCACGACGTTCACCCGCTCGGGAGTGGGTGGCTCGGAACCTAACCCCCCGGACCCCTTCCCTATGAGGGAAGGGGGAGACGGAATGAACTCTTCCTCCCCTCCCTTTTCAGGGGTGGGGCCGGGGGAGGGGTCCCGCCTCCGTTCCCACCGCAGGCTCAGCGCCCAGAACGCGGCCGTCGCCACCGCCAGTTGCACGAACAGCACCGGCGGGAGGTGGCCGCGGGCCTGTACCACGGTCGAGACTTTCGTCTTGTCGAAGACCGTGTTCAGCTCGGGGGCACCCGGGTTCAGCAACTCGCCGCCGACCGACGAGCCGAGGAGGAGGCACGCCCCCACGGTCGGGAACGAGTACCCGGCCGCCCGCATCAGCGGCACCACCACCGCCCCGATGCAGACGGCCGTGCTCGTCTGGCTGATGACCGGGATGTTGACCACGAAGCCGACCAGCACCACGCCCGGGATCAGCAGCCCCCGGACGCGCCGCAGCGGGCGGACGAGCAGGAGGACGAGGTGGCGTTCGCAGCCGGTGTGGCGGAGGACGTAGGCGAAGCCCATCGCCGAGCAGATGGGGACGACGAACTTCTCGTTGCTGAACGTGCCGAGGAACTCGCGGACGACCGGGGCCACGTCGCCGCCCAGCGCCGCCAGGGCGACGGCCGCGACGAGCAGGACGAGCCGCACGTCGAGCCCCCGCACGACCAGCACGACCGCGCCGGCCACCACGAGGGCGGCGGCCAGACCGGCGAGCCCCATGCGTTCTCCTTTGGCTTATAGCGGTGGTGCCGGCCGTGCCCGCCGCGGGGCGGGGGCAGGTTGGTCCGCAAGCGCCCGACCTGCGGGCGGGCGCGACGGCCGTCCGCCAGTGTCCTCAGCTTTCGAGTGAAGTCAACCACCCGGGGGGTGAACCGGTTGAATAGTTAGGCGTTCCCGACAGCCGCAGTGAGAGCCGCGATGCCGAACGACGCGAAACTGGGATTCCTGGTGGGGGTGGCCGGCGTACTGGTCGCCGCCGTGATGTACGCCCCGAAGGTGCCCGCGGGCGGCCCGACGGCGTTCGTGCCCACGGAGGCGTCCGCGAAGGGGACGCCGACCACCCCGCCGGCCCGCCCGCTGGCCGCCGTCCCGGCCCCGCCGCCCGCCGCCCGCCCCGCCTACGCGGCGGCCAAGACGCGGCCCGAAGTCGAAGCCACGCCGACCGCGCGGAAGCCCGTCGCCGACGACGAGTGAGCGGCCTCCGACGCCCAGCCCGGCGTCGAAGTGCCCCCGGATTCTCCCGCTTTTTAACGGCGCGTTCCGCCCGATCCGCCCGGCCCCACGTCACTTCCGCGTTACCGCTCCCACCCCCTCCGGTAAAGCGGGGGCGGCGTCATGTACCGCCCGGAATCCCGACACCGACCTTGCATCCCGCCTCGCCCTTCGCGCGAATTCGTTCCCATTCGGACACCCGCTCGAATAAACTCATCCGTGCCGTCGGCCGCCGCGTCCCGTAGCGGGGCGACGGCTCCACCACCCTGCCCCGCGAGAGACACCCCATGCGAAGCGCCTTCCTGATGGCAGCCGCCGTCGCCCTCCTGGCGTCCACCGCCGGCCCGGCGTCGGCCCAGTACTACCACTACGACACGGCTTACAACCCGTACGGCGGCACCGCCTACGGGGCACGCACCTACAACCCGTACAGCGGCACGGCCCGGACCGCGACCGGTGCGTACAACCCGTACACCGGCCGAACCACGACCACCAAGTCGTACTACAACCCGTACACCGGGCGGTACGCGGCGGGCGCCCGGACGTACAACCCGTACACCGGCCGGTCGGCCTACCGCTACCGCGTCGGCCGGCGGTAAGAGTGATTTCAGGTCTCGCCCGCGTGGCCCCGGCAGTTTCGCCGGGGCCATTCGCCTTCTCGCACTTCACCTTTCCCGCCGCCGCACCCGCCGAGTAGACTCCGGGCGTCCCCGCTCCCGACCGAGGGTTCCCGCATGACGCCGGCCGCGACGCCCGTCGCCAAGCTCAAGCTCATCTACGAGATGGCCGAGCAGCGCTACCTCCGTTCCCTGCCGCCGGAACACTTCATGGAAGCCACCGCCCAGGCCACCCAGCGGAAGATCACGCTCGAAAGCTTCGACCTGATCCATGCCGCCCGGCCGGACGTGCAGTGCTTCAACGAACTCCTCGTCCAGTACCCGGGGGACGACGAGTACAAGCCCGGCGGAGTCGTCCCCGACAACATGATCGTCGTCCACCCCGAGCCGATCCTGGCCGACGGCAGCTTCAACCTCCCGCTCCAGCCGGTCGGCCCGTTCCTGGTGATGGAGTACGTCTCGAAGGGGAGCAAGCGGAAGGACTACGAGGACAACATCAAGAGGTACGAGCAGGCAGTGAAGGTGCCGTACTACCTCCTGTTCTACCCGGACCACGAGGAACTCACCCTGTTCCGCGCGGCCGGCGGGCGGTACGCGGCGGTGCCCCCGAACGCCGAGGGCCGCCTCGCGGTCCCCGAGTTGGACTTGGAAGTCGGATTACTCGACGGGTGGGCGCGGTACTGGTTCCGGGGCGAACTCCTGCCGCTGCCGGGCGACCTGTGGCACCAGTTGACGGCCGAGCAGGACGCACGCCGGGCAGCCGAACATCGGGCCGACGCGGCGGACGCGGCCCGGGTGTCGTTGGAAGCCGAACTCGCCCGCCTGCGGGTGGAGTTGGCCCGGGCGAAGGGGCAATCGTAGAATCACCCGACACCCACCCCGAACGAGAATGGAGGGGCGCAATGATACCCGACGGCATACGCCGGCTCATCCCGCACCCCTCCCGTAGCTCAGCGGTCAGAGCGCGGGCCTTATAAGCCCGTGGTCGCGGGTTCGACCCCCGCCGGGAGGACTGGCCTCCACCTCGTTTTCCGCATGCACCCCGTACAATACCCGACCCCCACGCCCCTCGCCGGCCCGGCCGACGGTGCGTACACTGTTTGAACCTTCGGCCGACGACTGTGGCCGTCCGCCGCTTTGGAACTCCCGTCATGCTCCGCTCGTCGTCGTTCCGCCCGCCCGAACTCAAGTCGACCCGCGAACTCGCCATGATGCGGGAGGCCGGCAAGCTGGTCGCCGGGGCCCTCAAGATTTGCCGCGAAATGGCCACCCCCGGCACCCGCACCCTCGACATCGACCAGGCCGTCGAACGCTTCTACACCGCCCACGGGGCCACCCCCCTCTTCAAGGGCTACCCCGGCCGCGTGCCGTTCCCGGCCGTCACCTGCCTGAGCGTCAACGAGCAGGTCGTCCACGGCATCCCCGGCAGTCGGCAGCTCAAGGACGGCGACATCCTCAAGGTTGACACCGCCTGTAAGCTGAACGGCTGGTGCGCCGACCGGGCCGTGTCGCTCCCCGTCGGCAACGTCTCGGCCGAGAAGGCCCGGCTCATCCGCGTCGGGTACGAGACGCTGCAGATCGCCATCGACGAGTTGCCCCGCCGCAAGTGGTGGAGCGAGGTCGCCAGCCGGATGCAGAAGCACGTCGAGGCGGCCGGGTTCAGCGTCGTGACCGCTTACGTGGGGCACGGCATCGGCCGCGTGATGCACGAGAACCCGCAGGTGCCGAACTTCGTGAGCCGGGAGACCCGCAAGCACGACTTCCGCCTCGAACCGGGGCTGACGCTGGCGGTCGAGCCGATGGTGAACATGGGCCGCAAGACCGACGTGGACACCCTCGGCGACCACTGGACGGTGGTGACGCGGGACCGCCTGCCGAGCGTCCACGTCGAACACACCCTCGCCCTGACGCCGAATGGCGTGATGATCATCACGGCCGACTCGGACGAGGAAGTGATGGCGACGCCGACGAACCACTGAGGGGCATGTCGCCCTCTCACCTCACGCGGCCCCACAAAATCGCGTGCGAACCTTGTCGGTCGTGCCGACGGCCGTATTCTGAACGTTTACCTAACGGGTCTTCCGCCAGCCGGAACAGGTGAGCCATGAAGGTACGAGCGAGCGTGCGGCGGATCTGCGAGAAGTGCAAGCTGATCAAGCGCAAGGGCACGGTGCGGATCATCTGCGAAAACCCCCGCCACAAGCAACGGCAAGGCTAAGAGACGCCAGGAGAGCCGAGTTATGCCCCGTATTCAGGGCGTCGACATCCCGCCGGAAAAGCCGACCCACATCTCCCTCCGCTACCTGCGGGGGATCGGGCCGACGACGGCGCTCGAGCTGTGCGAGAAGCTGGAGATCGACCCCCAGCGCCGCGCCAAGGAACTCAACGACGACGAGATCGCCCGGCTCGCGGCGCTGCTCGACCGGGACTACCTGGTCGAAGGCCCGCTCCGCCGCCAGGAGGGGAGCAACATCGCTCGCCTCAAGGAGATCAAGTGCTACCGCGGGGAGCGGCACCGCAAGAGCCTGCCCTGCCGCGGCCAGCGGACCAAGACCAACGCCCGCACCCGGAAGGGACCCCGCAAGACGGTCGCCGGCAAGAAGGGCGTGAAGGACAAGTAGCAGACCGGTGTCGGTGCCAGTGTCGGCGTCAGTGGGAAGCCGAATCGGCTTCCCACTCGCCGCTCGAGTCACCGGCCGGGCTCGCGGTTTTAACTGACACCGACACCGACACTGGCACCACTCATGGCCAAGAGCAAGAAGAAGAAGGCCCGCCGCAACGTCAGCCGGGGCATCGCCCACGTGCAGTCGACGTTCAACAACACGATCGTCACCATCACCGACACGAACGGCGACACCCTGTGCCACTCGTCGGGCGGGGCGGTCGGGTTCAAGGGGAGCCGCAAGAGCACCCCGTTCGCCGCCCAGCGGGCCGCCGAGGAGTGCGCCGGCAAGGCGTCCAAGTTCGGCGTCCGCGAGATCGAGGTCCGCGTCACCGGGCCGGGGGCCGGCCGCGAGTCGGCCGTCACCGCGCTGCAGGCCGCCGGCCTCAACGTGAAGGCGATCGAGGACGTGACCCCACTGCCGCACAACGGCTGCCGCCCGCCCAAGAAGCGGCGCGTCTGACCGACCCGGGAAAGTGTCAGTGCCGGTGTCAGTGCCAGTGAAGACCTACTGGCCCTGACACTTTTACGTTTCCGCCCCGAACCGACTCAGGGGTTCGCCGGGGCGGTCCGACCTCCGCACCCCGCGGGGTCATGACCCCTGTACTTCACTGGCACCGTCACGGACACCCGACCCCCATGGCCAGGAACACGGACCCCGTCTGCCGCATGTGCCGCCGCGAGCAGATGAAGCTGTACCTCAAGGGCGAGCGCTGCTTCAGCCCGAAGTGCCCGGTGGACAAGGAGGACAACTCGTCCAACCCCCCCGGCATGCACGGGGCCCGCAAGGGCAAGACCTCCGAGTACGGGATGCGGCTCCGCGAGAAGCAGAAGCTCAAGCGGTTCTACGGCATCCTCGAACGGCAGTTCCGCCGGTACTACGCCCTCGCCACCCGGGCCCCCGAGAACACCGGCGAGCAGCTCCTCTCCATCCTCGAGCGGCGGCTCGACAACGTCGTCCACCGCCTCGGGCTGGCCGTCAACCGGAACAGCGCCCGGCAGATGATCACCCACGGCAACGTGCTGGTGAACGGCCGCAAGTGCGCCATCCCGAGCATGCTGGTGCGGCCGGGCGACGTGGTGAAGATCAAGGTCCGCGACGGGGCCCTGAAGCTGGCCCGCGAGGCGATCCAGCGGATCCCGCCGCGGGTCCCCGACTTCCTGGAGCTGACCAACAGCCAGGAGGAGCCGGAGGGCCGCATGACCCGGATGCCGAACCGCCAGGACGTGGACGAGCGGATCGGCGAGATCCGCGAGCAGCTCATCATCGAAATCGCGACGCGGTAGTCAGGCGGCAGCGGCAGTTGGCGGGCGGCAGTCGAAGACTCACGGTTTTCACTGCCTCCTGCCGACTGCCGCTGCCAACTCTTAAATCCAGTCGTAGCCGGCTTGCCCGGCCGCCGATCCCCCGCCCGGTCGCGGGGCGGGCCGGCGGCGGAAAGGCTGTCGGCCGCGGCCCGGAGGGCTTCACATGCGGGTACGGTGGCGTGGGCTGGAACTCCCGAGCCGGGTGGCCAGCGATCGTTCGACCCTGACCGACACTTACGGCAAGTTCCACTGCGAGCCGTTCGAGCGCGGCTTCGGCATGACCATCGGCAACAGCCTCCGCCGGGTGCTGCTCTCCAGCCTCGAAGGGAGCGCCGTCACGCGGGTCAAGATTCAGGGCATCCAGCACGAGATCACGACCATCCCGGGCGTGGTCGAGGACGTGACGGACATCATCCTCAACGTCAAGAGCCTGGTCGTCAAGAACCTGTCCGACCAGCCGAAGGTGGTCCGCATCGACCGGCACGAGGCCGGCGAGGTCCGCGGGCTCGACGTGCAGCACGACGACTCGATCCAGATCATCAACCCGGAACACCACATCGCCACCCTCACGAGCGACGTGCCGTTCGTGATGGAGATGACGATCGAGAACGGCCGCGGGTACCGCACGGCCGAGGACAACGCGGGCAAGGAGCGGGAGATCGGCGTCATCCCGGTCGATTCGAGCTTCTCCCCGGTCGTCCGGGTGAAGTACGACACGACCGAGACGCGGGTCGGGCAGAAGACGAACTACGACAAGCTCGAACTCGAAATCTGGACGAACGGCACGGTCGGCCCGCAGATGGCGCTGGTGGAGGCGGCCAAGATCCTGCGGAAGCACCTCAACCCGTTCATCCAGTACACCGAGGCCGGGCCGGAAATGTCGCTCGACGAGCCGATGGAGTTCGGCGGCGGCGGCCGGGGCGACGCCCCCGACTCCGAGCTGGAGCGGAAGCTGAACATGAGCCTGGCCGAGCTGGAGCTGTCGGTCCGGGCGACGAACTGCCTCGAAAGCGAGGGCATCAACACCGTCCGCGAACTCGTCAGCCGCTCGGACGACGAGCTGCTGGAGGTCCGCAACTTCGGCGAGACGACCCTGCGGGAGGTGAAGGCCAAGCTCCAGGAGCGCGGCCTGCACCTCGGCATGAAGACGCGCCGCTAACGTCCAGGAGTCGGGGGACAGGAGTCGGAAGCCAGCCGGCCCGTCCTGTCCCCGTTATCCCCCGCGGCCCTTGGCACGGTGCGGGGTTCTTACCTGACTCCTGAATCCTGACTCCTGACCCCTACGAGAGAACGCCATGCGCCATCGTAAACGCGGCCGCCACCTGAACCGGAACGCGGCCCACCGCCGGAGCCTGTTCCGCAACCTGGCCCGGGCCCTGTTCACCCACGAGCGGATCGTCACCACCGTCCCGAAGGCCAAGGAGATGCGGCCGTTCGTGGAGAAGCTCATCACCCTGGCCAAGAAGGCGGCCCTGGTCGTGGACCAGCCGGACGGGGGCAAGATCAAGGCCCTCCACTACCGCCGGCAGGCGATGGCCATCCTCGGGCCGACCCACGGGACCGGGATCTACGACAAGGCCGGCGAGCCGGTCGAGGGCGGGAACGACACGCTCCTCAAGAAGCTGTTCAACGAGATCGGGCCGCGGTACAAGACCCGCCCGGGCGGGTACACCCGGATCGTCAAGCAGCACTACCGGCGGCTCGGCGACGCCAGCCCGACGGCCATCATCGAGCTGCTCAAGGAGGGCGAGACGAAGGTCCGCCTCAAGGAGCGGAAGCCGGCCGCCCCGGCCCCCGTCGCCACCGCGTGAGCGGGTCGGCTGACGAATCGAACGCGAGAAAGCCCCCGGCGTCGGACGCCGGGGGCTTTCTCGTGGGTCGTAGGGCCAGTGGTGGCCGTGGTTACGGCGCGGCCGACTCGAAGCCCAGCACCTTCACCGTGGCGCTGTTCGGGCCGGTGAAGGTGTAGGTGCCGTTCACGTCTTTGAACTTGTCGCCGAGGCCGGCCGTGTGGCTGCCGCCGTCCACGTACAGGAGGTACGCGGAGCCCTCCTTCGTCAGCACGCCGGTGTTCACGACGAAGGTGTCGTCGCCGCTGCCCATGAGGACGACGATGCCGCCCTTGAGGCTCGCGGCCCCGCCCAGGTCGATCAGGTCGTCGCCGGCCCCGGCGTCGATGTTGATGGAGTAGAACCTCTGGCCGGCGGTGCCGACCGAGCCGGTGACGGCCACGGTGTCGTTCCCGGCCCCGAGGCGGGCGTTGAGTGCGACCCCGATGGTGCCCGCGACGGTGATCTGGTCGCCGCCGCCGCCGCCCGTCACCGTCACCTGCCCGTTGACCACCGCCCCGCTGGCGATGTCGAGCGTCACGAACCCGGCGAAGTTGTACGCCCCGGCGTTCAGGAAGACGTTCCCCTTGATCGTGCCGCCGGTCAGGTTCAGGTTCGGGGTGTTGAGGCTGCTGAAGGCGTAGCCGTTCACCGCCAGCCCGCCGTCGATGTCCGCGGCCGAGGTCACGGTGGCGTCGCCGGGGGCGAGGTTGAACGTGGCCGACCCGGTGATCCTGGCCGTCGCCGCGAGGTTCACGATCCGCGACAGGGTGGTGGTGAGCGACCCGGCGATGACCGCCCCGGCGTCCACGGCGATCGTCTCGACGGCGTTGGCGGCGATCGAACCGGTGGTGACGCCGCCCTGGATCTCGACCGCGTCGGCCCCGCCGTAGGGGTTGAGGTTGATGCCGCCGAGGGTGAGGGCGTTGCCGTCGCCGAGGGTGACGGTGTCGGCCCCGGTGCCGCCGAAGAGGTTGACGAGGCCCGTGACCCGGCCGCCGTTCCCCTTGAGGGTGAAGTTGTTCGTCCCGTCGCCGAGCTGGGCGGTGATCGCCCCGGGGGCCTTGAAACCGCCGAGGTCGATGGTGAGGTCGTCGGGGTTGTTGCCGGTAAACTTCACCACCACGTCGCGGGTGACGTTGATGAAGGTCGTGTTGTAGACGCTGTCGGCCACGTTGAAGGTGTTCGCCCCCATCTGGGTGACGACGACCGGCCCGCTGCTGACGCCGGTGACGTTCAAAACGCCGGCATTGACCATGGCCGAGACGGCGGGAACGGTACGGTCTTCGAGCGAGGAGACGGAAAGGCGTGGGCGAAACGACACGGGTGTTCACTCCGGGGTGTGCGGCAAACTGCGGGGGTGAGGGAACAATACCATAGCACGCGCAGATGTGTCAGCGGGGAAACGGGGCAATGTCGGGAGGTCGTGGCGGATTTCCGGGCGAAAGACCGCCCCTGGCGTCAGGAGCGGCTTCGTGGGCTCTTTGCGGGCGATGAAGATTCAATCGCGTGCAGGATGCGCTCGACATCAGTCGCCACGGGCCAACGTTACCGCGTTTTACCGCTTTTGCCGGAATGGGTACTTCGCATCCCTCACTCCCCGTGGCACTTCGGGATTCGTTCCCGAATAAAGCGGTAACGCGGGGGCGGCGTCGTTTCCGGCCACCGATGTCGCACATCGAAGTATACTTTCGTCCACTTTTGCGGGGTGGGCCGATTCGGGGCGAGAACCTGTCCGTTGGCGGTCCCCATTGATATGCCGACAGGAACCCCGCCCGTCGGGGCAACCGCCCCACAGTCCGACACTTGCACCCGAAACCGATGACCCACCCGGCCGGTCCTTCCCGCCCCCGAGCGGCCGCCCCGCCCGTCGGCTGGTGGCGGCCCGACGAGTCCGCGCCGGCCCCCGCGGCGGACCCCGCGGGCGTCCGCGCCGCGGTCGGCAACCTGCGTTCGCCGCTGGTGGTGGTGCGGACGGACGACGGGTTCGCGGTCGCCACGGGCGGGGTCGTGGGCCTGAACGCGGGTGCCGCCTCGGGGGGTTCACGCCCCCCGCTCGCCGGGGCGCTCCCCGTCGCCGCGTACCTGCCGCCCCTGCCGCCGGAGGCGCTCGGCGACCCGGCGTTCCGCTCCACCCACGGCCTGCGTTACCCGTACATGACCGGGGCGATGGCCAACGGCATCGCGTCGGCCGACATCGTGGAGGCCATGAGCCGGGCGGGGATGCTCGGCAGCTTCGGGGCGGCCGGGCTGTCGCTCGAACGGATCGGGGCGGCGATCGACCGCATCCAGGCGAGCGTCGGCGACGGGCCGGCGTGCGTGAACCTGATCCACAGCCCGAACGAGCCGGCCCACGAGATGGCCACCGCCGAGCTTCTGCTCCGCAAGGGCGTGCGGCTCGTAGAAGCGTCGGCGTACCTCGACCTCACGCCGGCGGTCGTGCGGTACCGCGTGGCCGGGCTGTTCGCCGACTCCGAGGGGAACGTCGTCACCGGCAACCGCGTCGTCGGCAAGGTGTCGCGGGTGGAGGTGGCGACGAAGTTCCTGTCGCCGCCGCCGCCGCGCATCCTGAACGAACTGGTCGCCGCCGGGCACGTCAACGCCTCGCAGGCCGAGCTGGCCGCCCGGGTGCCGATGGCCGACGACGTGACGGTGGAGGCCGACAGCGGCGGGCACACCGACAACCGCCCGGCGATCACGCTCCTGCCGTCGATCCTGACCCTTCGGGACCGCTTGCAGGAACAATTCAACTACGCCACGCCGCCGCGAGTCGGGCTGGCCGGCGGCATCGCCACCCCGGCGAGCGTGGCCGCGGCCTTCGCGATGGGGGCGGCTTACGTCGTCACCGGGAGCGTGAACCAGGCGTGCGTCGAGTCGGGGAGTTCCGGCCCGGTGCGGAAGATGCTCGCCGAGGCCGGGCAGGCCGACGTGACGATGGCCCCGGCCGCCGACATGTTCGAAATGGGCGTGAAGGTGCAGGTGCTCAAGCGGGGCACCATGTTCCCCATGCGGGCCCAGAAGTTGTTCGATTTGTACCGCCAATTTCCCAGCTGGGAGGCGATCCCGGCGGCCGAGCGCGCCCAATTGGAGAAGACGCTGCTGCGGACCACGTTCGACGACGTGTGGAACCAGACCCGCGACTTCTTCCTCCGCCGCGACCCGACGCAACTGGCCCGCGCCGACTCCGACCCCCGGCACAAGATGGGCCTCGTGTTCCGCTGGTACTTGGGCCTGTCGAGCCGGTGGGCCAACAGCGGCGAGGCGACGCGGCAGCTCGACTACCAGGTGTGGTGCGGGCCGGCGATGGGGGCGTTCAACGAGTGGGCGAAGGGCTCGTGCCTGGAGCCGCCGGGCGGGCGGACGGTGGTGGGGGTCGCGCTCAACCTCCTCTACGGGGCGTGCGTGGTCCTGCGGCGCGAGGCGCTGCGGCAGCAGGGCGTGACGTGGCCGGACGGCTGCTTCCCGCTGGTGCCGCTCCCGCGGGAAGAGGTTGAGGCGTTGTTGGGGTGAAAGCCCGGGGACGGCCGTCCCCGGGCTTTGGGGCTGGTTCTGGAATCGCCTTGCGAGACACCGCGTTGCACACGACGACCGAAACCTTCTCGCCCCTGGCCCTCGTCGGCCTCGGCTGCCTGTTCCCGAAGGCCGACGGGGCCGGCGGGTACTGGGCGGCCGTCAAGAACGGGGTGGACGGCATCACCGCCGTGCCGCCCACGCACTGGAACCCCGACGACTACTTCGACGCCGACCCCAAAGCCCCGGACATGACCTACGCCCGCCGCGGCGGGTTCCTCTCCCCGGTCGCCTTCGACCCCCGCGAGTTCGGCATCCCACCGAAGGACCTGGAAGCCACCGACACGGCCCAGCTCCTGGGCCTGGTCGCCGCCAAGATGGCGCTGACGGACGCGGGCGTGGTGTTCGCCCCGGGGGGGGGGGGGGCGACCCCCCCCCTGGCCCCCCCACCCGCGGCCCGGGCCCCCCCCCCACCGGGGGGGTCCCCCCCCCCCCTCGCCCACGCCCGTTTCCCGCGACCGCGTCTCCGTCATCCTCGGCGTCACGGGCACGCTCGAACTCGTCATTCCCCTGGGCGCTCGCCTCGGGCACCCGCGGTGGAAGCGGGCCATGAAGGACGCCGGTGTGGCCGACGACGTGGCCGCCGACGCCGCCGCCCGCATCGCCGAGAGCTACGTCCCGTGGCAGGAGAACAGCTTCCCCGGGCTCCTCGGGAACGTCGTCGCCGGCCGCATCGCCAACAAGCTCGACCTCGGCGGCACCAACTGCGTCGTCGACGCCGCGTGTGCGAGTTCGCTCAGCGCCGTCCACCTCGCCGCCCTCGAATTGCAGGCCGGGCGGGCCGACGTGGTCGTCACGGGCGGGGCCGACACGTTCAACGACATCTTCATGTACATGTGCTTCTCGAAGACGCCGGCCCTGTCGGCGAGCGGCGACGCGAAGCCGTTCGACGCCAACGGCGACGGTACCATCCTCGGCGAGGGCATCGGCGTCGTGGTGCTCAAGCGGCTGGCCGACGCCGAGCGGGACGGCGACCGCGTGTACGCCGTCCTCAAGGGCATCGGGTCGAGCAGCGACGGCAAGGGGAACGCGATCTACGCCCCGAGCGCCGCCGGGCAGACGAAGGCGCTCCGCAACGCCTACCAACTCGCCGGGGTGACGCCCGACACGGTCGAACTCGTGGAGGCCCACGGGACCGGCACCCGCGTCGGCGACTCGGTCGAGATCGCGGCTCTCGCCGGCGTCTACAACACGCACGACGACGCGGCCCCGGGCACGCCCAAGCCCCGGCCGTGGTGTGCCGTCGGCTCGGTGAAGTCGCAGATCGGGCACACGAAGGCGGCGGCCGGGTCGGCGTCGCTCATCAAGGCGGCCCTGGCCCTCTACCACAAGGTGCTCCCGCCGACGCTCAAGGTCACGGACCCGCTCGACCCGCTGAAGGCGGCCGACTCGCCGTTCTACGTGAACACGGTGGCCCGCCCGTGGCTGCCGCGGGCCGACCACCCCCGGCGGGCGGCCCTCTCGGCGTTCGGGTTCGGCGGCAGCAACTTCCACGCGGTCCTCGAAGAGCACCGCCCGGCGAAGGTCGGCCCCGACTGGGACGGGTGCGTGGAGGTCGTCGCCCTCGGCGCCGCCACCCCGGCCGAACTGGCGACGAAACTGGAAGCACTGCCGACGGCGTGGGACGACTTCGCCCGGGTTGCCGAGTCGAGCCGCGCCGCG
>JANPKP010000567.1:0-4668 GCA_031426095.1 Gemmataceae bacterium
GAGGATCTTCGAGTACATCGAGGCGTTCGACAGCCGCGTCCGACGGCACTCGGCCGTGGGGTACGTTGCCCCGGACGAGTACGAGCGGGCGCACAACCCGACCCACCGCTAAACGCCGTCCACGATTCGTGGGGAACTCCAAGGAACCGGGCGGTGACGTAGGGTTGCTCTGTTGATGACATCTAGTCCTACAGCCGTAGTAATACGGAACGGTGTTGATTCCCTATCCTCTTCCCGCAAGTCATTGTTGCGGGAGGGAATCCCATGCACCGCCTGCCGTTCGCCCGCCACCTGCCGGCGAGCAAGGTCCGGTACCGGTACGCCACGTGCCGGCACCCGGTCGAGAAGCCTCGGTGGCACGCCCCGTGGCTACTCGCCCGGACCGGCCGCCCCCGCACCCCGGCCGAGGTGGCCGACGTGGTCGGCCTGTCGGCCGTCACCGTCCGGGCCGTCCTCGACCGGTGGAACGCCCACGGGCCGGACGGGGTGGCCGACCGGCGGCGGCACGACGGGGCCGACCCGAAGCTCTCCCCGCGGCGGCGGGAGGCCCTGTACGCCGCGTTGCAGGGGCGGCCGCCGGACGGCGGGGTGTGGACCGGCCCGAAGGTGGCCCGGTACGTCAACGGCCGGTGGCGGGTGGCGGTCCGTCCGGAGACCGGGTGGCGGTGGCGGGTGGCCCTCGGGTTCTCCCCCCAGGTGCCCCGCCCGGCCCACCCGAAGGCGGCCGACGCCCCGACCCGCCGGGCGGTGGCGGCGAGCAGGGGCCGGAGGCGGGGGGCGTCGTTCGCCTGCCCGGGGACGACCTCGACGGCGATGGCCGTGTCCTCGTCGGCCGCCGTCAGGACGACCTCGGTGGTGAACCCCCCCGGCTCCGGCCGAGCCATGGCTCTCGGCCGACCGGGCCGCCCCGACCTGTTTTTGGCCCGCGGGGCCCCGGCCGCGTGGGCCCGGACGATGGTCGAGTCGATCAGCACCCGCCGGGTGTCCCCGAACGCCGGGTCGGCCGTCATTGCCTCGAACAGGTGGTGGAGGCCGCCCGAGTGGACCTGCCGGCGGAACCGGTTGTACACGGCGTCCCGCCGGCCGAACTCCGAGGGCAAGTCCCGCCACGGGACGCCGGTCCGTGCGACGTACAACAGGGCCTCGAGGAACAGTCGGTCGGGTAGGACCGGGGGCGACCCGCCGGTCCGCCGCTTGGCCGCCTCGACCAGCGGTGCCATTGCCGCCCAGAGGCCGTCCGTGAGCATGTACCGCATGGCCGCCCCGCCGAAACCGGATGCCCGATCGCCTTAACTCGTTGTCGGGACTGGCGAGACAGCGTCAACACGGCCTAGTTCCGTTGTACCGCTTGGAACAACTCAGCCATCTTCATGCCAAGTGCCAGACAGATGCGATAAAGGGTTTCGATCGACGCCGAGTTCTTGCCCAATTCGATCTGCGACAGGTAACCCAGCGACACCCCAGTGCGGTCGGACATGTTGGACAGGGTCAGGCCCATCGCTTTACGCCGTTCGCGGATGGCTCCCCCGAGCGATTCCCTCAAGGCCTCCTCGGTCATCCGCAGTAAGCCCTTGCTTTCCAGGCACCGGACTACGATCTCCCGCAGCCGATCAACTTGGAACGGCTTGGTGAGGTAATCGCAGGTCTGGGCTCGCAGGCAGTTGACGGCACTGTCGATGGACGGGTAACCGGTGACGACGACCACCTTCGCGTCCGGTTGATGGTCACGGACCCAGTTGAAGACCACGTCGGGATCCAACCCGGGGAGGACGTAGTCAAGTATGATCATGTGGTACGAGACCGGGCTGCGTACGGCGGCCTCGACCATCGACGGTTCGGACACCGTTTCGATCTGGAAGTCGCGGTTCGAGAGGGCGGCCCGAATGACCGAGCAAGTGCCCGGGTCGTCGTCCAGGATGAGGATGCGGATGTCTCCCGAGGACTGGAGTTCGCGCAGTTGACCCACCACGGCGCGGGCGGGCTTTGGGGTCTGGGTCATTCTGTCATCGATATCGACGGACATAGGGTCAACCTCCGACGGGAGTGGATTCGACGGTCGGGTTCGCGACTGCGGTAAGTCGGGCCACGGCTAAGGGTAGAACGAATCGGGCGACCGTGCCCGCCGACGGTGGCGGCGCGGGGTCGAGTCGAATGCCGCCCTTGTGGGCGCAGAGCGTTCGGAAAACGATCGCCAGTCCGAGGCCCCTGTGCCGAACTTTAGTTGTGTAGAGGGGGTCGGCGAATAAACGCCTTCGGACCTCAGGTTTAATCCCTGAGCCGGTATCGCTCACGCTCACTTCGAGGTGGCCCCCATACCTAACTTTACCCAGGTAGGAGCGGGCATCGGCGTCGGTGAGTTCCACGGCCCGTACCGCGACGCGAACGATGCCCCCGGCCGAGCAAGCCTCGTAGGCGTTGTCCAGCAAAGTTCCGAGGACCGTTTGAACCGACCCGGCTTCCGCGGCCACAGGCGCAAGGTGCGGGGCCACGTCCTGCTCGAACCGCACGGTCGAATTCGTTCGCGCCTTCATGCGAGCCGCTTCCCGCGACACAATCGAATAAATCGAAGTGGGGTTCGGCTTTGCCTGGCCGCTGCGACTGAACTGGTGTAACTGCTGGGTAAACTGGATGCCGCGTTGCCCCACCTTGCCGACTTCCGTGATGAACGTCGCAGCTTGCGAACCGGGCGGAACTAGTGGTAGTGTCAGGTCCGCAAAGCCAATAATTCCTGTGAGGATGTTGTCGAAGTCGTGCGCCATCCTGCCCGCAATCACTGCCGCGTCTTGAAGTCGGACAAGAAGTTTTTCCGGTTCAACTGCCGGTCCAACGGCCGCAGCGAACGTCGGAGAGACCTCCACCATTCGAGCCGTCAGCGAGACCAAACTCTTATCCACATCCGTACACGGAACCCCGACCGGGCGTTCAGCCCACAGTACCCCGGTCGGGCGTCCCGGCGCTTGGAGACTCACATAAACCCTGAGCGCGCCGGTTGTCGCGGTTGCCGTAGCCGTGGATTCACCTTGACGCAAACGGCGAGCAACTTCGGGAAGTTCTGGCGGTGCAGATACAGAACTCGACACCCCGTTTTGTATGGTCTTCAGAAGCATTGCGGGGCCGTCGGACGGCCAGACAATCCCGACCGCCCGCCACCCGCAAGCCTTCGCCCAGCCGACGAGACGGGTTTCGAGCCCGGCCGGGTCGTTTGTCTCTTCGAGCCAAGCTGGCAGAAACGCCAGTGCGGCTGCCAGATTGCCCTGGGTCGACATCCAAGCCTCGTGGCGAACTCACGGTCCGAGCGATTAATCGCTTTTGACCGTGGCTGAATTGGATGAAATTCTACCCATATCTAGAACGGCTCCAAGCGGAGTCAAACTCCTTTTCAAAGTTCGGCATGAATCGGTTACCTTGTTTGTACCGACGATTAAGCTCCTTCAGTATTTCTTCTCGGGAACTTTATCGACCTTCCTGATCGCCGCAGTTGCCGCCTCTCGGACCTTCACCTGGGCGTCGCGTTGAGCTTCACGCAATGCCGAAATTGCCCCGTAGGCGTCCGGACCGATTGAGCCGATTTCGTCGGCTACGGCCACTCGAACTTCGAAATCGGCGTCGGCCTTGAGTCTGTCCGTCAGGTCGGGAAGCAGATCTTTCATGGCCGAACCGAGGCCGCTGCTGAGAGTACGGAGGCAATCGAGGCGGACGTTTTTGTCGCGATCATCCTTGAAACCTTTGAGCAACTCCGGGACGGCCGGCCGCACACCGAGCCCGAACGAGACCAGTGACCGCGCCGCCTGCCTCCGCATCTCGGGGTCGGAGTCTGAGAGGACGCTGGCCAGGGCTAACGCCGGGGCCTCGGAGGTGTCGCCCAACAAACCCAGCGCGGTCACCAACTCTCGGCGGACGTCCGCGTCCGTCTCGGCCTTGAGTCGCCCTGACATAATCGCCCCCACCGTCCCGACGTCCTCCGGGGCGACCCGGCCGAGGGCGAACACGGCCGCTTGACGCACCGCCTTTTCCGCGTCCGTCACCAGCGGCAGTAGGTCGGGCGCTGCAGACCTGGCATCCGGGCCGATCCGCCCGAGGGCGTCGGCCGCGGCCGCCCGGGTAGCCGCTTGCGGGTCGCTCAACGTCCCCGTCAGTGGGGCGACGGCGTCCTTGCTATACTCGCCGAGCCGGCCGAGGGCGGTCGCCGTCTCGCGCCGAACTGCCGAGTCCTTCTCGGCCCGCAAGGCAGCCGCAAGGTCGCCGACCCCGAGCCCCGCCTTGGCGTCGTCCTTCTTGAGTTGCCCCAGCACCGTGGCCGACTGGACCCGCACGGCCGCGGCGGGGTCGTTCAACAACGCCCGCCCCACGGCCGGGATCGACCCCTTGTACTGGCCGTCCGCCCACAACTGACCGAGGGCCACCACCGCCCCCTGCCGCTTCCGGGGCGACGGATCCTCCTTCAGGATCGTTTCCCACGCCGACGCCTTCCGCCCCCCGAACTCCGGGTCGTCCGACGGCTGGGCGATGGCGAATCCCGCCACGGCGACGAGAGCGACGGCGAACCACACGCGGCGACGGGTCATGGCGCGGGCTCCGGAGTGATACGAGAAATGGAGGCTGCATGATAGGACGGGCGGCGGGGGGGGGGGGAAAGCTTTGAGCCCCCCCCCCCGCCCCCATAAACAA
>JANPKP010000568.1:0-20957 GCA_031426095.1 Gemmataceae bacterium
CGCGAAGGCCAAGGGGATGGCGAAGGACGTCAAGATCGTCGGGTTCGACGAGGACTGGGTGACGCTCGAAGGGATCGAGAAGGGTGAGGTCGTCGGCACCGTCGTCCAGGATCCGTTCAACTTCGGGCTCAAGTCGGTCGAACTGCTCGCCCAACTCGCGAAGGGGCGGGACAAGGCGAACATCCCCGACGGCACGATCCCGTACCGCGTCGTGACGAAGGACGGCGGGCCGGAGGAGACGGTGGGCAAGACGAAGGTGGTGAACCTCCGGGCCGACGGCTTCGCCAAGAAACTCCGGGCCGACATCGACGGGGCGAAGAAGTAACACCCACTGAAAGCCCAAAAGCCCGGGGACGGCCGTCCCCGGGCTTTGCTTTGGCTCTCCCCATGTCCTCCCCCCCGCTCCTCGAAGCGACCGGCGTCCGCAAGCAGTTCCCGGGCGTCCTCGCCCTGGATACCGTCTCTCTGCGCCTCGGCCGCGGCGAGGTGCTGGCCGTGGTCGGCGAGAACGGGGCCGGCAAGTCGACGCTCATGAAGGTGGTCGCCGGCCTCTACACGCCCGACGCCGGCACTGTGCTGCTCGACGGCCGACCGGTCGCCTTCGCCACCCCGGCCGAGGCCATGTCGGCCGGCGTCAGCCTCATCCACCAGGAACTGAACCTCGCCGAGAACCTGTCGGTCCTCGACAACCTTTTCCTCGGCCGGGAGGCGACGTTCGGTGGCCCCTTCCGCTTCCTCAATCGCGGGGCCATGCGCGGCAAGGGGGCCGACCTCGTCCGACGCGTCGGGCTGCCGCCGGCCCTGCTCGACGCCGCCGTCGGGTCGCTCCCGCCGGGGCAGAAGCAGCTCGTGGAAATCGCCCGGGCGTTGGGGCTCGACGCCCGCGTCCTCATCATGGACGAGCCGACTTCGAGCCTCACCCAGACCGAAACCGACCGCCTTTACACGGTCATCGACGGGCTCAAGGCCGACGGCGTCGCCGTCCTTTACATCTCGCACCGGCTCGCCGAGGTGAAGCGCTGCGCGGACCGCGTCATGGTCCTCCGCGACGGCCGCAACGCCGGCGAGCTGGCGAAGGCCGACGTCACCCACGACAACATCGTTCGCCTTATGGTCGGCCGCGACCTCAAGCAGTTCTTTCCCCGCGACCACCGGCACGGGGCGGGGGCGGCGGTGCTGTCCGTCGAAGGGTTGCGGTACGCGAACGGTCCGGAACTCCCGGCGTCGTTCGAGGTGCGGGCGGGCGAAGTCCTGGGCATGGCCGGCCTCGTCGGGGCCGGGCGGACGGAATTGGCGGAGGCGGTGTTCGGCGTTCGCCCGGTGGTGGCCGGCACGGTCCGCGTCGGCGGCGAGACGGTCACGATCCGCCGGCCGGCCGATGTCATCGCCCACGGTCTTCTGCTCGCCCCCGAGGACCGTCGGCTACACGGCCTCGTTCTTGAACGTGGCGTCGACTTTAACTTGAGCCTGCCGAACCTCGACCGGTTGAACCGCGCCGGCTGGGTGGATCGGATCGCCGAGCGCGAGCTGGCCAACTCCTCCATTGCTCGGCTTCGCGTCAAGACGCCGAACGCCGCGAAGCCGGTCGGCCAACTGTCGGGCGGGAACCAGCAGAAGGTGGTGTTCGGCAAGTGGCTCGCCCGCGGCCCCCGCGTCCTCGTTCTAGACGAGCCGACCCGCGGGGTGGACGTGGGGGCGAAGGCCGAGATTTACGCCCTGATCGACGAGCTGGCCGGCCGCGGGGTGGCTGTGTGGATGATCAGCAGCGACATGGAAGAGTTGCTCGGCATGAGCGACAGGGTGCTGGTGCTCCCCGCGGGGGGGGTGGCGGGCGAACTGCGGCGCGGCGGGGGGTTGACCGAGGAAGCCGTCATGCGGCTCGCCACGGGGGGGTCGGCATGAACCGGATCGCGGGCGTCTTCGTCCTGCTCGTCGTCATGTACGTCGCCCTCCTGGCGTCCACGCCGCCGGACATCTGGTACTCGAACCTGATCGACCTCGCCAACCGCCAGGGCCTCTGGGGGGTGATGACGCTCGGCGTCGCCGTCCTCATCGTGGCCGGCGGCATCGACCTCTCCATCGGGTCCGTGATCGGCCTGTCGGCGGTCGCCTTCGGGCTCCTGATGGAGGCGGGGTATCACCCCCTCCTCTCATTGGCGGCCACGCTCGGTATCGGCGTGCTGATCGGGCTGGCCCACGGGCTGCTCGTGACGAAACTGCGGCTCCAGCCGTTTATCGTCACCCTCTGCGGGCTGTTCGTCTACCGCGGCCTGTCCCGCTACGTCGCCACGGGGGCGGTCGGCTTGGAGCGGATCAAGAAGGCCAGGCCGGCGAGCGCGGGGGTGATCGACCAGCTCCAATACGCCCTCGTGGGCGAGTCGCCCGCGGGCCTACAGTTCCCGGCCATGTTCGCGGTCATGCTCGTGCTGGCGGCGGTGTTGGGACTGGTGCTGCACAAGACGGTGTACGGCCGGTACTGGTACGCCATCGGCTACAACGAGCAGGCGGCCCGCTACTCGGGCATCGCGGTGGACCGGCAGCGGATCGCCGTGTTCGTCATCAGTTCGACGTGCGCCGCCCTGTGCGGGGTGCTGTGGCTGCTGTCCAAGAGCGACGCCAACCCGGAGAGCGCGGGGGCGAGTTACGAGTTGTACGCCATCACCGGGGCTGTGCTCGGCGGGTGCAGCCTGCGGGGCGGCGAGGGGACGGCCCTCGGCATGGTCCTCGGTGCGATGGTGCTGCCGCTGTTGCAAAAGCTCGTGGTCTTCCTCGGCATCGGCGACGCCATCCTGCCCACGGTAATCGGACTGACGCTTCTGGCCGGCGTGATGGTGGACGAGGCACTGCGGGGCGGCACGCGGCTCTCGGGCCTGTTCGCGCGACTGCGGCCGAAAGGAAGCGGGCCGGGCGGTTGATCGGCGGTCGGGCATTCGGTGCGACGACGAATCGCCGACCGCCCCCGGCCGATGTGACGTACCTCGTGCTTCGGGTCGCATGCCACCACCACTTACGTCGAAAGTGTGGCTCTGATGTCGCGACGAGTGACGCGACGTAACCCGTTATTCTTGAGAGCCCCCATTAAAGCCCGATGCCATTATTTTGGAAGGACTTGCGACAGAATTGTCCCAAAACTTTACCGCATTTTCACGGGGCGGTCGTCACAAGTTCAGCTTTATTAACTCCTTATAGCATTTTGGCCTTCCCCGCACTGGGAGAATGCGATAAAGATCGGCTTTTGGCAAGATTGACCGTTTTGACGTAACTATCCGTGCGTTCGACCCGACAGACATGCCGACCGTTAGTGTCTATGAGGATTCTTCCAACCCACCGGAGACGCCATGCGAACCGCCCTCTCCTTCGCGGCCACGCTCCTGCTCGCGGCTCCATTACCGGCCGCCACGCCGACCGACAACCCGCTCGCCAAGTACAAGCTCGCGTGGGCCGACGCCCTGCCGTGGAAGACGGCCGTGTCGCTCGCCGACTTCGCGGGCGAGTCGGCCGACGCCCGCCTGAAGGCGGCCCAGGACGCTCTCGCGGCCAAGGGCGGCGGCATGCTGTTCGTCCCGGCCGGCACGTACACCTTCAAGGACCACGTCCTCATCCGCAACGGGGTGGTCGTCCGCGGGGCCGACCCGGTGGGCGAAACGGACGCCCGCAAGGAGGGGTACGCCCCGCCGACCCGGTTCGAGTTCCCCAAATACACCCCCAAGTTCGAGGGCGACGGCACCCCGACCGACGCCGCCTTCAAGGGCATCGCCCTCGTCGACCCGTCGGCCGACTCGAACTGCGGGCTGGTGAACGTGGCCGTCGAGCGCGGGCACGTCGCCTTCCTCGAAACGCCCGAACACAAGGTGGGCACGAACCGGGTGGTCGTGGGGTGCGTGTTTCGCAACGCGGCCACCGCCGAAGCCGCCATCCCGGACCTGAAGATCGGCCAGCACCCGTGGCAACGGTTCACGGCCCGCCACCACGCGGCGATCACCGTCCGCAGCGGCGAGAACGCCCTGGTGGCGAACAACCGGTTGCCCAAGTCCGGGGACGACAACTTCACGATGAAGGGGTACGTGCTCGAAGGGCGGAAGAATGCGAAGGTGGTGTGCGAGGAGGGGGTCGTGTTCGACTACGACAACCGGCCGGGGCTGTACGTCAACGACTTCGGCCTGGGCGGGGCCGGCGGCAGCCTGCCCGACGGCACCCCCGAGACGCACCCGTTCGGGTTCCGCAAGGGGGTCGTGATCCGCGACAATTTCGTGTACTGCTCCGGCCGTTGCGCGATCTCGTTCAGCGGCGACGGCACGTACTGCGGCGGGAACGTGATCCGCTTCCCGAAGAAGCTCTGGCGACCGACGGCGACCGGCCGGGGGGCCACGCTGGGGTCGTCCACCAACGACAACCGGGCGGTGCAGATGCGGGGCTGGCGGTGGACGGTGGAGGGGAACGACTACGAGGTGTACCGGAACCTGGCATACGACAAGGTGTACGAGATCAACGACGGCGAGGGGCTGATGCACGAGGACCACGTGAACAGCACCGTTCTCGACTCGAAACTGCTGGACAACAAGGGCAACTCGTACCTGTCGATCTACAAGACGGGCGGGATCAACGGGCTTGTGGTGAAGGGCAACGACATCCGCACGCCGGCCGGCATTTCGGCCATCTACGTCGTCGCCGACCGGAACCCGGGGCGGAACCAGACCAATCGTTTCGAGTGCAAGAACGTGCTGATCGAGGGGAACACCACGGCCGGCAGCGGGATCGAGGTGTGCGGCGAGCCGGCCGCAAACAACGTGGTGCGGAACAACACTCACGTCGGGCCGGGCGGCATGATCGTCAACAAGGCGGCCGCCGAGCTGGAGAACAACACAGGGTACGAGTTGAAAAGGTGAGGCCGTCAGGCCGGGGGCGGGGCGGTCGGATCGGGTTGATCCTTCGCCCGGTTTCGGCCCCACCGGCCGACGGGTCCGGCCGGCGGCGGGCGGCGGTGGAGGGTGCGGGCGAAGGCCGCGAGTTGGGTCAACCCGTCGCCGTAGGTCGTGTACGGCAGGCGGACTCGGAGGGCCTCGGTGAGCGCCCGCCCGCCCACCGCCACGGCCACCCCGCGGGCCTCGGCTTCCCGGTAAAACGCGGCGTATTCCGCCTCGAATCGCGGCCCGTCCTCGACGTGACTGGCCGACAGCCAGACGAGCCGCGGCCGGAGCAAGTCGAGCGCCCGGCGGAAGGCGGACAGGGGCGTATGCGGCCCGAGGTTGATCGCCTCCCACCCGCAGCCGAGCAGCGTCATCTTCGCCAGCAGCGACGGCAGGACGTAATGATCGCCCTCCGGAGCCCCGCCGACCGCCACCGGCCGGCCCTCGTTCCCAACCGTACGCAAGGCCGCCTTCAATTCGTACAGGGCCGAGACGCACGCCTGCGTTACGCGATGCTCGTGGATGACTTCCATTCGTCCACCGACCCACTCGTGGCCGACCGCGGCCAGGACCGGCGAGATCATCCGGTCGGCAATCGTTTCGACGGCGAGGCCGTTCTCGAAGGCCGCGTGAATCAGGCCGCGGACGGCGGCGTAGTCGCCGTTCCTGGCCGCATCGAGCAAGCGACTGTGGAGGAGCACGGGGTCGTTCGAAGGGATCGCCGCCGCCCGGGGTACGAGTTTCCCCAGGTCCGCCTGCGGTAAGCCACGCTCCCGCACGAGGCGGACCACGTCGGCCATAACCAGTTTGCGGTGCCCGCCGGCCGTCCGGTGGGCGGTCAGCACGCCGTCATCGACCCAGCGCTTCACGGTGGTTACGCTCACTCCGATCGCGCGTGCGACCTCGGCCGTACTGGCGTAGCGGGCTTCCGAGGCGGCCGAATCGACGGGAATTGGACGATTCATGCTTTTTCGTCCCCATTAGTGATCGGCTTCGGACCCAAATATTTCTTTACGGAAACTTTCAGTCAATATAGCGGAAACGCAGCCAAATGCTTGTGAAATTTGTGACTCAATACGCGGTCATTCTTGTCAAGGCCCTTGACTCGGTGCACGGGTCAACGGATACTGATGTTCGATTTGGACGTTTTTGGCTTACGTCCTGCTTCGACTACCCACACCGTTCACTCCTGGTTGCTAGCCGGACGTGGGCGAGATGGAAGACGGTTGGACCGCGCGGCATCCGGCGGCCTTCGGGCACGCCCTCCTGTTACCGGGGACTAGACATGAACGATGACCCCGCAACGGCCCGTGTCACAACGACCCACCGGGTCCACCGCTCGACGCAAGGCCCGAGCTACGTCCACCACCCGTCGTTCGACTCGCCACAGGCGGCCCGGGCACTGTCCGCCAAGGCGCTGCTCGACGTCGATGCGAACTACGACAGCAGCTACATGCCCGACGACGTGACCCGCGACCACGCCCGGCGGATGCACTTCGCCGCCCACCGGACACACGCCGCCACAACCCCCGCCTCGTTCGCCCGCTGGCAAGCTACTTACCTGGGGCTACGAGACCGAATCGTACTCGGCAATCGAAAGCTGATCTACCGGGCCGTCCGCCGGCGGATGGCGGTGTCGAACCGGGCCGACGACCTGATCGGCGACTGCCACATCGTCCTCATCCAGGCCGTCGCCGCCTTCAACCCGTGGCTCGACATCCGCTTCAGCACCTACGCCTACACCTGCCTCGTACGCGCCCTGTCCCGGCTCTCGCAGAAGCTCTCGGCCGACTGGCTCTCCCGCTCGCTCTCGCTCCACGCCTTGCCCGACGGCGAACCCTGGAGCCGACCGCCGCTCGACCCCACGGCCGGCCCGGGCTTTCCCCGGCTCGACGAGTTTCTCCGCGACGGCCACACCCTCCTGTCCGACCGGGAGAAGGCCATCATCAACCGTCGGTTCAGCCTGACCGACGACGCGGCCGGACAGACGCTCGAAAAGGTCGGCAAGGATTTGGGGCTCTCGAAGGAACGGGTCCGTCAGGTCCAGGCGTCGGCCCTCGACAAGCTCCGGCGGGCACTCGGCCCGACGCCCGGGCCGGCCTGACGGTCCGACGGCCGTTACCTTGATTTCCACGTCCCCCCGTCTACCATCTTCCCCATCCCCCGGCCGGCGGCCACACGCCGGCCGGGGTCGTTTCCCCGGGCCTCTCGCACGGTCGCCGGAGACGTTCCGCGCCCGTCTTCCCCGGAAGGATTCGCATGGGGTCGAAGAAGCCCGATCGGCCGCCGGCCAACCTGACCCCGGCCCGGGCCGGTCGGCTCTACAAGCTCGTCACCTTCCTCGCCGCCGGGCCGTCAACCCGTCCGGCCGTCCTCCGCAAACTCCGGCTCGACACGCGGGGTTTCTACCGCGACCTTGCAGCTTTGCGTGGCCTCGGCCTCGCCGTCAACGTCACTGACGACGCCAAGTACCACCTCGAAGGTACACTCGACGACGCCCTCGCCCGCTTCCCCCTGCCCAATCCCGACCTGAACGTCCGCGAAGCCCTGCAACTGGCCCACGGGACGGGCGCGGCGCAGCAGAAGCTCCGCCGGCGGATCGATGCTTTTTTGAAAGGCACGCCGTCCGCGAAGGGGAAAAAGTCCCGCTGACATTCGGAACTTGCTGCAACTGCCCCCGAATTCTCCCACATTTGCAAACGCAATTCGCCCCATCGCACTGCTAAAAAACGGGTTATGATTCCCGTTACCACCCACCCCGGTAAAGCGGGAGAACTTCGCGCTTTGGCCCCTCCGACATCGCCCCGCCCGCATCCACCTTGCCCCAATTTCCGTCCCGGCTTACAGTCCCGGTTCATCCCGCCATGCCACTGCACGGTCCCGCAAGGAGGTCGGCCCATGCGTGTCGCCATCGTTATTCCTGCCCGTTACGACTCGTCCCGCTTGCCGGGGAAGCCGCTTTTGAAGGCGACCGGCAAGTACCTCATCCAGCACGTCTACGAACGCGCCCTCGGGGCCCAGTGCGCCGCCGATGTGATCGTGGCCACCGACGACGCCCGCATCGTCGCGGCCGTCGAGGGGTTCGGCGGGCGGGCCGTCCTCACCCGGGCCGACCACCCCTCGGGCACCGACCGCGTCGCCGAAGTCGCCGCCGGGCTGACGGCGGATGTCATCGTTAATCTCCAGGGGGACGAACCGCTCATCGACCCGGCGGCCGTCGACCTGCTCGTGGACACGCTGGCCGACGCCCCCGGGGCCGAGGTCGCAACCCTCGCCGTGCCGATCCGCGACCGCGATTCTTACGAAAGCCCGAACGTCGTGAAGGTGGTGTGCGACGACAAGGGGAAGGCTCTGTACTTCAGCCGCCGGCCGATCCCGATGGTCCGCGACGGGGAGCCCGACTTCCGGGCCGACCCGCCGCGGTTCCTCCAGCACCTCGGGCTGTACGCCTACCGCCGGACGGCGCTCCTCAAGCTCGCGGCCACACCGCCGCACCCGCTGGAGGAATCGGAAAAGCTGGAGCAGCTCCGCCTCCTAGGCGGCGGCGGCACGATCCGCGTCGGCCTCGCCGCACACGCCCACCGGGGGGTCGATACCCCGGCCGATTATGACGCCTTCGTCCGCGCCGTCGGGCCGGAGGTGGTGCGGCGGGCGGCCTGACGACGGGTTCCGATTGGTGGCGGTCGGGGCGTGCGATATAGTTCTGAATGGGGCCGGCGTCGGCCTTCGCCTTCGTAGGGTGGGACGAGTCTCACCGTCTTCGCGTGGCTCACCTGCGGTGGGACTACGCGGACTTGTCCCACCCTACAAGACAACTGCACCACGGCCGCGAGGCCGTGGTCGCGTTTTGGGTCGCCCGCCACGGAGTCCGCGTTTCATGGCCAAGCACATCTTCGTGACCGGCGGCGTCGTCAGCTCTCTCGGCAAGGGGCTGACCTCCGCCTCCGTTGGGATGCTCCTGGAGCGGCGTGGCCTCAAAGTCAGGATGCAGAAGTTCGACCCGTACTTGAACGTCGATCCCGGCACCATGTCCCCGTACCAGCACGGCGAGGTCTACGTCCTCGACGACGGGGCCGAGACGGACCTCGACCTCGGCCATTACGAGCGGTTCACGCACGTCCCCCTCAACCGCGACAGCAGCATGACGACCGGCAAGATCATGCAGTCGATCATCGACAAGGAGCGTAAGGGCGTGTTCAAGGGGCGGACGGTCCAGTACATCCCTCACGTCACCGACGAGATCAAGGGGTGCATCCGCAAGCTCGCCACCCCGGGCGTGGACGTCGTCATCACCGAGATCGGCGGCACCGTCGGCGACATCGAGGCGATGCTCTACCTCGAAGCCATCCGCCAGTTCGCGCACGACGTGGGGAAGTCGAACTGCCTGTTCATCCACCTCACCCTCGTCCCGTTCCTCAAGGCCGCCGGGGAGATCAAGACCAAGCCGACGCAGGCGAGCGTCCGCGAGCTGCGGCAGATCGGCATCCAGCCGGACATCCTGATTTGTCGCACCGAGAAGTCGATTCCGCCCGACGAGTGCGACAAGATCGCCCTCATGTGCAACGTCGAGCGGCGGGCGGTGATCGAGGAGAAGGACAAGGAGTTCAGCATCTACGAGGTGCCGCTCGGGTTCGTGGACAACCGCCTCGACGGGTTGATCGTGGACAAGCTCGGGCTGACCCCGTCGCAGCCGCTGGTGATCGACGACTGGCGGCAGATGCTCGACCGGATGCGGAACCCGGCCCACGACGTGACCGTCGCGGTGGTCGGCAAGTACGTCCGCCACCGGGACGCCTACAAGTCGGTCTACGAGTCGCTCGAACACGCCGGCATCGCCCACCACGCGAAGGTCCGCATCCAGCGGATCGAGTCCGAGTTGATCGAGCGGGACGGGCCGGACAAGTACCTCGCCGGTGTGGACGGCCTGCTCGTGCCCGGCGGGTTCGACAAGCGGGGCATCGGCGGGAAGATCGAGGCCATCCGCTACGCCCGGGAGCACGGCCTGCCGTTCTTCGGCATCTGCCTCGGCCTCCAGTGCGCGACGATCGAGTTCGCCCGCAACGTGGCCGGCCTGGCCGACGCCAACTCGACCGAGTTCACCGACGCGAGCCCTCACCCGGTCGTCTGTCTGCTAACGGAACAGGTCGGCATCACGGACATCGGCGGCACCCAGCGGCTCGGGGCGTGCCCGTGCCACCTCGTGCCCGGCACGAAGGCCCACGCGGCCTACGGGGTGGACGTGGTGAGCGAGCGGCACCGCCACCGCTACGAGGTGAGCAACGCCTACCGCGACATCCTGGCCGCGAAGGGCCTCGTCATCAGCGGCACGAGCCCGGACGGCGGGCTGGTGGAGGCCATCGAGCTGGCCGACCACCCGTGGTTCGTGGCGGTCCAGTGCCACCCCGAGTTCAAGTCGAAGCCGACCCAGGCCCACCCCCTGTTCCGCGACTTCATCGGGGCAGCCCTGAAGCTGCGAGCGATGAAGAAGGAAGAGGCCCGTAGTCGCGTGGCGGCGGGGGTGTGAGGGAGCCGGACAGCATACGGCCAGGGCTTCCCATCGAGCGCATGCATCCGTTACACTCTGATTGGGGTAGAGGTTGCGTCCTGTCACTTGTCCGAATCGGAGCGACCATGTCACCTGCAACGGAGCTGATTCTCAAATCCGCTCTATCTCTACCCGAGCCGGAACGGCTGGAACTGGCCGACCGCCTCTTTGACAGTTGTGAGGCTGACGACGACGAGCCGCCCTCGCTCAGCGAAGCTTGGCAGAAAGAGGTCGAGCGACGGTGGGCCGAGTACGACGCGGGACTCGCTGAAACCGTGTCCTGGGAATCGGTCAAAGCTAAGTGGCAGGCCCGGAGGGCGGGCGGTGGCTAGCCTCAGACTGCTCGGCCGGGCGGACTCCGACTTTGATGAAGCAGTCGCATGGTACGAGAGTCGGGGCCCCCAAGTTGCCCGACGCTTCGAGGGGGCGGTTACGCGGGCGCTCGACCAACTCGCCAGGTTTCCCGAGCTGTACGTCGCGACCGACGGCCGGAACCGCCTTTGCCCGCTTCGGAAGTTCCCCTTCCTGATCGTCTACAGCTACGACACGAAAACCGACGAGGTCGTCGTGGGGGCCATTGTCCACGCCAAGAGCGACCCCCGTACCTGGTGACGAGATCGGTGCGGCAGTCAGTCGTGACGGGTTCGCTCGTAGTAGCACAGCTCGCACGTCAGTGGCCGCTCCTTGCTCCGCGCCGGGCGGTAATCGAACGTCGTCGTTTTCACCAGCCGCCAGCCCGCGTCGTCGCGGGCGAGTTCCTCGCCGAGTAGCTGTCGGTGGAGGTCGGCCGCGGGGCCGTAGTGGAAGGCCCAGAGGCGGTTGCCCTTGAGGGCGTCGTCGGACGGGCGACCGTTCCAGCTCACGCGGTCGCCCTCGTTCTCCCAGTACCAGACGAACACCACGTCCAGGAGCGGGCGGTCGCCGGTGACCACTACGGGGTCGCCGGCCGGCACCTCCGCGCGGATCGCGGCCATCGTTGCCCGCATCCACTCGTAGCCGGGCTCGCGGTAGGGGTTCATCACGTCGCGGGCCATGCCGCCCACCCCGACGAGGGCGAACACGCCGACCGCCACGAGTGCCCACCGTCGGCCGGTGGCGGATCGCTTTTCAGCGCGGTCGATGGCGGACGCCACGCCGAGGCCGGCGAGGAGGCAGAAGCCTGGGGCGAGGTACTGGTTGAGCCGGCCCGAGTTGCCGTAGGGGTAGGCGTGTAGGGCTGACGCCACCAGCGACAGGCCGACCGGGGCGAGGCAAAGGGTGAGCCACGCGGAGCGGCCGTCGCGCCACCAGCGGGCGGCCCCGAGGAGAATGAAGGCGACCGTGACGACGCTGCCGCCGCTCGCGGAGCCGACCGGGTAGGCGGTCATCTGGCCGGTCGTTTCGAGGGCGAACCAGCGGGCGAACGCCAGCGGCGACGGCGGCGGGAAGCCGTTCGACCAGTACGCCGTCATCCCCCCGCGGGTGTCGGCCCCGGCCGCCGGCGTGCCCAACTGGCCGAGCCCGACCTGGTAGGCGAGCCCGAATCCGACGAGCATGGCGACCCCGAACGCGGCGAACCACCCGCGGGCCGCCCACCCCCGGTTCCACACCGTGCGGGCCAGCGCCAGCCAGACGCCTCCAGCCACGAACACGGCCGGGTTCGACGCCAGCAGCGCCAGCGGCGTGACGGCCGTGAGGGTCGCCAGCCATCGGGTCTGGTGCGGGGTTTTCAGCCAGCGGGCGGCCGGTAGGAGCAGCAACAGCGGCATCAGCAGGTCGAAGGAGTAGGGCTTGATGAGGGTACACATTGACACCGGCCAGATGGCGACGGCCAGGAAGCCGACCGCGAACAGTCGGGCCAGCGGGCCGACGACCAGCCCGGCGAGCCGCCAGAACAGGAACAGCCCTGCGACCCCGGCCGCGAACGGGGCGAGGCGGAGGGATAGTTCCCCCGGCCCGAGGTGCACGAACGCCGCCCGCTCCGTCCAGAGGAACAGCACCGGGGCGATCTGGCAGTTTTCTAGCCGCTGGGCGAGGTCGCGGTAGTCCGAACGGATGAAATTGAGTGCCAGCAGGGCCTCGTCGCCCCAGATCGGGAAGACGAGGAGGTAGCGGAGCGTCCGCCAGACGAGGCCGAGGGCGAGGAGGGCGAATGTGAGCCGGGCCAGGGTGCGGGGGGCGAGGCCGGCGTGGCCGATTTCCGCGGCGTCGGGCGTGGCGGGCATGGTCCACCGTGCGGGCGGGATGAAGTCCCATTCCGAAGGGCGAACTCATACCACGGACCGGCCGGCCGGCACAACCCGGAGCGGAAACGGCCGGGCCCCGGGACACCGTCCCGGGGCACGGACGCGTAAGGGTTTCGAGTTACGAACCGGCCGTGAGGTCGAAGTCGAGCGGCTTCATCTCGGTCGTCGGGCCGGCGAGGTCCACTTCCTTGCCGACGCGGCCTTCCTTCCCCCCCAGGAAGCCCTTCGACTCGTGCCATGCGACGAGACGGAACTTGCCGACCGGGGCGTTCTTGATCTCGAACTTGCCGTCGGCGTCCGTCACCGCGTAGTAAGGGTGGTCGAAGACGCGGACCCACCCGCTCATCCACGGGTGGATGGAGCACTTGTACCCGATCGGCGGGTTCTCGGCGACGATCGCCTGGGGGAACTTGAAGCTCCCGCCGGCCGGGATGGTCGGGTTGAACTCGCCGTTGTTGCCGCTCGTCCAGAAGAAGTTGTGGGCGACCGGGGCCGAGTTCTTGACCTCAATCGTGTCCCCGACCCGGGCGATCGTGACCCGCGGTGTGAACATGCAGCACGGCTGGTCGATGACCACCGTCTCCGGCTTACGGGCGGCGGCGGCCGGGTCGATCTTATCCTTCGGGAACGGGGCCTTCACGTTCAGGTCGTCCGGCCGCAGCCAGACGACCACGTTCTTGATGCCGCGGTTCGTCGGGTTCACAACCACGTCCTCGGCCGTGAGCGGCCCCTTCGACAGGCAGTGTTCCTTGTCCTGGGTGACGTTGATGGCCGCCCGCGGAGGAACGGCCTTGTCGGCGGGGAGAACGACTTGGCCCTTGATGGTCGTCGTTTGGGCGGCGACGGGGGTCGCGAGGCCGACGAGGGCTGCGAGCGATAAGAGGCGCGAGCGGGACATGGAGTACCTCGGGAGGGGGAATGGGTGGGCCGGCGGCGGCACGCACGGTCATTGTTCGCGGCGGCGGCCCGGATGGCAACGCCCCCGTCCCCCTATTGATGCCCGCCGGCCGGGTCAGCCGTTCAGAATTCCGAGCGTCTCAGCGTGTAGCCTGCCGTTGGACGCCAGCACGTCGGGCCGATCGATGGTGGGCACGCCGGTCCAGTCGGTGAACATCCCGCCGGCCTCCTCGACGATGGCCTTCGGGCCGGCCACGTCCCAGGCGTGGACGCCGTGGTCCACCATCACGTCGCACGCCCCCTCGGCCACCAGCACGAACCCGTAGAAGTCGCCGTAGCCCCGCTGCCGGGCGGTCTTCGCCGTCAGGGCGAGGAACACCTTCTCGCGGCCGGCCTTGAGGAACCACGACGCGCTCGAATAGCAGAGGGAGGCGTCCGCCATCCGGGGCGTGTCGGACACGCGAATGCGGCGGTCGTCGCAGTACGCCCCGTCGCCGCGGAGGGCCCGGTAGGTCATCCCGAGGACGGGCACGTACACCACCCCGCCGATCTGCTCGCCCTTGTATTCGAGGCCCACGAGCGTGCCCCAGAGTGGGACGTGGCGGACGAACGACTTGGTCCCGTCGATAGGGTCGATCACCCAGCGGAAGCCGGACGTGCCCGGCTGGTCGCCGTACTCCTCGCCCAGGAATCCGTCGTTCGGGAATGCCGCGGTCACGGCCGTGCGGATGAGCTGCTCGGCCTCCCGGTCGGCGACCGTGACCGGGCTGTCGTCGGCCTTCCGCTCGACCTCGAACGTCGATTCGTAGTACGTCTTGGCGAGGTCGCCGGCGAGGCGGGCGGACTCGACGGCGACTTCGTAGCGGGACCGCCATTCGGGGTTCATGCGGGTCTCGGCGGGTGGGTAGGGGCACGGGGCGGAATGTTGCACACGTTTCGGCGTCGGATTCCCGCCGTCACGCCACCTCGGCCGCCCGGGGGAGTGCCCGCGACCTGGCGAAGGCCGCACAGCCGAGGATGCCGGCGTCGTCGCCGAGGGCGGCGGGAACGCAGCGGACGCCGTCGGCAGCTTTGGGGAGTGTGTAACGCTGAGCGAACTCCCAGACGCGCTCGATGAAGCTGTCCCCGAGCGACCCGGCCACCCCGCCGCCGATGACCACGACTTCCGGGCTCAGGAGGTTGATGACGCCGCCCACGGCCGCCCCGAGCGCCCGGGCCGCGTCGTCCACGAGGTGAACCGCAACGGGGTCGTCCTTCTGGTAGAAGTCGGCGAGCTGCGAGCTCCGGACGCCCTTCACGTCCACCCCCTTCCACTCCTTGCGGACCCGCTTGGGGGCGTCGGCCAGCACCTCGTCGGCCCGCTTCATCATGTGCTTGCGGCCGGCGACGTCCTCGACCGTCGTCCCCTTCCGCCAGTGGACGATCAGGTTGCCGATCTCCCCGGCGTGGCCGTTGAACCCGTGGAAGAGCTCGCCGTTGAGGATCAGCCCGCCGCCGACCCCCGTGCCGACGAAGACGCCGAGGACGTGCCGGGCCCCCTTCGCGGCCCCGAACGCCCACTCGCCGTAAGTCGCCATCCGCACGTCGTTCTCGACCACCAGCGGCCACCGCCACGCCGGCGGCACGTAGTCGCGGAGGTCCACGTCCCGCCAGTCGAGGTTCGGCGCGAAGGTGACGACCGTGCTGTCGGGCACGACCTGCCCGGGGACGCCGAGGCCCATGCCGCGGATCAGGGCCGGGTCGACCTTCGACTCGGAAACCACGGCCTCGACGCCCTGGACGATTCGGCCCATGACGCCGGCCGGGCCGCCGTCGGAGTACGTCGGGTGCTTGGACCGGGCGAGGAGCTTGAGGTCGTCGTCGAACAGGCCGGACAGGACTTTCGTGCCGCCGAGGTCGACGCCCAACCAGTACGGGCCGCTCATAAGAGGTCTCGCAGGGGACGCGGGGCCGGGGCGACGCCGAAAGCCGGGGCGGGCTTCCCGTCTCAGTTGATTGTAAGAACGGGGGAAGGGGGCACAATGGGCCGGGACGACGCGGCACCCGAAGGGCGAGTCAGCAAGCCGCACGGGCGTTGCGAACGAACCGGGCGACCTTGTCGGGGTCTTTCACCCCCGGGGCCGACTCGACCCCGCTGGCCACGTCCACCCCCCACGGCCGCACGGCCGCGACGGCCTCCGCGACATTATCGGGTGTCAACCCGCCGGCGAGGATGAGCGGCACCCCGGGGTCGAAGCCGGCGAGCAAGTCCCACGGGGCCCGGTGCCCGGTGCCGCCCATCTCCCCTGCCACGAACGAATCGACGAGCACCGCCGCCGGCGGCCGGCCGGCGTCACGCATCACGGCCACGAATCGGCAGACGTGTTCGAGGCTGGCGGCGTCTTTGACGCGAAATGAGGGCACGAACGCGAACGGGAACGGGTCGTCGGCCGGCGGGGCGTCGTCGTAGGTCTGCACCCCGCGAAGCCCGAGTTGATACGCGACGGCACACACCTGCCGCACCGGCATCCCGACGAACACGCCGACGGGGGCTGTGAACGGCGGCAGCGCCCGCACCACGTCGGCGGCCGCCCGCGGGTCGAGGAACCGCGGCGACCTGGGGTAGAAGTTGAGGCCCACCGCGTCGGCCCCGGCGTCGCCTGCGAAGCGGGCGTCGGCGGGCGTGGTGACGCCGCAGATTTTGACGCGGACGCTCATGTCAGGCGGCCGGAGGCGTGGGAGGGGTGGTCGTGGCGTGACGGTCGCCCGGCATGCGGAATAGGTCGGCCACCTCGACCGACAAGCCAGGCATGTCGGGGCCGCCGGACAGCGTTCCGCCTTCGCGTACGACGAGCAGGGTTTGATTCGGACGGTAGACGGTGACGTTGCGTTCCTCGTAGTCCACCAGCCAAACGACTTTGACTCCCGTGTTCAGATACTCCTCGATCTTGGCGTTGACCTTGCCCGGCTTATCGTTGGGAGAGGAGATTTCCGCCACCAGCACGGGAGCGACCTCGCCCCACTTCGGATGGAGTTCGTCGAACGTATTGGCGTCGGTGTAATACGCCACGTCGGGGCCGACGACGCTGTCCGGGTCTTCGCGGAGGACGACCCCCGCGTCGTCGGTCGCCACGTACCCGCTCCGTACCCGCTCGGCGTAGAGTTCGAGGTGATACCCAACCCGCATGCACACCCGCCCGTGGGGTCGAGTCGGCCGCGACATTTCCACGACCCTCCCGCGAATGAGTTCGAAGATGCGGTTCGCGTTCTCGGGCCGGTTGACGAACTCCCAGAACTCGTCGGCCGTAAAGAGTTTCGTGGGGTTTGTCGTGCTGGGTGACATCCGGCGGCCTCCTCGGTAGTGTCAGTCTACCCGCCGAACGCCGTCCGGGCCAAGACCGTCGTGAGGGGGTCACAGCCGTGGGCCGACGCCGAACTTCTTGCGAGCCATCGCTAGAGCCCCGTGGACCACGACCTCCTCGCCGAGCGCCGCCGGCACGATGTCCGTCAGCCCGACGAACGGGGGAAAGGTGTGGGCGACGACGAACTCCCGCAACGGCCGGAAGAATAGGTCTTCGCCCATCAATGCCACTCCTCCACCGATGACGATGCACCGCGGGCAGAGAAGGGTCACGACTTCGAGCAGACCGCTCCCTAGGGCACGAGCCGCTTTCGCGATGACAGCCGCGGCGTGCTTGTCTCCGTCTTGTGCCGCCTGTGCGACTGCCTTCGCGGTGATCCGATCCGGTTCGTCCCCGACCAAATGGCGGAGAGGAAAATCCCCACGGTCCCTGACCCATAAGGGAAAGTAATCACGCGCCATCCGAGCGATGCCGGGGCCGGCCGTATAGTGTTCGACCGTCTCACCCCCGACACCGACGTGCATGTGCCCGACCTCCGCCGCACCCCGGCCAACGCCGCGGTAAATCTCGCCGTCCACGATCAACCCGCCGCCGACGCCAGTGCCGACGGTCACGTAAAATATCGGTGACAGCCCCTTCCCTGCCCCGAAGAGCGCCTCACCCAGACCGGCCACGTCGGCGTCGTTGCAGATCACGGCCGGCACGCCCACGACCTCCGACACCCACGCCGCGAGCGGGAAGCCGTCCCACCCGGCGACGTGGTGCGACTTGACGACCGACTGCGTGGCGTCGTCCGTCGGGCCGCCGAAGCCGACGCCGACGCCGCGGAGGGCGGTCCGGTCGGCGTTCGCTTTCGCCAGCAGTTCGGGGACGGCCGCCACGATCTGCCGGCGTATGCCCTCGCCGCCGGCGGCCGCGTCCACGGTGCCGCGCCAGAGGGCGGCGATGTGGCCGTCGCCGTGGCCGAGCCCGAGTTGGAGCTTGGTGCCGCCGATCTCGATGCCGAGGAACATGGGTGGCTCCGACGAGAAAGCCCACCCGCAGAAGCGGGTGGGCTTTGCATGTCAATTCCTCGCCGCTACTGCCGCACCGATGCATCAGTCGTCGTCATCGTCGTCGTCCTTCTTGGTCGAGATGGGGACGAAGAAGGCCGCCCGCACGGGGGCCGGCACCGGGCTCTTCGCCCCCTTCACCGACTGCCAGATCACCTGATTGAAGAGGATGTCGTCGGCCCGGTCCTCCTTCGTCAAGTCGAACTTCTCGGACAGGGCCGCCCCCGCCGCACCCGGCTTGTTGACGGCCTTCATGTCCGTTTGCGGCACCGCGTGCGTGTACGGAGTGAGGTCCGGCTTGGCGGTAAAGGCGTTGTACATCGGCCGGGCGGCGGCGTCGAACTGGCTCATCGGCTTCAAGCCGAGGATCAGTTCCATCGTCCGCAGCAGGCTCGTGGTCGAGTAGAGCGACGAGTCGACGAACGCGCGCTTGGTGTACGGCGAGATCACGAGGGACACGACCCGGTGGGCGTCGACGTGGTCCGGGCCGTTCTGGGCGTCGTCCTCGATCACGAAGATGGCCGTGTCCTTCCAGAACTTGCTGGCGCTGACGGCCTCCACCACCAGCCCGAGGGCGAGGTCGTTGTCGGCGACCATCGCGGTCGGCGTCGGCTTGCCGATGCGGGTGCCGGAGGTGTGGTCGTTCGGCAGCCGCATGATCTGGAGTTGCGGCATGTCGCCGGCCTGCTCGAACCGCTTCAACTCGCTGATGAACCGCTCGGCCCGCTTCACGTCGGGGTAGTCGAGGTCGTAAGGCCGGTACTGCGGGTCGATCCGGCCTTCGAGCGACTTGGTGGAAGGCGTGGCGTCCTCGTAGGTGCCGTCGGGCTTCTTCTTCCCCTCGGTGCACCACTCGCCGTAGTTGCGGACGCTCACCTTCGCCTCGATGGCTTTGTCCCACAGGTAGCCGCCGCTCGGGGCGGCGATGGCGGTCATCGCCCCCTCGGCCGGGTAGCCGAAGGTGCCCTTCGGGCTTCCCCGGTAGCCGACCGGCCAGACCTTCTCCACGAAGTCGGTGGCGTAAGCCCCCATCGTCCACTCGTGCCCGTCGGCCGACACCTCGCCGTCCACGTAGGTGTTGTCGAGCAGCACGAACTCCTTGACGAGCTTGTGGTGGTTGGGCGTGATCGCCTCCGGGAAGAGGCAGAGGTTCGGGTCGCCGTTGCCGAGCGGGGCCGGGCCGGCCGCGAGGTCGCCGAACACCTGGTCGTTGGTGCGGTTCTCCTTGACGATGTAGATGACGTGCTTGATCGGCGACGGGTCGCCGAGCTTCCGCGGGATCGGGTTGTCGGCCGCCACGCCCTCGCTCCGCACGGCTTCGTCCCGTTGGAGTGGGCTGCACTGGTAGGCCGTTTTCGAGTGGGCGGCCATCGCCACGGGGGTCGGGAATTCGAGCGTGGTGAGGGACCCGTGCATGATGCCGCCGATGTACTCGCCGAGGTTCTTGGACGCCGGCTGGAGCGGGTTCGGGCCGTTGCGGTTGCTCTTCGAACTGACGCCCTTGCCGTTCGAGACGTACACCTTCTTGTCGAGCGGGTTGAACCGCACCGAGGTGGGGTACCAGCCGGTCGGGATGAAGCCGAGGGGCTTGGCGTTGAGCCGGTCGGCCACGTTGAACACGGCGAGGTTATTGGCGTCGGCGTTGGCCACGAAGAGCATCTGCCCGTCGGGCGTCAGGGCCAGGCTGTTCGGCGTGTTGCCGTTCGGGGCGGCCGGATAGAGCGAGCAGGCGATCGTCTGCAGCGCCTTCCCCGTGGCCGGGTCGAGGACGCTCACCTTCGTGGAGTTCGAGCAGGCGACGTAGAGCGCCCGGCCGTCCGGCGTGAGGGCCATTTCGGTCGGGTGTTCGGCCGTCGGCCACGTCGCGGACACGGCGTTCTTTTCCAGGTCGATGACGGCGACGGCGGCCTTCGACCACAAGCTCACGAACGCCCGCTTGCCGCCCGGCTCCACGAGGCAGAGGTACGGGAAGGTACCGGCGTCCTTCCGCCGCGGGGCCTTCTTCTCGGCCCCCTTGTCGTCGGGGTCTTTGCGGCCGTCCGGCGGGCTCGGCGGGTCGCCGAGGGCGGGGGCGAGCTTCTCCGGCTCGGGGCTGAGCGGGATGAGGACGCGGTTGTCCGGGTTCTCCAGCGGCACACGCATCACGCAGTCGGCCCACGGCGAGGCGACGAATAGCTCCTTCCCGGCCGGGTCGAACGCCAGCCCGCCGACGACCACCCGCAGCGGCGACTTCTCGCTCCCCACGTCGAGGGCCCGCGGGGGGGCGAGGAAGCCCTTGTTGAAGTCGAAGACGTGGACGACCTCGAACTCGCCGCCGCTGGCGTAGAGCTGCTTGCCGTCGGGCGAGAACGTCAGCCCGTAGAAGGTCTGCGGGATCGTGGCCCGCGACACGATGCGGGTGCGGTCCTTGTTCAGGTCGACGACCACGACCTCGTGGTCCTTGAACCCGGCGTGCAGGACGGCGGCGTACTGTCCGGTCGGGTGGAGGGCGACGTTCACCGGGAAGTCGCCGAGTTCGAGGTGCTTCCCGGCCGGCTTGAGCCGCCACTGGTTCGGGAGCTGAACGAACCCGTCCTTCCGCAGCCCCGGCAGCTCGCGGACGAGCGACTTCCCCACGCCCGGTTTCGCCGGCGGCTCCTGAGCGGTCGACCAGGCGGCCGCGGCGAGCAGAACCCCGGCGGCGAGTGGCGAACGAGTCGGCATGGCGGCGACCCCGTGAGGTGTGGCGAACTGTCTTTCTCGGAGTGTATGATGTCCGGACCGGCCGGCGTGTGAAACCGGCGTGAAAGAGAACGCGACGGACGGAGGAACCCGGTGCCCGACCCCGCCGACATCTTGTTCGAGGCGGTCGCCTTCGCGGCCCGTGCCCACCGGCATCAGCTCCGCAAGGACCGCGAGACCCCCTACGTCAGCCACGTCCTGCGGGTCTGCCTCGTCGCCCGCCATGTCTTTGGGATCGACGACCCCGCGGTGCTGACCGCGGCCGCCCT
>JANPKP010000569.1:0-4057 GCA_031426095.1 Gemmataceae bacterium
CACGCCCGCAGACGCCGACCCGCTCGCCGCCCTCGAAGTGAGGCAACGGGCGCTGGCCCGCGACGCGGCCTCCGGCCCCGACGCCGTCGACTCCGCCACGCGGGCAGCCGACTACCTCCGCGTCGGCCGGGTGCGGGACGCAAAGGAGGCCGCCGAGGACGCCGCCCGCCACCTCCGTCGCGCGTCGAAGACGGCCGACCGTCAGGAAGCCCTCGCGGCCGCGTTAACCTCATACCTCGACGACACCCCGGCCGCAGTCGCACGTCAGCACGCCCGGCGGGCGGAACTCGCCATCGTCGCCGCTACATTCGCCAGGGATTTGGAAGCGGCCGCCCGGGTCATGCTGACCGCCGTTCCCACACGTGACCGGTTTGCCGCCGCCGCCGGCCACGTCCGCGAGGCCGGCAAGAACCTGGCCCCTCCCCCCGGCCCCCCGCCCGCCGACCCCGACCGCCGTTCGCAAGCCGCCCTCGACTCGCTGCTTCAGGCGGAAGACGCCCTCGACGCCATACCCGACCCGCCCGCGGACGCGGAGCCGGACGCGGGCGTTGCCACCGCCCTCCGCGAGGCGGGAGCGGTGTTGAGCGAGCCGAATGCGACAGGGGAGGGGATGCGGAAGGGGGCCGACGCCCTGCGGCGGGCCGCGGCGGCGGTGGGCCGGGGCGGGAAGTGATCGTGGAGACGGGGCTTGTCAGCGGGCGTTCGACGGCCTCGGGCGGTCATCGTCCTTGTTCTTGCCGCGGTCCTTCGACCCGCCGCAGCCGGCCGTCGCGGCCAGTAGCACGGCCACCAGCACCCCACCCAGCCAGCGATTGCGACGCATCATTCTGCACCCCCCGGGCACAAAAAAAATGAGGGCCGACCGGGTGACCGGTCGGCCCTTCGTTCGGCACGGCCAACCAATTACTTGGAGGTCGAGACCGTCTTGGTGGTCGTGCCGGTGTTGCCACCGCAACCGACGACCGAGGCGACGCTGAGGGCCATGACCACGGCGACGAGGATGCGCTTCATCGAATTCTCCAGGTTAAGGTGTCACACGGCGGACGGGGGAAACCCGGTCCTGTTCGCGGGGCGACGGCGAACGACTTTACCGCGGCAGTCTTCCACAACCCGTTTAAGGGTTAGCGGTTGTGTCTGCCAGCAGTCGCGGCTTCGCGGCCGTTACGTCGCGTCCACGGTGATACAGATACAAAACACCCTAGGATTATTCCCGAAAATTCCTCAAAAGGCTGAAGTCGGTCGGAAGCACTTCTCCGGACGCCGCTTCGGGCCGAAACTTTCGGGAACGCGGGGAATAAATCGCCGTCGGTGGGTTCTAGTTACTGAAGGTGGTCACGCATGGGCGTCGAGGGCGTCGGACCGGCCGAGCTGATCGACGCCCATTACGAGGCGATTTATCGGTACGCTTACCGCCTCAGCGGGTCCGCGGCCGACGCCGAGGATTTGACGCAAGAGGCGTTCGGCAAGGCCCTCGGCCGGCTCCCGCAACTCCGCGACCCCGAGCGGGCGAAGGCCTGGCTCTTCCGCATCCTGCGGAACGCCTACCTCCACAAGGTCCGCGACGAGAAGCGGCACCGGGTCGTCCCCCTCGACGCGGTCGGCGACCTGGCCGGCCGGCCGGCCGACGAAGTTCCGGCCGTCGACCCGGCCGAGTTGCAGAAGGCCCTCGACGAGTTGGACGAGGTGTTCCGCACGCCGATTATCCTTTACTACTTCGAGGACTTTAGCTATCGGGCAATCGCCGAGCAGATGGACCTGCCGATCGGAACGGTGATGTCCCGGCTGGCCCGCGCCAAAACGTACCTGCGAACCCGGCTCCAAGCGCCCGAACCCCAGGCGGACGCCCGGCCCCCGGAGGGGAAGCCATGAACTGCCACACCGCCGCGTACCTCCTGGCCCTCCGCCACCCCGGGATCGACGACCTCGGCCCGGAGGGGACCGCCGACCTCGACCGCCACCTCGCGGGCTGCCCCGGGTGCGCCGCCGAGAGCCGCGCCCGGCTGGCCGCCGACGCCGCCCTAGCCCGCGCCATGAAGGCCGTCCCCGTGCCCCCCGGCCTGAAGGCCAAACTCCACCGCGACCTCGCCGCCCGCCGGGCCGTCGCCTCGCGCCGCCGCTTCTCCCTGCGGCTGGCGGCGGCCGCGTCGGTGCTGCTGGCCGTCGGCCTCGGCTTCGGGGTGGCCGCCGTCCGCCGCCCGCCTCTGGACCTCGACGCCTGGGTGTCGGCCGCCGAGCAGGACCCGGACGCCGCGACCCGGGCGTGGCTGGCCGAGAACGACCTGCCCGACGCCCTCCCCGAGCCGTTCGACCTGAACCTACTCGTCAGCCGCGGCACCGAGCGGGTCCAGGGGCGGGACGTGCCCGTGATGGTCTTCTGCGACGGCCGCGGCCCGCAGTTGGGCACCGCGAAGGTCTACTACTGCCGCGACGACCAGTTCGTGACCGCCGGGGCCGCGGCCGACGCCCAGGCGTCGTACTTCAAGGCCGTCACCTACCGCGACGACCGCCGCCGCCTGTCGATCGTCGTCGTCCACACCGGGACGGACCTCAAGCCGTTCCTCCGGAAGCCGAACCGCACCATCGCGGCGTGACCCCGGCGGACCCGCCATGACCCCCGCCGAACGGTTCCCCGCGGATCACGCAGCCGTCACCCGCCGGTTCTTCCTGCGGTCCGGGGTCGCGGCCGGGACGCTCGCCACTGGTCGGGCGTCTGCGGCTGACCCCCTCCCGCCGGAACTCGCCCCCGCACTTGCCAAGCTCGAACCGTACTTCACCCCCCAGGCCGACTTCCAGGACGTGTCCCGCGGCACCCCTCTCCCGTGGAGGCTCCCGGAGGAGAAGCGGCGGGCGGCCGGCCTCACCCGCGAGACGTGGAAGCTCGAAGTCGTTCCCGACCCGGACCACCCGGCCGCCCTCGGCAAGCCGCTCGCCGCCGCGAGCAACACCGCCCTCGACTTCCCGGCCCTCCTGAAGCTGGCCGAGACTCACGCCGTCCGCTTCGCCAAGGTGATGACCTGCCTGAACCTCGGCTGCCCGCTCGGCATGGGCGTCTGGGAGGGCGTCCCGCTGCGAACCGTGGTCTGGCTGGCACGCCCGACGGAGAACTTCCGCCGGGTCGTCTACCACGGGTATCACAACGACGACCCGAAGCAACGCTTCCAAAGTTCCCTCCCGGCCGGGCGGGTGCTCGAAGACCCGGACGACACCCCGCCGGTCATCCTCTGCTACAAACTCAACGGCCAGTGGCTCTCGCCCGAGCGCGGGGGGCCCGTCCGGTTGGTGGTGCCCGAACACTACGGGTTCAAGTCAATCAAGTGGTTGACGCGGGTTCTCGTGTCCAACCTGGCGGGCGCGAACGACACGTACATCGGCGGCAACAACGACGTGGACAGCCCGCTCAAGACGTTCGCCGCCACCCTGGACGTGCCGGCCGGGGTGAAGGCGGGGGCCCCGATTCCGATCACTGGGTACGCCCAGGTCGGCGTGAGCGGGCTGGCGAAGGTGCAGGTGTGGGCGTCCCCGGCGGGGGCGACGTGGCCGGCCGACGACCCGTACTTCACCGCCGCCCCGTGGCTCGACGCACGCATCCTGCCGCCGCCCGCGAAGTGGGGGGTCGGGCCGGACGGCGACGCCCCGCCGAAGGGGGTGTGGGGGTTCGACGCGGCCGGCCTCCCGAAGGCGTGGCCGATGCGACTCGCGAAGGCCCACTGGGCGGCCGTCCTGCCGGGCTTGCCGGCCGGCGAGTACAAGTTCCGGTGCCGGACGATCGACGCCCGCGGGCAGGCCCAGCCGATGCCCCGGCCGTTCAAGAAGTCCGGCCGGTGCGCCATCGAAACGGTCCCGCTCAAAATCGGCGGGTGAGGAGCGGGCCGGCGGAAAATAGCATCTGCTTTAACATCGCAAATTGATGTAGGTCGATCGCGGGCAGCCAATCCATTCGCAAGCCGTCGGCGATGATCGAGGTGTGCTCAACCGCCGACAGACTAACGGCAGCTTGGCCACGGGGGTAGCTACAAGCCGAGGTTATAGGAAGAGGAGGCGGACGACGCTGAAGAAG
>JANPKP010000570.1:0-16657 GCA_031426095.1 Gemmataceae bacterium
GTGATCTGGTACCAGGGCGAGGCGAACGGCGGCCGGGCTCACGAGTACCGGACGCTCCTCCCCACACTCGTCAAGGACTGGCGGGCGCGGTGGGGGGCCGAGTTCCCCTTCCTGGTGGTACAACTCCCGGGCTGGCGGGCGAGCGGTCCGGACAACGTGGAGTGGGCCGAGCTGCGGGACGCCCAGGCCCTGGCCGCGAAAACGCTCCCGAAGGTCGGGTTGGCGGTGACGCTCGACGTGGGCGAAGAGGGGGACGTTCACCCGAAGCAGAAGAAGCCGGTGGGCGAGCGGCTGGCACTCGTCGCCCTGGCGACGGAGTACGGCGAGAAGGTGGAGGCGAGCGGCCCGGCGTTCAAGGCGCTGGCCGTCGAGGGGGACGCGGCCGTTCTCACGTTCGACCACGCCGGCGGCGGGCTGGCGTGCAAGGGCGACAAGCCGACCGGGTTCGCGGTCGCCGGGGCGGACAACGTCTTCCACCCGGCCGCGGCCGAGATCAAGGGGGACACGGTAGTCGTCCGCTGCCCGGCGGTCCCGAAGCCGGCGGCCGTGCGCTACGGGTGGAAGAACTGGCCGGACGCGAACCTGTTCAACAAGGCCGGGCTGCCGGCCGCTCCGTTCCGCACCGACGACCTGCCCCTTACGACCCGTCGCAAGCCGTAGCCCGTGGCGGTGGCCGCCGGGGTCGGCCGGCGTCCGCCCCGTGCCCGTTTCCGGTGCCCACGCGGTTGCCATTGCACGCCGTGCGCCTCCCGGCTTAAGATCGCCCGCCGTCTCGGACGACGGCTCGCGCGTGCCCGCCGTGGGAAGGAACCCGCATGGCCCTGGCAGTCCCCCCCGGCGTCCCCGACCCCGATTCCCCGCCCGAACGTCCGGCCGTCGTTCGCGGGCAGCGTCGGCCCGTCGGCCGCCCCGCGAAGCGCGTCGCCGCCCCGCACGTCTCGGTCGTCATCGTCAACTTCTGCCAGTGGCGGAACACCGCCCGCCTCGTCCGCCAACTCGGGCGCTCGGACGCGGCCCGGTCCGGCTCGGCCGAGGTCGTCGTCGCCGACAACCACTCGCCGTCGCACCCGGTGGTCCGCAAGCTCCGGCGGACCACCGGGGTGAAGGTCCGCCCGCTGAGCCGCAACCACGGGTTCGCCCGGGCCGTGAACCGCGGCTGCCGCGAGGCCCGAGGCGAGTGGGTGCTGCTCCTCAACCCCGACGTGACGGTGCCCGACGGCTTCCTCGACGAAGTCCTCGGAGTGGCCGACGCCGTCGCGGCGGGCGAGCCGACGGCGGGCGTGGTCGGCTTCCAGCTCCGCAACCGGGACGGCACCCGGCAGGCGTCGAGTGGCCCGTTCCCCACGTTCTGGGGCACCCTCGGCGGCTTACTCCGGCCCCGCTCGCGGCGGAAGTGCGAACACCTAGCTGGCGGCGGCCGGCGTGAAGTCGCGTGGGCGACCGGCGGCTGCCTCCTCGTCCGCCGGGCCTGCTTCGACCAACTCGGCGGGTTGGACGAACGCTTCTTCCTCTACTACGAGGACGTCGATTTCTGCCGGCGGGCGGCGTTGAAGGGCTGGTCGGTCTGGTACGACCCGTCGGTGCGGGTGACGCACCACTGGCCGCTCCACGCCCGCCGGGTGCCGGCCCCCCTGCGGCTCATGACCCGTCACGCCCTGCTGACTTATTCGCGGTCGCACTGGCCCCGCTGGCAGGCGCGGGCCATGGCCGGCGTGGTGAGGCTCGAAGCCGCGTTACGGCAATCGTGGGCGGCCGTCCGCGGCGACGCCACCTCCGCGAGCCTCTACGGCCACCTGCGGGCCCTCGTCGACGACGTGGGGGCCGGCCGGTACGACGACGCCCGCCGCCGGGTCCGCTTCGCGGCTGCTTTTCTCGACCCGATCGCGGCCGAGCAGGATGGGCGAACCGAATGAGTCGCAAGTCGTCAAGTCATCAGGTCCCAAGTCGATAACGAACACGGGGGGCCGCTCCTTGACTTGCGACTTGCGACAGGACGACCTGCGACTCTCCATCGTCATCCCCGCCCACCGGCGGGCCGACCTGTTGGCTGTCTGCTTGCAAAGCGTCACCCGCTTCGCCCCCGTTGGCACGCAAATCGTCGTCGTGGACGACGGCTCCGCGGACGCCATCGTCTCCCACACGGCGGCCGCATTCCCGGACGTTCGCGTCGTCCGGCGGGCCAAAGCGGGCGGCTTCTGCGTGGCGGCCAACGCGGGCATCGCGGCGGCGACGGCCCCGGTCGTCCAACTCCTCAACGACGACGCCGAGGTGACGGCCGGGTGGGCGGCCGCGGCGCTCCGTCACTTCGCGGACGAGCGCGTGGCGGCCGTCGCCCCGCTCGTGCTTCAACACGACCCCGAACGAGCGGCGAAGGGGCTACCGCCTCTCATCGACAGCGCCGGCGACGGCTACGACCCAGGCGGTTTCGCCTGGAAGCGTGGTCACGGGCGGCCATGGCTCGGCGGTGAAGTCGCGCCCGAGGAGGTCTGGGGCGCGTCGGCGGCGGCCGGCTTCTACCGGCGGGCGGCGCTGCTCGAAGTGGGCAAATTCCCCGAGCACTTCGGGGCATACTTCGAGGACGTCGACTTGTCGTTCCGACTCCGGCGGGCGGGGTCCACCATCCTGCACGACCCGACCTCCGTGGTGTGGCACCGCGTGTCGTCGTCCTACGGCCGGACCCCCGGCCGGCGGACGCTCGAACGGCAATCGTGCAACGAGGAACGAGTCTTCTGGCGTAACGTCCGCGGGCGGGAGCGGGTCCGCCGCCTGCCCCGGCATGCGGCCGTCCTGGTGGGCAAGGCCGCACGCCGCTTAGGGGAGGGAACGCTCGTCCCGTGGCTGACGGGCCGCGTCCGGGCGTGGACGACGTGGCCGTGACTTGTGCAACGTCGGAACGCTCGTTTCCGCCAGAATCGACCTTCGCTCCCGCTCTACCGGAGGGGGTGGGGGCGGTAACGCGGAAGCGGCTACTGGGCGTCGAGATGGGTCAAAACGCGACGTGAAAAAGCGGTAAAATCCGGGGGCACTTGCGGCAAGGTTTGAGGGTCCACCGGCTCACCGAACGGGCACGAACGGCTGCGGTTTTCACTTCGCCTTGTCGCGGGTCGACCCCCGCCGATAGCATGGGTAGGTTCTGAACCAGACTCACACCCGTCGGGTGCCCATGCCGCTCAAGACGAAAGCCCCCCCGCCGGCCGCCCCGGCGATGACCTTCGACCCGACGAACCCGTTCATCGTCCAGTCCGACCGCTCCGTGCTGGTCGAGGTCGATAACCCCAAGTACGCCGAGGCCCGGGACGCCCTCGCCCCGTTCGCGGAGCTGGAAAAGAGCCCCGAACACATCCACACCTACCGCATCAGCAACCTGTCGCTCTGGAACGCCGCCGCCGCCGGGTTCACGGCCGAGCAGATGGTCGGGGTGCTGCAGAAGTACACCAAGTTCCCGGTCCCGCCGAACCTCCCGCTCGACCTCGCCGAGACGGTGTCGCGGTACGGCCGGGTGAAGCTCGAACGCGGCCCCGAGGGGAAGCTCAAGCTCACCTGCGCCGACCGCCCGCTGCTGGTCGAACTGTCCCGCCAGAAGAAGCTCAAGGACTACCTCGGCGAGCAACTCGACGACGTGAGCTTCCAGATCGAACCGTGCTTCCGCGGCGTGCTGAAGCAACTCCTCATCACGCTCGGCTACCCGGCCGAGGACATCGCCGGGTACACCGAGGGGGAGGTGCTGCCGATGCAGGTGCGGGAGGTGGCCGCGAGCGGGCTGCCGTTCCACGTCCGCGACTACCAACGGGAGGCCGTCGACGTGTTCCACGCCGGCGGCGACGTGCGGGGCGGGTCGGGCGTGATCGTCCTGCCGTGCGGGGCGGGCAAGACCATCGTCGGCCTCACCGCCATGTGCCAGCTCCAGCGGAAGACGCTGGTGCTGACCACGAGCATCACGGCCGTGAAGCAGTGGCGGCGGGAGATCATCGACAAGACGACGCTGACCGAGGACGAGGTGAAGGAGTACACCGGGGAGACGAAGGAGATCGGCCCGGTGACGGTGGCGACGTACCAAATCCTGACGTACCGGCCGGACAAGGCGGAGGCGTTCCCCCACTTCGGGCTGTTCGAGGAGCAGGACTGGGGCCTGATCGTGTACGACGAGGTCCACCTCCTCCCGGCCCCCGTGTTCCGCGTGACGGCCACGATCCAGGCCCGCCGGCGACTCGGGCTGACGGCGACCCTCATCCGCGAGGACGGCCGCGAGGGGGACGTGTTCAGTCTCATCGGGCCCAAGAAGTACGACGTGCCGTGGCGGGAGCTGGAGACCAAGGGCTGGATCGCGTCGGCCACCTGCACGGAAGTCCGGGTGAGCCTGCCGGACGACAAGACGCGGATGGAGTACGCGGTGGCCGACCACCGGGCCAAGTACCGCATCGCCAGCGAGAACGCCGTGAAGGAGGACGTGGTGGCCGAGTTGTTGGCCCGCTACCACGACCAGCGGGTGCTGGTCATCGGCCAGTACCTGAACCAGCTCAAGAGCATCCACGAGCGGTTCGAAATCCCCATGATTACGGGGGCGACCGTGAGCAGCGAGCGTGAAGAACTCTACGGCAAGTTCCGCACCGGCGAGCAGCGGCACCTGGTGCTGTCGAAGGTCGGCAACTTCGCCATCGACCTGCCGGACGCGAACGTGCTCATCCAGGTGAGCGGCACGTTCGGCAGCCGGCAGGAGGAGGCCCAGCGGCTCGGCCGCATCCTCCGGCCGAAGTCGGGGTCGGGCGGCGGCGAGGCCCACTTCTACACGGTGGTGACCCGCGACACCCGGGAACTCGACTTCGCCCACCACCGCCAGATGTTCCTGACGGAGCAGGGGTACAGCTATACGATCCTCGACGAGCAGGACATCATCCCGAAAATGCGGGGGGTGGGGTAAGACATGACGCCGCCGACCGCCCGACTGCCGGCCAAGCTCCACCGCCGCGTCTGCCTCGTGCTGACGGAGGACGCGGTCCTGGCCGAGGAACTGTTGGCCCGCAAGAAACTCGGGGCCGAGGTCGCCGGCCGGCTGTCGGACCGGGTGCTGCTCCTGCGGCCCGGCCGCGTTGACGCCGTGCTGGACGAACTCCGAAAGATGGGGCACACCCCGCAGGTGGTGGGGAAGGGCGGCTGAAGCCCCGGCCTTTGCGGGTCGTTTCTTGTGCAACGCCCCGGCGTTTGCCCCGCTTCGCCCCTCGCACACGCCGCCGAACCGGCCACCTGATACAACTACCGGATGCCGCCGGACGCCGCCACCGATGCCGACGCCTGGACCGCCCGCGTGCGGGAAGCCCTGGCCCGGTACGCCGAACCGCTCGCCCGGCTGGTCGCCGGCCGGCTCGTCAAGCCCCGCACCACCCAGCCGCTCGACGACCTCCTCGACAAGGCCATCGCCACACTCCTCAACCCGCCGGTCATCGACCGCCGTGTGCGGGAGCTTCCGCCGGCGGCCCGCAAGCTGATGGCCGTGATCGGCCTGAGTCGTCAGCCGCGGTGGAAGGTCGGGCACCTCATCAGCCTGCTCGCCGCCCTGGGGCACGCCGAGGGGTTCGCCCCCGTCGAGGCGATGTTCGAGAACGGGCTCCTCTACCCGGAACTCAACCCGCACGGCCCGCCGCTTGACGACTTCGCGTCGTGGCTCGGGCAGTCGGGCACCCTGTCGGCCGTGGCGTTCGCCCACCCGGCCGTCGCCGGCCGCGCCCGGGGCGAGGACATGGGCCTGCCCGACCTCACCGACCGCGAGGCCGGTCCGTTCAACCCCCGCCCCGCCGACGGCCTCGAATGGCCCCTGCGGCTCGCGGCCCTGTGGCAAATGGTGGACGGCGGCCCGGTGCGGACCACGCAGGCCCAGACGGTCTTCAAACGCGACCTCACCCGGCTCGAAACCGACGAGGTGCTGAACGCCCCGCCCGCCGAGCAACTGGCCGCCCTGCCCGACGTGGGGGTGTTGTCGCTGTTCTGGGCCGCCGCCGCCGGGCTGCTGGAGGAGAGCGGCGGGGAGCTGCGGGCCGCCCCGTTCCCGGCCGCGTGGGACGCCGGCCTCACGCCGGTCCTGGGGTCGCTCTTTGCCGGGCTGCCGTGGGTCGAGGCGTGGGACCCGGCCCGCGGGTACGCCCCCAGCCCGGACGGCCTGCCGCCGCTCCCGTCCGCCGGATTCCTGGCGCTGCTCCTGCTGGCGAAGGCCGACCGCGGCTGGGTGGACGCCGGGGCGGTCGCCGGCTGGCTGTGGGAGCACCACCCGTCGTGGGCCGGCACGCTCCCGCAGGACGCCGCCGCCGACCACGGCCGGCCGTGGGTCGAAGCCTTCCTCCTCGGCGTCGCTTATCCGTTGCGAATCGTGGAAGCCGCGGCCGCCGACGGGTGGAAGGTGCGGCTCTCCGACCTCGGCCGGCACTTCCTCGCCGGCGGCCCCGAGCCGGCCCCGCCGCCGGCCTTCCCGCAAACCTTGCTCGTGCAGCCGAACGCCGAGGTACTGGCCTACCGCCAGGGGTTGAACCCGGGGCTGATCGGCCGGCTGTCGCGGTTCGCCCGCTGGAAGGGCATCGGCCCGGCCTGCACGCTGGAGTTGAACCCGGAGCAGACCTACCGCGGGCTCGAAAGCGGCCTGACGCTCGCCCAGGTAGTGCAGACGCTCAACCAGCACGGCATGAAGCCGGTCCCGGCGAACGTGGCCGACTTGCTCCAGCGGTGGGCGAACAAGCGGGAGCGGGTGACGGTCCTGTCGTCGGCCACCCTCGTCGAGTTCACGACCGCGGCCGACCTCGACGCGGCCCTCGCACGGGGGGTGGTGTCCGTCCGCCTGACCGACCGCATCGGCATGACGGCCGACGGCAAGGAGCCGGCCTTCGCCCACCTCCGGCTCATCGGCAACCGCGACTACGAGTCGAAGCCGACGCGGTGCGTGGCCGTCGCCGACGACGGGGTGACGCTCACGATCGACACCTCGCAGTCCGACCTCCTGCTCGAGGCGGAAGTCGGGAAGCTGGCCGACGCGGTTGCCGGCGACCCGGCCGGGCCGCGGCGCTTCCGGCTCTCGCCCCAGTCGCTCCGGCGGGCGGCCGGGCAGAACTTCACGCTCGCCGCGCTCGACGCCTGGTTCCTCGACCGGGCCGGCGTCCCGCTCTCCCCGGCCGGCCGGCTGTTCCTCCTCGGCCCCTCGCTGCCGCCGCCGAGTGCCGCCCCGCGACTCGTGGTGCGCTTCCCGTCGAGCGAGGCGGCCGACGGGGTCATGCAGTGGCCGGCGACCCGCGACCACGTCGAGGAGCGGCTCGGGCCGACGGCCGTGGTCGTGGCCGCCGACCGGCTCGACGGCTTCCGGGCGGCCCTGGCCGAGTTCGGGGTGACGCTGGCGGACGGGTGATTCCGTCGCCCGCGTCCCCGTGGTAAGCTGGTAGTCATGGCACGCCCGCCGCTCGAACGCCTGGTCCACTCCGCCCGCCGCCGGCTGGTCGCGCAGGCTCTGCTCGCGCGACTCGCGACCTACACGGCGGCCGCACTCGGCGTCGGACTGGCGTGGTTCGTGGCCGAACCGCTCGTCCTGACTGACCCGCCCGCCGGACTGAGGTGGGCGGTACTCGCGGGGGCGGCGGCCCTCGCCGGGATCGCGGCCGTCGTGCGGACCGTTCGCAAAGCCCCGCCGCCGCTCGCGGTCGCCCTCGAAGTCGATTCCCGCTTCGACCTTCGCGAACGGGTCACGTCCGCACTCGCCCTGCCGTTCGAAGCCCGCGACACGCCCATGGGTCGGGCCGTCGTCGCCGACGCCGAAGAACGGGTAGCCCCGTTGCGGGCCGGGGAACAGTTCCCCGTCCGCCCGCCGCGTTCGGCCGCGTGGCTCCCGGTGCTGGCCGGGGGCGTCGCCCTCGTCGCCTTCGTTTACCACCCCGTCACCGACTCTCCCGCGTGGGCCGAGGCACGCCAGAAGGACGACGACAAGGACGGCCCGAAGGTAGCCGGCGAGCCCGGGGGCAAGGTGCCGCCGCGGCCGGCCGCCCGCACCAAGCGGCCCGACGACCCCGACCGGGGGCCGAAGTCGGACGCCGTGAAGGAACTCGAAGCCGACCTCGACCGGCTCGAACGCCAGGCCCGCGAGGCGGGCGACACGCCGGCCGCGGCCCGCGAGAAGGTGACGGAGATCACCGCCGCCGAAGACCGCGCCAAGCAGGCCGAGCGGGAGCGGTTCGACAAGCTCGCCCGGCTCGAACAACAGCTCCGCCAACTCGACAAGCTGGACGCCGCCGACGGCTTCAGGGACGGCCCCGCGAAGGACTTCAACGACGCCCTCGCCCGCGGCGACCTCAAGGCCGCCCAGGAGGCCGTCGAGGAGCTTCGCAAGAAGGCCGAGGCCAAGCAACTCGACCCCAAGCAGCAGGACCAGCTCGCCGGGCAGTTCGACAAGATGCGCGACGAGTTGCAGCGGCTCGCCCGCAACAAGGAGCAGCAGGGGAAGCTCGACGACCTCATCGCCAAGGCCAAACGGGAGGGCCGCGACCCCGAGGCACTTGAACGGGAACGCGACCGGCTCAAGGCCGACGCCGAGCAGACGAAGGCGCTGGAGGAGTTGGCCCGGAAGCTCGGCGACGCCGGGAAGTCGCTCAAGGACGGCGACAGCGAGCAACTCGCCCGCGAACTCGAACGACTCGCCGGGCAGATGCGCGACCTCCGCGGCGAGGCCGAGGACTTGAAGGACTTGCAGGACCAGATCGGCCGGCTCCAGGACCTCAAGGACGAACTCACGCGGGGGCAGGGGGCCGGCGAGAAGGCCGGCCGGGGCAAGGCGGGGGCCGACGGCCAACCCGGGAACGGCACCGGGAAGGCGGCCGGCGTGCGGACGGCGACGGTAGGTACTGGCACCGGGAGCGGCGGCCCGGCGTCCGGGGCGCGGCCGGAGAACGCGGACGCCGAGACCGCCCGCGGGTCCGAGGAGCGGCAGCGGAGCCCGTTCGACGTGCGAGGCCGCAAGGCTTACGGCGGCTCCGTCGCCGGGCCGGCGTTCACCAAGCGGTCGCCGGTCGAGATGAGCGGGGCCATTGAGCAGGCGGTGCAGGAGGCCCCCGAGGCGATCGACGCCCAGCGGCTCTCCCGCGACGACCGCGAATCGGTCAAGGAGTTCTTCCAGAGTCTGGGCGACCAGAAGCGTTAACTGCCCGCCGACCGTTGCCTTAACCCCCCCCTGCGTCAACAATACCTCCAGACGCCCCGCCGCCTCGTGTCCTGAGAGCGAATCATGCCCAACAGCTTCGGCAGCCTCACGTCCCTGTCCGTCGGCGGCAAGGCGTACTCGATCCACAAGCTCGCGGCCGTCGAGGCCCTCCACCCCCAGGCCCGGAAGCTCCCCTTCTCCCTCAAGGTGCTGCTCGAAAACCTGCTCCGGTGCGAGAACGGCCTGTCCGTCCGCAAGTCCGACATCGACGCCCTCGCCACGTGGAAGCCGAAGGCCGACCCGGACACCGAGATCGCCTTCATGCCGGCCCGGGTGCTCCTCCAGGACTTCACCGGCGTCCCGTGCGTGGTCGACCTCGCGGCCATGCGGGACGCCATGAAGGCGCTCGGCGGCGACCCGTCGCGGATCAACCCGCTCATCCCTTGCGAGCTCGTCATCGACCACTCCGTGCAGGTAGACGACAGCGGCAACCCCAAGGCGTTCGAGACCAACACGGCCCTCGAGTACGAGCGGAACGTCGAGCGGTACCAGTTCCTCCGCTGGGGGCAGAACGCCTTCCGGAACTTCAAGGTGGTGCCGCCCGAGACGGGCATCGTCCACCAGGTGAACCTCGAATTCCTGGCCCGGGCCGTGTTCGTGGACGAGCAGGGGATGGCCTACCCGGACACACTCGTGGGCACCGACTCGCACACGACCATGATCAACGGCCTCGGCGTCCTCGGCTGGGGCGTCGGCGGCATCGAGGCCGAGGCCGCCATGCTCGGCCAGCCGGTCTCCATGCTCATCCCGCAGGTGGTCGGGTTCAAGCTCCACGGCAAGCTGATGGAGGGGGCGACGGCCACCGACCTCGTCCTCACCGTCACCCAGATGCTCCGCAAGAAGGGCGTGGTCGGGAAGTTCGTGGAGTTCTACGGCCCCGGGCTGGCCGACCTGCCGCTCGCCGACCGGGCCACCATCGCCAACATGGCCCCCGAGTACGGGGCGACGTGCGGCATCTTCCCGGTGGACGTGGAGACCCTCCGCTACCTCAAGCTCACCGGCCGGCCGGACGACCTCATCGCGCTGGTCGAGGCGTACTACAAGGAACAGGGGATGTTCCACGACGCCACCACCCCCGAGGCCGAGTTCACCGACACCCTCGAACTCGACCTCGCCACCGTCGAGCCGAGCATGGCCGGCCCGGCCCGCCCGCAGGACCGGGTGGCACTCAGGGACGTGAAGGCGTCGTTCGCCGCCGCCCTGCCCAAGCTCAAGGCCACGGCCAAGAAGCCGACCGCCGTCTCGCTCCCGGTCGCCGTCGAGGGCAACGTCGGGCTTCCCGAGCCGGGCGGCAACGGCCACCTCGCCGACGGCTCGGTGGTGATCGCCGCCATCACCAGTTGCACGAACACCTCGAACCCGTCGGTCATGGTCGCGGCCGGCGTCCTCGCCAAGAAGGCCGTCGCCCGCGGGTTGACGAGCAAGCCGTGGGTGAAGACGAGCCTCGCCCCCGGGTCGAAGGTCGTCACCGACTACCTCGCCCAGGCGGACCTCCTGCCCGACCTGGAGAAGCTCCGCTTCCACGTCGTCGGCTACGGCTGCACCACCTGCATCGGCAACAGCGGGCCGCTGCCGGACGCCGTCTCGAAGGAGATCACCGCCGGCGGCCTCGTCGTCTCCGCCGTGCTGAGCGGCAACCGCAACTTCGAGGGCCGCGTCCACCCCGAGGTGCGGGCCAACTACCTGGCGTCGCCGCCGCTGGTGGTGGCCTACGCCCTCGCCGGCAAGGTCGATTTCGACTGGGAGACGGAGCCGGTCGGCGTCGGGTCGGACGCCCAGCCGGTCTTCCTGCGGGACATCTGGCCGACCCACGAGGAGGTGGCCGCGTACATGAGCCGGGGGATCGACGACCAGTCGTACACCCGGTCCTACGGCAAGGTCTTCGAGGGCGACGAGCACTGGCGGGGGCTCAACGTCCCGACCGGCGACCGCTACCAGTGGGACGCGGCCTCGACGTACATCCAGAACCCGCCGTACTTCGTCGGCATGACGATGGACCCGCCGGCCGTCGGCGAGATCACCGGCGCTCGCGTGCTGGCCCTGCTCGGCGACAGCATCACGACCGACCACATCTCGCCGGCCGGGAACATCAAGAAGGACGCCCCGGCCGGGAGCTTCCTGATCGCCCACGGCGTCGAGCCGCGGGACTTCAACAGCTACGGGGCCCGCCGCGGCAACCACGAGGTGATGATGCGGGGGACGTTCGCCAACGTCCGCCTCAAGAACCACCTCGTTCCCGGGGTGGAGGGGGGCGTCACCCGGCACCTGCCGGGGGGGACGCAGATGTCGATCTACGACGCCTCGATGCTGTACCAGAAGGAGGGCACGCCGCTGGTGGTGATCGGCGGCAAGGAGTACGGCTCCGGGTCGAGCCGGGACTGGGCGGCGAAGGGGACGACCCTGCTCGGGGTGAAGGCGGTGATCGCCGAGAGCTACGAGCGGATCCACCGCAGCAACCTCGTCGGCATGGGCGTGCTGCCGTTGCAGTTCAAGGCCGGCGAGGGGGCCGGCTCGCTCGGCCTGACCGGCGAGGAGGTGTTCGACGTCGCCGGGCTGGTGGACGGGCTCAAGTCGAACTTCGCCGGGAGCCGCGAGCTGACCGTGACCGCCCGCAACGCCGACGGGACGGCGACGACCTTCCAGGCCGTCTGCCGGATCGACACCCCTCAGGAGGTGCTGTACTACCTCAACGGGGGCATCCTGCCGTATGTGTTGCGGGGGTTGCTGACGGCGAAGTGACATCTTGCGTAAGGTCTGCGTTTGAGAGGCTTCATTCTTGTGGCCTTCGCTTCCAAGCCCGGGCTGGTCGATGACCCCGGGCAAGGATGCCCGGGCCACAAGACAAAATCCTTCCGCTCCCGACGGGTCGATCCCGATGTCGGCCCCGGACGCGAACGCCGACCCGAGGCCGAGGCGCATCCGCCCGGTTTCGAGGCGGACGACGGCGAGGGCGGCCGTCAGCGCCGCCCGCGACCCGCGCGGCCCCCGCATCGCCCGCCGCAGCATTCGGAGGGCGACGCCCGCGGTTTCCGCCATGTCGGCCGGGTCGGCGGCCGCCGCAAGCCGCTCCCACAGTGCCGCGGGAACGCGGCCGGAACGGGGGCGGGTGTCGGGGGCGACGGCTGGCATGGCGATTCACCGCTAATGGTGAACAAATGAACCCTACGCATCGGACCCGATCCGGCGTCAGTTGAGTAGGTCGGTAGCCGCCCGCACGAACTTTTCCCCCCACCCTTCGCGGAGTGCGTCCCCGTGTCGAACCTCTCTCGCCGCCGCTTCCTCGCCACGTCGGCCGCCGCGCTGGCGTCCACGCCGCTGCTCGCCATCGACCCGGTCAAGCGGCCGGGGCAGAAGGCCGACATCAAGCTCGGGCTGGCCGCCTACAGCTTCCGCCTGGCGCTCGACCTGAAGAAGCCGACCATGACGCTGTTCGACTTCCTCGACTACGCGGCCACCCTCCCGCTCGACGCCGTCGAACTCACGTCGTACTACTTCGCCGAGACGACGGACGCCTACATCGACAAGCTCAAGGCGCACGCGGCGAAGGTGAAGCTGACCGTCGCCGGGCTGCCGGTCCGCAACGACTTCTGCCTGGCCGACGCGGCCAAGTGGAAGGCCGAGGTGGAGCACGTCAAGGACTGGACGCGGCGGGCCGGCCGGCTCGGGGCGAAGACGGTCCGCGTGTTCGCCGGCAAAATCCCGAAGGGGGACACGCTCGAAGCGTCGCAGAAGCGGGTCGTGGCCGGGCTGGAGGAGTGCCTGCCGGTGGCCGAGAAGGAGGGCGTGCTCCTGGCCCTGGAGAACCACGGCGGCATCACCGACACGCCCGAACACCTGCTCGCCCTCGTCCAGCCGGTCAAGAGCGCGAACCTCGGGGTGAACGTGGACACCGGCAACTTTCACACCCCCGACCCCTACGCCGACCTGGCGAAGATCGTCCCTTACGGGGTGGTGGCCCAGGTGAAGACGGAGACGTTGGCCACCGGCAAGCCGAAGGAGGAGACCGACCTGAAGCGGGTCGTGGCGATCTTCCGCGACGCCAACTTCCACGGCACCCTGTCGCTCGAACACGAGGCCGCCGAAGACCCGAAGGTGGCGGTGCCGCGGTACGTCAAGCAACTCCGGGCGCTGATCGGTTAACCCAACCCGATCGCGTCCAGGAGCAGGCCCTTCACCGCCGTCATCGGCACCGAAGGGCCGGGGTTCGGGCCGTGGCCCACCAGCAGTGGGCGGTCCCGCGGGTCGGCGGCGGCGAGGCCGTGGCTGCCCCGCACGACGGCCGCGTCGAGCGGGACCACGTCGAGCGTCATCCGGAAGCCGAGCTTCTTTTGCAGGAGCCGGCGGGCGGCGTGCAGCTTCGGGGCGCGGAGCTTGGGGTCGAAGAACAGTTCGCACGGGTCGAAGCCGGGCTTGTGGTGGATGGCCACGGCCCGGGCGTAGTCCGGGGCGGCCGCGTCGTCGAGCCAGAACGGGTAGGCGAACCAGGCGTCGGGCTCCGCGAGCAGGACGACCTCGCCGGAGCGGGGGTGGACGAGGTTCACGTCGGACCGCTCGTTCCCGGCCAGGGCGCGGGCCACGCCGGGGACGGCTTCGAGAAGGTCGGTCACCTTCGGCACGTCGGCCGGGTCGGCGACGTAGACGTGGGCGAGCTGGTGGTCGACCACGGCGAAGGCCCGCGAGCCGTACAGGTCGAGCTGCTCGCCGAACGGGCCGCGGCGGACTTCGAGCAGGCCCGCGGAACGCAAGACGCGGTTGAGGTAGACGGGCCTCGCCACGTCGCAGTGGCCGTACTCGCTCACGACCCACACCTTCGCGCCGACGGTCGCGGCCGCTTCCAGAAGGGGGGCACAAGCGTCGTCCAGTTCCCGGACGTGCTTCGCCATGTTGCAGCCGCTCGGACCGCGGCGCTGCGGCTCGTAGTCGAGGTGCGGGAGGTACGCGAGGGTGAGCGTCGGCCGCTCGTCGAGCATCACGAGGGCGGTGGCGGCGGCGATCCACTCGGTGCTGCGGCGGCCGGCCATGGGGCCCCAGAAGGCGGGGAAGGGGAACGCCCCGAGCTGCTTTTCCAGGGCGTCGGCCACGCCCGGCGGGGTGCCGGCGATCCCGAACGCCTTGTTCCCGTCGGCCGCGTAGTGCGGCTTCGGGGTCACGCTCACGTCGACCGCCGCCCCCTGGTTGAACCACCAGAAGAGCTTCGCGCTCTTGAACGGCAGCCCGCGCTCGGCCGCCCGCCGGCGGGCCGTGGCGTACACCGGCTCGGCCTGGATCAGTCGGTTGGACTGCTGCCAGAAGCGGACCTCGTTCGTGTCTCGGAACAGCCAGCCGTTGGCGACCACGCCGTGGATGTCGGGCGTCGTCCCCGTCAGAAGTGTAGCCTGGGCCGTGCATGTGACGGCGGGCAGCACCTCGGGCATGTTCGCCACCCACCCCATGTCGGCGACGGCCTTCAGCCTGGGGGCGTGTTCGAGCAGCCGGGGGGTCAGGCCGACGGCGTTGATCAGTAGAATCGGTTGCATGTCGTAACGGTACGGGAGAACTCCCCGATGCCCACCCGCGGCGGCCCGGAGAACCACCATGCAGACGCGCCGGCTCGGCAACTCGGACCTTCAGATCACCCCCATCGGCTTCGGGGCGTGGGCCATCGGCGGCGGCGGGTGGGCGTTCGCCTGGGGGCCGCAGGACGACGCCGCGAGCGTCGCCACCATCCGCGAGGCCCTCGACCTCGGCATCAACTGGGTCGACACGGCCGCCGTGTACGGCCTCGGCCACTCGGAAGCAGTCGTGGCGAAGGCGCTCGAGGGCGTGGCGAACCGCCCGTACGTGTTCACCAAGTGCGCCCGCGTGTGGGACGACAACCGGCAGATCGGCAAGTCGCTCAAGGCCGAGAGCGTCCGCCGCGAGTGCGAGGCGAGTTTGAAGCGGCTCAAGGTGGACGTGATCGACCTGTACCAGGTCCACTGGCCGGAGCCGGACGAGGACATCGAGGAGGGGTGGCGGGCGGTGCTGAAACTCAAGGACGAGGGGAAGGTGCGGTGGGTCGGCGTGTCGAACTTCAGCGCGAGCCAGATGGCGCGGGTGGCGAAGTTCGGGCCGATAACATCACTCCAGCCGCCGTACTCCCTGATCCGCCCGGAGGTGGAGGCGGACGTGCTGCCGTACTGCGAGGCCCACAACGTCGGCGTGATCGCCTATTCGCCGATGGGGTCGGGGCTGCTCACCGGGGCGATGACGCGGGAGCGGATCGCGGCGCTACCGGCCGACGACTGGCGGAAGGAGAAGAACGGCCACTTCCAGGAGCCGAAGCTGAGCCGCAACCTCGCGTTGGTGGAGCGACTGAAGGCGGTCGGCGGCCGGCACGGCAAGTCGCCGGGCGAGGTGGCGGTGGCGTGGGCCCTGCGGCACCCGGCCGTCACGGGGGCGATCGTGGGGGCCCGCAAGCCGGGGCAGTTGCGGGAACTCGTCGGGGCCGCGGTGTGGCGGCTCTCGCCGGCCGAAGTCGCGGAGATCGAGAGCTTTCTGAAGGCGAACCCGGCTTGAGGTGAGGTTTGGCCGCCGGCCCCGGCGTGATACAATCGGGCTCACCCGCCCGCCGTCTGCCCCGTCGAGTACGGCATGACCAGATTCTTCCGCTGCTTCGCGTTCGCCGCCCTCGCGCTCCCCGCCCCCGTGGCGGCCGCGGAGCCGGCGGTCGATTTCGGACGGGACGTGCTGCCCGTCCTGTCGGACGCCTGCTTCCACTGCCACGGGCCGGACGAGGCGACCCGCAAGGCCAAGCTCCGGCTCGACACGAAGGAGGGCGTCTACCGCGAACGCGGCGGCGTGGCGAACGTCGTCCCCGGCAAGTCCGAGGCGAGCGAACTCGTGGCCCGCGTGGCGAGCGCCGACCCGGACGTGCGGATGCCGCCGCCGGGGTCGAACCGCAAGCTGTCGGCGGCCCAAATCGCGACGCTAAAAGCGTGGGTGGCCCAGGGGGCGAAGTGGGGCAAGCACTGGGCGTTCGAGCCGATGGCGAAGCCGGTGGTGCCGGGCGGCGGGCAGCCGATCGACGCGTTCGTTCTCGCCCGCTTGAAGCGAGAGGGCTTGTCGCCGTCGCCGTCGGCCGACCGCGAGCGGCTGATCCGCCGCGTGTCGTTCGACCTCACGGGGCTGCCGCCGACGCCGGCCGAGGTCGACGCCTTCCTCGCGGACAAGTCGCCGGACGCCTACGAGAAGGTGGTCGATCGACTCCTCGCGTCGCCGCGGTTCGGCGAGCGGATGGCGACCGAATGGCTCGACGTGGCCCGGTACGCCGACACCCACGGCTATCAGATGGACCGCTTCCGGGCCGCGTGGCCGTACCGCGATTGGGTCGTGTCGGCGATCAACCGCAACCTCCCTTACGACCAGTTCGTGACGTGGCAGGTCGCCGGCGACCTGCTCCCGAACGCCACGAAGGAG
>JANPKP010000571.1:0-5126 GCA_031426095.1 Gemmataceae bacterium
CTCCGCCGTCTTCCTGGCCGGCCCCTACGCCTACAAGATCAAGAAGCCGGTCGCCCTCGGGTTCCTCGACTTCGGCACGCTCGCCAAGCGCCGCCACTTCTGCGAGGAAGAGGTCCGCCTCAACCGCCGGCTCGCGCCGGATGTCTACCTCGGCGTCGTCCCCGTCACGACGACCGAGCACGGCGTGCGGGTCGAGGGCCAAGGCGAGGCGGTCGAGTGGGCGGTCAAGATGAACCGCCTGTCCGACGACACGACCCTCCAGAGTCGCATCCGGCACGGGGACCTCCCGTCCGGGGCGGTGGAGGCCCTCGCCCAGCGGGTCGCTTCGTTTCACGCCGGTGCCGACGCCGGCGAACACATCGCCGCCTTCGGCCGGTTCGCGGTCGTCGCCCGGAACGCCCGCGAGAACTTCGAGCAGTCGGCGTCGCAGGTCGGCACCACCCTCAGCCGCGCCGTCTTCGAGCGGGTGCGATCCCTCACGGAGGCGGAACTCGCCCGCCATCAGCACCTGATCGAGGGACGGGCCAACCGCGGCGTGCCTCGCGACACCCACGGCGACCTCCGCCTCGGGCACGTCTACCTGTTCCCCGAACGAGAGCCGCCCGACGACTTGGCCGTCGTCGACTGCATCGAGTTCAACGAGCGGTTCCGCTTCGCCGACCCGGTGGCCGACATGGCGTTCCTCGCCATGGGCCTCGCCTTCCACGGCCGGCGGGACTTGGCCGGGGCGTTCACGGAGGCTTATTTCCGGGCCTCGGGCGACCGCGAGGGCCGGGCGCTCCTCCCCCTCTACACGGCCTACCGCGCCGCCGTGCGCGGCAAGGTGGAGGGGTTCAAAGTGTCGCGGGGGGAGATCCCCGGTGCGGAGCGGGCTCTCGCCCTGGCGAAGGCACGAGCCTACTGGCTCCTGGCGCTCGCCGAGCTTGATCGCCCCGACCGCAAGCCCTGCCTCGTCCTGGTCGGCGGGCTCCCGGGCACCGGAAAGTCGACTCTCGCCCGCCTCCTGGCCGCCCGGGCGGGGTTTCGGGTCGTCCGCTCCGACGTGGTGCGAAAGGAGTTACCTCAGGCCGCCCGCGAGGCCACACCGCACGACGGCGGAGGAATGCCCGCCGCGTTCGAGGAAGGACTGTACGCTCCCGACCGGACCGAGCGGACCTATTCCGAGTGCCTGCACCGTGCGGAGGCACTTCTGTTCGAGGGCGAACGGGTCGTCGTCGACGCCAGTTTCCGCGGCGAGAAGTACCGCGTGAGGTTTCTCGAAGCCGCGGCCCGGTTGGGCGTGACCGCGGTGTTTCTCCTTTGCGAAGCCGAGCCGGATGTGGTCCGGGCTCGCCTCCGGGGTCGTCGGGACGACCCGTCGGACGCGGACTGGTCGGTGTACCTGGAGGCCGCCGCCCGCTGGGAACGGCCGTGCCGACAAACTTCGGAAGTCGTTCGGGTGATCTCGACCGGGGCGGACGAAGGGCAGGTGCTGGCGCAGGCCGTCGCGGCACTCCGGGGATTCGGGCTGTCCCGCTGAGTCCGTTCCCGAGTGGTGCTACCGGCCGCGGCGGCAGGCCGTCGTACGCAAAAGAGCTATCCGCCCGTACCAGTGCAATCAAGGTCTGACCCATGAGAGTCGCCGTCTTCGACACGCACCGCTTCGAGCGGGACACCTTTCGCACCGCGAACGAGCGTTTCGGGCACGAGCTTACCTTTTTCGAGCCCCGACTGACCCGCCACACCGCACCTCTCGCCGCCGGTTTCGGGGCCGTCTGCTCCTTCGTCAACGACCAGCTCGATGCCGACACGCTGGACGCGCTCCACGCGGGTGGGGTCCGCCTCGTGGCACTTCGCTCGGCCGGCCACAACCACGTGGACTTTCACGCGGCGAAGCGTCTCGGACTGCCGGTGGCCCGCGTGCCCGCGTACTCGCCGTACGCCGTCGCGGAGCACGCGGCCTGCCTCGTCCTGGCGCTGAACCGGAAGATCCACCGCGCCTCCAACCGCGTCCGCGAGTCGAACTTCTCCCTCGACGGCCTGGTCGGGTTCGACCTCCACGGGAAGACCGTCGGCATCATCGGCACCGGGCGGATCGGTGCCGTCATGGCCCGGATCATGCACGGGTTCGGGTGCGAGTTGCTCGCCCATGACGTCAGCCCGGACGGGCAACTCGCCGAGCGGTTCGGACTCACCTACGTGGGCCTCCCCGAGCTGTACCAGCGGTCGGATGTCGTCTCCCTGCACGTTCCTCTGTCACCCCAGACGCACCACCTCGTCGGTGCGGAAGCGCTCGCGGGCATGAAGCGCGGCGTGTTCGTCATCAACACCGGGCGGGGCGCGTTGCTCGACACGGGGGCGCTGATCGCCGCCCTGAAGTCCGGCCACGTCGGCGCGGCCGGCCTGGACGTGTACGAGGAGGAGGACGGCGTCTTCTTCCGCGACCTGTCGGACCAGGTCCTCCAGGACGACGTACTCGCCCGCCTCCTGACTTTCCCGAACGTGCTCGTCACGTCCCACCAGGGGTTCCTGACGCGCGAGGCCCTGGCGAACATCGCCGAGACGACGCTGGAAAACGTCCGCGCCTTCGAACACGGTGAACCGCTCGCCAATCTCGTCACTCCCACGCTTACCGAAAACTGACGGCGGATGCCGCGAAGCAATCACCTATGTGCCAGTCGGATGGCCAGGCAACAGGACGGCAAACCCGACCCGGAGAATTCTTTGACTGTTAACGACTCGACGAAGGTGAGGCGGACAGACGACGCGGGCGGCAAGCCCGGCATCGCCCGCGATCCGGACCGCCCGTGGCACTCGCTGGCGGCGGAGGAGGTGGCCCGCGCGCTCAAGTCCGACCCGACGGGCGGCCTGACGGAGGCCGAGGTTGCCCGGCGGCGCGAGCAGTTCGGCCCGAACGCCCTGGCCCAGAAAAAGGGCCGGTCCGCCCTTGCGATCCTCGCGGGCCAGTTCAAGAGCCTTATCGTCGCCCTGCTCGTCGTGGTCACGGTGGTGGCGTTCGTGCTCGGGGAGAACGTCGAGGGGGCGGCCGTCCTGGTCGTCATCGTCCTGAACGCGGTCGTCGGCTTCCTCACCGAGTGGAAGGCCGAGCGGGCGCTCACCGCCCTCCAACGCCAGGCGGTGGCGACGGCCCACGTCCTCCGAGACGGTCACGAGCACGAGGTCCCCGCCGCCGAACTGGTCCCGGGGGACGTCGTCCTCGTCGCCGCCGGGTCTCGCGTCCCGGCCGACGGGCGGGTGGTCCGGAGCGCCCGACTGCAAGTGGCCGAGGCCGCGCTGACGGGCGAGTCGCTCGCCGTCACGAAGACCACCGAGCCCGTTGCCGATGAGGCCGCCCCCCTCGGCGACCGGCGGAACATGGCCTACCTGGGAACGGCCGTCACGGACGGCCGCGGCCGGCTGCTGGTGACGGCCACCGGCATGCGCACCGAGGTCGGCCGGATCGGGACGCTCATCGACGAGGCCGGCGGCCGTGACACCCCGCTCGAACGCAAGCTGGCCTCCCTCGGCCACGTTCTGATCGGCGTCGTCCTGGTGCTGTGCGCGGTCATCGTCGGGGCCGGCCTGCTGCGAGGCCACGGATTCCTGTACATGCTGGAGGTCGGCATCTCGCTGGCGATCGCGGCCGTGCCCGAGGGCCTGCCCGCCGTCGCCACCATGACGCTCGCCGTCGGCATGCAGCGGATGGCCCGCATGGGGGCGCTCGTCCGCCGCCTGCCGGCCGTCGAGGCGCTCGGCTCGACCACCGTCATCTGCACGGACAAGACCGGCACCCTGACCAAAGACGAGATGACCGTCCGCGCACTGCAACTGGGAGGGCGGCGAGTCGACGTGTCGGGCGCCGGCTACGCCCCGTCGGGCGAGTTCACCGAGGGCGGCCGGGCCGTCGACGCCAAGGTCGACATGCACCTGGCGCTGGCGCTGCGGGTTGGCGCCTTATGCTCCGACGCCAAGCTCGACGTGTCCGGCGGCGGGGCAGCGGTCCTGGGCGACCAGACGGAGGGGGCACTGCTCGTCGCCGCGCTGAAGGCCGGGAGGGGCAAGGACGACCTGGAGCGGGAGTTCCCGCGCGTCGGGGAGGTGCCGTTCAGCAGCGAGACGAAGCGGATGGTGACCGTCCACCGCACCCCGGACGGCCGGGCCGTCGCCTACGTCAAGGGTGCCCCGGAGGTCGTGGCCGACGCGAGCGCCGGCGTGTTCACGGCAGACGGCGTCCGGCCGATGACCCCCGACGGCCGGAGGCAGGTCATGGCGGACAACCACGAGCTGGCCGGGCGGGCGCTCCGCGTCCTCGCCCTGGCCTACAAGGACCTCCTGCCGGACCACCGCCCGGAGGACCTCGCCGGCGACCTCGTGTTCGTCGGCCTGGTCGGTATGATCGACCCGCTCCGCGTGGAGGCGAAGGCCGCGATCCAGACGTGCCAGCGGGCCGGCATCCGGGTCGTCATGATCACCGGCGACCAGGAGGCGACGGCGACCGAGATCGGCCGCCAGCTCGGCTTGGACCGGGACCCCGAGGGCCGGCCGCTCCGGACCGCCCACGGCCGGGAACTGGCGGGCCTCGACGCCGCGGGGTGGCGGACGGCCGCCGCGGGGGTGGGCGTGTTCGCCCGCGTCTCGCCCGAGCACAAGCTCCGGATCGTCGAGGCCCTCCAGGGCGGGGGCGAGGTGGTGGCCATGACAGGGGACGGGGTGAACGACGCCCCGGCCCTGAAGCAGGCCGACATCGGGGTGGCGATGGGGGTCAAAGGGACGGAGGTCGCCAAGGAGGCCGCGGCCATGGTCCTCACCGACGACAACTTCACGACGATCGTCGGGGCCGTCGAGCAGGGGCGGGTCGTCTACGCCAACATCGTCCGCTTCGTTCACTACCTGTTCTCGTGCAATCTGGCGGAAATCCTGGTCGTCTTCGTGGCCCTCATGGTTGGCTGGCCGCTGCCGCTCGGGGCGTTGCAGATCCTCTGGCTGAACATGATCACCGACGTGTTCCCGGCCATGGCGCTGGCCCTCGAGGCGTCGAACCCGGACGCTATGACCCGGGCCCCGCGCGACCCCCGGAAGCCGCTCGTGACATCGGCGTTCGTCGGGTTAATCGCCTGGCAGGGGCTGCTCCTGAGCGGGGTGACGCT
>JANPKP010000572.1:0-1531 GCA_031426095.1 Gemmataceae bacterium
GAAGTGGGTCCACGGCAAGCGGGCCGTGGCCGAACCGGACCGGAAGCTCACGGCCGAGGAGTTGCGGCAGCGGGTGTGCGACTACTACGGCTGTCCGACCCACCCCGCATTACCGAATCCTCAGCCGTGAGCCTGCATTAAGCCCGATTCGCGGTTCCGACCTTGACGGCGGGATCGGAAGGCCGCCACGGTTCAACCGGCCAGCAGCCCGTCGATCACGTTCGCGGCCCCCCACGACACCACGAAAAATCCGACGGCGTGCATGAGGGTGTAGACGACCCCGGCCCAGCCGCGCGACCAGACGACGTAAAGCGGAACGGCGGCCCCGGCGAGGAGGACGAACCACGGCTTGGCGAGACGGGGGATGGGGCGGCCGCGTGCGGCCGCGTCGGCGAACGCCCAGAGGGCGAGGACGAACGCGGAGGTGGCCCGCAAGAGGAGTTCGAGCCGCGTCCCCTCGCGGCCGGTGGCGGTGACGAGCCCGGCCAAGACCGCGAGCGTGTAGAACGCCGCCAGGAACAGCCAGTCGCGCAGCGGGAGCGGCGGGGGCCGGTCCGACGGGAACCGAGCGACCGCCATCGCCTCGCCAGTCGGCCCGACCGGCGGCTCGTCCGGCCGCTCCCCGCACTCGGGGCAAAAGGCGTCCCGCACGGCCGGCAGTTCGACCCCGCAGTGAGGGCAGTGATCGGGCGCGGGCATGGGGGGGGGTCCGGGCGAAGGCCGTTCGGCGAGGGCGGGCCGGTCAAGCCGCCACGGGGGTTGCTGGGGCGAGGCCGACGAAGTGGAGGATGATGCCGAGGATGCGGTCCGGCGCGTCGATCAGGTAGGGGCTGTTGTCGAGTTCGAGGGTCGTCCCCACGAGGCGGAGGAACTTCCACTCCCCGCCGTTGGTAATGCACCCGTAAATGGTCGTGATGTCGCTGTTGCGGCGGGCGTTGAACCGCTGGGCGGCGACCATCGACGCCCCGCACTGGCCCAGCCCGCCCATGATGCTTTCGTTCTTCGCCTCCGTCACCATGAGGACCGGGGCGGTCACTACATCGAGTTGCGGGGGGTAGCCCAATACGAAGTCGCACACGCCCGTCAGGTCGGCCGCCGAATCGACGGGGAACGGAACCCCGGAGAACATGGCGATGCGGCCCCGCCCCCGACGCCACGCCTCGGCCAACAAGGGGGCGACGACTAGTTCCGAGCGGACCTTTTCGGTGTTTATGGCGGCCGCCAGCCCGTACTGCTCGAGGAGCATTTCGCGGAACGGTTCGGCGACCGGAGCCGACGACAAATGAGCGAACAGATTCGTCCCGGTCTGTAGCGTGATCCCGAGTTCGTCTTGGAGCCGGGCCAGGGTGAACGTGTTGTACGGCATGTGTCCGTCCCCAAGGTGCCCGTTCGCCACCACCACGCACTTCGTTATAGCCCCGCGTGGCCGCGGCGCGGAGTCCGCGCCGCGGCCACGCGAAATCACGCTCACTTCTTCCCGGTCAGCTCGTCGGCTAGGGCGTCGGCGTCGTACACCTTCCGCAGGGCCTCG
>JANPKP010000573.1:0-1805 GCA_031426095.1 Gemmataceae bacterium
ACGGACGTGACCGGGCGGCGGAAGCTGGAGAACCAGTTCCACCAAGCCCAGAAGATGGAGGCGGTCGGCCAACTGGCCGGCGGGGTGGCCCACGACTTCAACAACCTGCTCACCGTCATCAACGGGTACGGCGAGATCGTCCACGACGCCCTCCCGCCCGGCCACCCGAGCCGGGAGTTGGTCGCGGAGATCACCAAGGCCGGCGACCGGGCGGCGGGCCTGACCCGGCAGTTGCTCGCGTTCAGCCGGCAGTCGGTGCTGGAGCCGAAGGTGCTCGACCCGAACGCCCTGGTCCGGGACGTGGAGAAGATGCTCCGGCGGCTGATCGGGGAGGACATCGACCTGGCCGCGAAACTCGCCCCGGACCTCGGCCGGGTGAAGGCCGACCCCGGCCAGTTGGAGCAGGCGGTCGTCAACCTGTGCGTGAACGCCCGGGACGCCATGTCGACCGGCGGGAAGCTCACAGTCGAGACGCGAAACGTCGAACTCGACGCGGCCTACGTCGCCACCCACCCGGACGTGCGGCCCGGCCCCTACGTCGTGCTGGCTGTCAGCGACACCGGGGCGGGGATGACGCCGGAGGTCCAGGCCCGCATCTTCGAGCCGTTCTTCACCACCAAGGTGTCCGGCAAGGGGACGGGGCTGGGGCTGGCGATGGTGTTCGGGTTCGTCAAGCAGTCCGGCGGGCACGTCGGGGTCCACAGCGAGGTGGGCCGGGGGACGGCGTTCAAACTGTACCTGCCGCGGGTCGGGGACGCCCCGCTGTCCGGCAGGTCGGGAATCCTTCGGACGCCCATGCCCCGGGGGACGGAGACGGTCCTGCTGGTGGAGGACGAGGACGCGGTGCGTGCCCTGGGCCGGCACGTCCTGATCATGTGCGGGTACGCGGTGCTGGAGGCCGGGAACGGGCGGGGGGCGGTCAACGCGGCGGACGGGCACGCCGGGCCGCTGCACCTGCTGGTGACGGACGTGGTGATGCCGGGCGGGATGGGCGGGCGGCAGGTGGCCGAGGCGGTCGTCGCCCGCCACCCTGAGGCGAAAGTGCTATTCACCAGCGGGTACACGGACGACGCCGTGGTGCGGCACGGCGTCCTAAACGCCGGCACACACTTCTTGCAGAAGCCGTTCACCCCCACCGCCCTCGCCCAGAAAGTCCGCGACGTGCTCGACGGCCATGGGTGACGACTCGTTGGCGGTTTCTGCCCACCCGTCCCGTCCGGCGAGTGCGGCCTCGGGTGCCGGGCCTGGGCCGGACACGGGCGACGATCCAGGAAAGAGTTCGGGCATGGCATCCATACTTGTGATTGACGACGAGGCACAGGTGCGGGCGTTCGTCCGGCTTGTTTCGGAAGGCGAGGGCCACGAGGTCCGGGAGGCCGCTGACGGTCTGGAGGGGGTCAAGGCCCACCGCCACCGCCCCGCCGATGTGATCCTTTGCGACCTCTTCATGCCCGGACAGGAGGGGCTGGAAACGATCCGCCAGTTATCCGCCGAGTTACCGGGCGTGAAGGTCGCAGCGATGAGCGGGGGCACACGACAGGTCAGCGGGCAGACGTTCTTACAGGTGGCGAGAACGTTCGGGGCCGCGGACGTGCTGGAAAAGCCGCTCGACCGCAAGACGCTGATCTCCGCCCTGCGTGCGGCCTTCCAAGCGTGAAGCGGACCGACCGACACCCGACTTAGTACTACAGTTGTAATTGATACACTGTCCCCGTCACGACTTACGTGCGGGGGCGGGACATGGCATCGAACCCGGTGGCGGCCGACGTCGAAGGGTGGGCGGCGGAACTGGACGCCGCCGCGGC
>JANPKP010000574.1:0-7711 GCA_031426095.1 Gemmataceae bacterium
GACAAGAACTTCGCCGGCATCTTCCCGGCGTGGGACTTGTTGTTCGGCACCTTCTACTTCCCGCGCCGGGTGCCGACCCGGTACGGGGTCCACCGCGACCCCGTACCGGAAACGCTCCTTGGCCAACTCCTCTACCCGTTCCGCCGCCCGGCCGACGAAACCGACGCGGCTCACGCCGCCGACGGGTCGCCGTCGAACAGTACGGGTTCGGGTGTCGGCCCCGTCCCGTCGGCCAGCTTGACGACCAGCCGCTGAACCTCCGGCTGGTATGCCGGCTTCACGACCAGAGCGAGCAACCGCAGGAATTCCTGCCACACCTCGCCGCGCGACTGTCTCGGCTTTGGCTCGGGCATGGCCAACCCGTGTTCCTCCTCGAACCGCCGGCCGAGTTGGATGAGCTGCCGCACACGCTGGCGGCCGGCGCTCAGGCCGTGTTCCTGCTCGTACTGCTTGCCCCGCAGCAACAACTGATGCACCCGCTCGGCCCCGAGTCGGCCGGCCGTCGCGTACCGGCTTGCCTGGGGGCGGGTGTCGTCCTGCGCGGGAACGTTGAGCGTCGGCTCCGGCGCATCGACCGCCGGGGTGCAAGTGTCGTCGATCATGTTGGCCTTTCAAGTGGGTCGGGCGACCGTGTTTCCGTCGCGTGTCGTGTGCCGGAATTAGAGCCGCCGCGACCACTCCAAGATTCACAACTCGCTGGCTTTTCCAGATCGAAATCACCGTTCGAGTCCGCACCGCCGGAACGTGGCCGACCACCCGGCACGTCCATTGCACCCCCTTTCGACACCGGGCGCTTCCGAGCCTCATTTCCCACGGAGCTTGACTCATGCCGACCACCCTTCTGAACGTCGCCGCCAAGTCGGTCGCGGGGTCGAACGAGACCGTACGGGCGGCCCTGGCCCACGTGCCATCGGCCGAGACGAACGTCGGCGGGCTCGAACGGCTGGTGTCGGCGGTCGTCGGCGGCGGGCTGATGGCGTGGAGCCTCACCGGCCGGCGGACGAGCCTCCTGGGGGCGGCGGCCGGCGGGGCGTTCCTCTTCCGCGGGCTGTCGGGCAACTGTGCCCTGTACAAGGCTCTCGGCGTCTGCACGACCGGCGGCGGCTCGGAGTCGGTCATACCGGCCGGGCACGGGTTGAAGGTCGAACACGCCGTTACGATCAACCGGCCGGTGGCCGAGGTCTACCGCTTCTGGCGGGGGTTCGAGAACCTGCCCCGGTTCATGTCGCACCTGGTGGAGGTCAAGGACCACGGCGGGAACAGGTCGCACTGGGTGGCGAAGGGTCCGCTCGGGCTGCGGGTCGAGTGGGATGCCGAGATCGTGACCGACACCCCGAACGAGGTGATCGCCTGGAAGTCGGTCGGGAACGCCGACGTGGACACGGCCGGTTCCGTCCACTTCCGCGAGGCCGGCGGTGGGACGGAGGTGCGGGTGTCGCTGAAGTACGATCCGCCCGGCGGCAAGCTCGGGGCCGCCGCCGCCCGCCTCTTCGGCGAGGCCCCGGAGCAGCAGGTTGTGGAGGACCTCCGGCGGCTCAAAGAGTTATTGGAGCGGAGCGGCACCGGGGCGTAGCGGGGGCCGACCGCGTAACCAGAGGTAGGGCAATGAAGCGATTCCTCGCGGTCGGGGCGGCGGCGGTCGGCGGATACGCCCTGTGGCAAGCCGTCCGCCCGAAGTACGACTTCCGCGGCAAGAACGTCCTCATCACCGGCGGCTCCCGCGGGCTGGGGCTCGTCCTCGGCCGCGAACTCGCCGGGCGGGGTGCCAACCTCGCCGTCTGCGGGCGCGACATGGACGAGCTCCAGGCGGCGGTCGGCGACCTGCTGAACTACAACACCCGCGTCGTCGGCGTCCGCTGCGACGTGACCGACCGCGACGCCGTGAAGCGGTTCGTGGCCGCCGCCCGCCGGGAAATCGGGCCGTGCGACGTGCTGGTGAACAACGCCGGCATCATCGGCGTCGGCCCGCTCGAAACGCAGACCGTCGCGGACTTCGAGGCTTCGCTCAACACGCACCTGTACGCGGCCCTGTACACCACGCTCGAAGTGCTACCGGACATGAAAGCCCGCGGGGCGGGGCGGATCGTCAACGTCTCGTCCATCGGCGGCAAGGTCGCCATCCCGCACATGCTCTCGTACTCGGTCGGGAAGTTCGCTCTCGTCGGCCTCTCGGCCGGGCTGCGGGCCGAGCTGTCGCGGCACGGGGTCGTCGTTACCACCGTCTGCCCCGGCCTGATGCGGACCGGTAGCCACCTTCACGCCGAGTTCAAGGGCCGGCACGAGGAGGAGTACCGCTGGTTCGCCCTCGGCGACTCGGTCCCCGGCTTCTCGATGAGCGCCGAGTCCGCCGCCCGGCGGGTCGCCGACGCCTGCGCCCGGGGCGACGCGGAAGTCGTGCTGTCGCTCCCGGCCAAGCTCGCGGTCGCCCTCCAGGGCGTCTTCCCCGGGCTGACGTCGACCGTCCTGGGGCTGGTCAACCACCACGTCCTACCCGAGCCCGGCGGGGTCGGCACGGAGCGGGTGAAGGGGCGGGACAGCCGCGGCAAGACGCCGGAAGCCGTAACCACCCTAACCGACCGGGCCGCCGACCGGAACAACGAACACCACGCCGGCGTTCCGAGCGTCGGCTGAGGAGTCTACTCGTGGCGAACGAAGTCAAGAAGGGCGAAGAGCCGGCCGACGGCGCGTTGCTGAACACGCCTTACGGGCCGCACCACGGCCACGTCGATGACGCCGCCGGCGGGGCCGACAGTTCGCCACTGGACGACCTGTCGAGCGACGAGCGGCAGGCCATCGCCGACGAGGCCAAGCGGAAGAATCGCGGGAGCGGAGATACGCTCAACAACTGAGCCCCCCACCCCCCACCCCCGGAGCTTCACCCATGTCGAAGTCCATGTACGACCTGTTCGCGGAGCAACTCGGGGAAGCCTTCGGGGCGGAAACGCAGCTCACCGCCGCCCTGCCCCGGATGGCCGCCGCCGCCAAGTCGCCGGACCTGAAGGCCGGGTTCGAGAAGCACCTCGGCGAGACTCACGCCCAGATCCACCGCCTCGACCGGGCAGCCACCGAACTCAACCTCCGGCTCGTTGCCGACAGCTCCGACGGGATGCGGGGGCTGATCGCCGCGGCCGACGAGGTGATCGCCGCCGGGTACGAGCCGGAAGTCCTCGACGCCGCCCTCATCGCGGCCGCCCAGCGGATCGAGCACTTCGAGATCGCCACCTACGGCTGCCTCTTGACGTGGGCCAAGAAGCTCGGCTACCCCGACATCGCCAAACTTCTGCGCGAATCGCTCGACGAGGAGAAGAAGGCCGACGTGGAACTCACCAAGGTGGCCGAGGCCGAGGTCAACCACCACGCCGTGATGGGCGACCGGCACGAATAGCAGGGGTCGGTGGACAGGGGTCAGGCGACAGGAACGCCCCGGGAAGGCCATCCCGGGGCTTTTTGTTTGCCTCGCGTTGGCGTCGCTATAACGCACGGGTGTGCCCCGCCACCGGGTGCCGGCCGGGGGTGCGACATGGCCGAGTTCGGTACGCTGTTGGGGCCCGATCTTCAGGAGTTGATCCGCGAGACGCGGTGGAGGTCTTGCGCGACTTCCTCGCCGACTTCGACCCATCATACGCCTCCGAGGTGCTGACGCGGGTGCCGGACGAGGACGACGTGGCCCTCTTCCGAATCATCCCCCGGCAGCGGGCCGGCGAGGTGTTCGCCTACCTCCCGCGGGACCACCAGGCAAACCTCCTCCGGTGCCTCACCGGCGAGCAGACGCGGGCCGTCCTACGGGAGGTCAGCCCGGACGACCAGGCCCGGCTGCTGGAGGAGTTGCCGACCGCCGTCACCCGCCGCATCCTCGAAGCCCTGTCGCCGGAAGAACTGAAGGCCGCCCGCGACCTGCTCGGCTACCCGCCGGAGACCGCCGGCCGGTACATGACGCCGCCGGACGTGAGCGGGCTCGTGAACGACTTCCTCCTGGCGGCCGCGATCGTCATCCCGGTCATGGCCCGCGGGTGACGGCCCGGGGCCGCCGAATACAACACCCGTCACCCGCCGCGGCCGCCGCGGCACCCACACTCACACCCGCTCCGGAGCCACCATGTCCGCCTTGACTCTCCGCCAGGGCCCCGCCGCCCTCGACTTCCTCGCCCTCGGGGCCCTCGTCCACCGCCTCGACCCCGGCATCATCCCGTTCCGCAAGGCCCGGACGTTGGACGTCCACGTCTCCGGCGGCGAGTACAACGTGGCGGCCAACCTGTCCGACTGCTTCGGCCTCAAGACCGGCATCGCCACCGCCATGGTCGACTACCCGATCGGCGAGATGATCCAGGCGAAGGTGAAGGAGTACGGCGTCACCCCGTTTTACAAGACGTTCAAGCACGACGGCGTCCGCGGGCCGAACATGGCCACCGTGTACAGCGACCGCGGGGCCGGGGTGCGGGCCCCGGTCGTCTTCTACAACCGCTCGAACGAGGCCGGGGCGCTCCTCAAGCCGGGCGACATCGACTGGAAGACGATCTTCGCCGGCGGGGTGAAGTGGTTCCACTCCGGCGGCATCTTCTCGGCCCTCTCGGAGACGACGGCCGAACTCGTGATCGAGGGGATGAAGGCCGCGAAGGCGGCCGGGGCCGTCACGTCGTTCGACCTCAACTACCGGGCCAAGCTGTGGGCCTCGGTCGGCGGCGACGCCTACGCGGTCAAGACCCTGCGGCGGATCGTGGAGCACGTCGACTGCCTCATCGGCAACGAGGAGGACTTGCAGAAGGGGCTCGGGGTGAAGGGGCCGGAGGTGACGGCCAAGACCGAGTCGAAGCTCAACCCGGACCAGTTCTTCGGCATGATGGACGCGATCGTGAAGGAGCTGCCGCACGTCAAGCTGGTGGCGACGACGCTGCGGGAGGTCCACACCACGAACCGCCACGACTGGGCGGCCGTCCTGTGGCTCGACGGCCAGAAGTACGTCAGCCCGACGACGCAGCTCGACGTGGTCGATCGGATCGGCGGCGGCGACGGCTTCTGCGCCGGGCTGGTCTACGGCCTGCTCGCCGGCCGGTCGCCGGAGGAGGCCCTGCGGCTCGGCTGGGCGCACGGTGCCCTCTTGACCACGTTCCCCGGGGATGTGACGATGGCGAAGCTGCCCGAAGTGGAGGCGTTCGCCAAGGGGGGGTCGGCCCGCGTCCAGCGCTAAAGCCCGCCCACGTCGAGCCTCCCACACCCGCTTCGAGAGCGCCCGCCCCCACAAGGGCGGGCGTGCCCACTTCCCCGGAGGCCCGATGCGACCCGCCCTCTCCCTCGCGTTCGCGCTCGCCCTGCTCCCGGCCGCCGCGGCGGCCGACGCCCCGTGGCCGGCTCCGGTTCCCGGGTTCACCCCGCCGGCGGCCGGCGAACACCCCCGCCTCTTCTTCCGCAAGGCCGACGTGCCCGCCCTCCGCGAGCGGGCGGCCACGCCGGACGGCAAACTGATCCTCGCCCGCTGCAAGACGCTCCTCGGCATCGAGGGGAACCCGGAGCGGTCGTACACCCTGTGGCACGGGGCGGCGGCCGGGTTCCTGTACCAGGCCACCGGGGACGCGAAGTACGCCGCCCTCGGCAAAGAGTACGTGCAGAAGGCGCTCGACGGGGCGCTCGACTCGGACAAGCGGTACGCCTTCGTCCGCCCGTCCGAGCCGCTCCGGGCCGGGCCGTCGCTGGCCGCCGTCGCCGTCGCCTACGACCTCTGTTACGACGGCTGGGACGACGCCTTCCGCAAGACCGTGTGCGGGGCCGTCATGAACTACAACCAGGTCTGCGGGAAGGGTGCGAAGACTTCGCTCGAAGCCCTAGCCCTCCGGCCGAACAACCCGAACCCGGTCTCCAATCACCTCGGGCTCCAGACGGGCGGGGCCGGGCTGGCGGTCCTCGCCATCAAGGGCGACCCCGGGGCCGACGACGCCAAGCTGGCCAAGTACCAGGAGGGGGTCGAGCGGTTCGCCCGCAAGATTCTCACCGAAGACTTCGGCGAGGGCGGGTACTTCGGGGAACACGCCGGCCCGGGGGTGATCGCCTCCACCTGGACGTTCCTTCCGTGGCTCCAAGCCGAGCGGGTGTGCGGCGGCCGCGACTGGCTCACCCGGCCGAACGCCGAGTGGATCACCCTGCGGTTCGCGGCCCAAACGGTGCCCACCCCGGCCGGCCCGATGTACACCAACCCGGCCCCGATGGGCGGGTACGGAACGGACCAGCTGGTGCAGGACGGCGGCCACCACGCGGCGTACTTCTGCGAGGGGTTCGGCGCCGTCGGGCCGGAAAAGAGGGCCGCACTGCTCTGGGTGTACGAGCAGTTCGTCCGGCCGACGGAGGCTAAGCTCTACCCCACTCAGGCGAAGGACGGGGAGCCGACGTTCGACGCCTTCACCTACCCGCACCGGGCGATGTTCGCGCTGGTGAACTGGCCCTGGGGCGTGGCCCCGGCGAACCCGGAAGGGGTGCTCCCGAAGGTGGTCGCGGACCGGCGGATGGGGCAGTACGTCTTCCGCAACCGCTGGAAGGACGCCGACGACGCGGTGGTGGCCGTGCTGTTCGGGTCGCGGACGGAGGACAAGAACGTCAAGCGGTGCATGGTCTGGGGCCTGGGCCACCGGCTCACGTTCGGCGACCTCCGGCCGAGCGTCGAGGGTACGGCCAAGCTGAACCGGGCGAAGGTGGACGCCTTCGACCCCCGCGAGGACGGGTCCGGGGCGGTCACGGCCGGCGGGACGGCGGTGGGCGTCGACTACTCGCGGGCGTCCGGGGCGGACGCGGTGGTGGTGCAGGTCGGCCCCGGGGCGACGGGCAAGGTGACGGGGGCGACCGGGCCGAAGGTTAAGGTCAAGGCCGTGACCGCCGGCGGGGCGACCTTCTCGATCCTCACGCTGGCGGCGGACGGCACGCACCCGGAGGCGAAAGCCGAGGGCGACGCGGTCACGCTCGGCAAGCAGACGATCCGTTACGACGGCAAGGCGATCGTGTTCGGGACCGCCGCCGGCCCGCTCAAGCTGAAGCAATGACCACAACGAAGGCGACGTTGTCAACCAAACGGGGGCGATTTCCGGGTCGCTCCCGCGTTACCGCACAAACAGGTAGCGGTTCCCGCAACCACCTATCTCGCCGGTGGATCGGGGCTAAACAATCGCGTTTTTGTGGTTAAATCGGGTAACGGCGGCTCAAAGTTTTCGCCGGTAGAACGCCCCCCCGGCCGTCCGCTTGACGCAAATCCACTCCGGCCGGTCGCGGAAATACGCCTCGAACCCGGAGTCGGCCCGCGTCAGGGCGAAGTCGAACCGGTCGTACCGCCGCTCCCACCCCGCCACGGCGTCCGCGGTGCCCTCGGCTTCGGCCTTCAAGAACGCCAGGAGCCATTGGTCGCCGAAGAGTTCGCAGCGGTCGTCGATGAAGACCTCGTAGCCCGGCGTGTGGTAGATCGCGAAGCCGCCGTCGCTGTAGTCGTTGAACAGGCGACTCGGTTGCCCCGGCTTCGGCTGGTACTGGCGCAGCGTCGGCAGGGCTTCGAGCGGCCAGTGCGCCGGGTCGAGCCGCGCCCACCGGCCCCACGGCGAGTGCGACGCCTGCAGCGCGACCACCGCGGCGACGATCAGCGCCGGGAGCGCGAGGGCCTTGAGCCAGTCGCCCCACGTCGCGGCGGCGGGGGTCGCGGCGGCGTAGAAGTCGGGCCGGCGGCGCTCCAGCGCGTGCGCCC
>JANPKP010000575.1:0-37011 GCA_031426095.1 Gemmataceae bacterium
GTTGTACAGGTTGCTCCGCAGTTCCAGGGCCGCCCCCTCGGACACCACGGTGTTCGCCGTCGCGGCCGGGGTGGCGGCCCCGAGGGCGTTCTGATTCGCGACCTGGAGGACGCCCTCGAGCACGTTCGTCCGGCCGGTGTAGGTGTTCGCCCCGGACAGGACCTGCGTGCCGGTGCCGGAGCGGGTGACCCCGCCGCTCCCCGCGACGACGCCGGCGAAGGCCGGCGGCCGGGCGGTGCCGCCGAACGTCAGGGTGGCCGCCCCGAGGGTGACGGTGCCGCCCGCGGTGCCGCCGCCGGTGAGCGACCCGATCTGGGTGTTGAAGCCGGCGACGTCGAGGGTCACGCCGGCGGCGTCGGCCAGCGTCACGTTCGAGTTGTTGCCGAACGCCCCGTTGCCCACCCCCGAGGCGACGCCCGCGGCGAGCGTGCCGGCGGTCACCGTCGTCCCGCCCGTGTAGACGTTGGCCCCGGACAGCGTGAGGGTGCCGGCCCCGGCCTTGGTGAGAACCCCCGTACCCTGGAGGCGGTTGCCGATGCCGACGGCGAAGGCGTTGGTGTCGAACGTGACGCCGTTGGCCCCGATGGTGGGGAGCGTCGTCGTGAACCCGCTGACGAACGCCGGGTTGTCGCCCAGGGCGACGACGGTGCCGCCGTTGAGCGAGAGCGTGCCGTCCGTGGTGGTCCCGCCGATCCCCGCCTGGCCGGCCCCGGTGGTGGCGATGGACGACGTGCGGAGGGTGCCGCCGAGGAGGGTGACCCGCGTGTTCTGGGTGGACGACACGGTCCGGTCGATCAGGACGCCGCCGGCCGCCTCGACCACGCCCGCGCCCGAGACCTCGAACGTGGCGATGGCGTTGGCCCGCCGGGACCGGACCAGCACCTGGCTGGTGGTGAGGACCCCTCCCGACACCCTCAAGGTGGCCGGCCCGGACGCCGCCGACCCGAGGATGGCGTTCACCGTCGTCGCCCCGGTCACGGTCACGGTGCCGCCGGTGATGTTGGCGGTCGCGTTGATGTTCGCGTTGCGGTCGGCGAACGCGGTGTTCATGCCCACGTCGAACCGGCCGAGGACGTTGACCGTGGCGGTGTCGGTGACGTTGAGCGTGGCGTTGTAGACCGGGGCGATGTTGGCGTAGGCGAACGTCAGGAGCAGGTTGTTGACGGTCAGCGAGGACGCGTTGTTGACGTTGACGACGGCCGTGATGTTGGCCCCGGTGGTGACCACCCCGGCGTCGTTGAACGCCACCCGGAGGTCTTGCGTGCCGGCCGACAGCGTGGCCGACGACCCGCCCGCGACGCCGAGGGTGAGGACCGGACTCAGGGCGGCGCTGGTCTGGGCGACCGCCGACGCCCGGCCGACGTAGTACCCGGTGGTGGCCGTGCCGTCGAGCGAGTACGTGCCGGCCTGGAGGGCGAGGGTGCCGGCCTGGGAGCCGGTCAGCCGGGCGTTGTTGTCCGCGTTCGTGAGGGTGAGCGTGCCGGCCCCGAACTTCGAGAGCCCGATCGGGTTGGCCGCGTCGGGGCCGGCGAGCAGCCCGGCGTAGGTCTGGGCGGCCGCCGCGTTCGCGGTGTTCGCGCTGAACCCGGACCCGGCGGCGAACGTCGCCCCGGCGAGCAGGCCGCCGAGCGACCCGGACCCGGACGCGGCGGTCGTGAACTCGCCCGTCCCGCCGAGGTTCACCCCCAGGGTGCCGCCGGCGTTGACCGCGACCGAGCCGACGGTCGGCACCGCGGCCGTGGTGGCGAACTGGAGGGTGCCGCCGTTGATGGTCGTGCCGCCGGTGTAGCCGTTGGTACCGGACAGCGTCAGGGTGCCGGCCCCGGTCTTGGTCAACCCGGACGCCGTCGCCCCTTCCCCGACGTTGGCCGAGACGACGACGTTGCCGACCGCGTTGACCGTGCTGTCGGCCGCGACGAGTTGGACGGTCAGCGGCCCCGTCCCGCCGCCCGACTGGGGGGCGACCGTCATCAGGGCGGCGGCGTTCGTGCTGAGGTTCTCCAGGATCAGGTTGTTCGCGCCCGTCCCGTTGAGGACCAGCACGCCCGGCGTGCCGGAGTTACTGCCGAAGGTGCGGGCGAGGGTGTTCGTCGCCGTCAGCCGGAGGGTGCCCAGGTAGTACGGGGTGCCGACCGTCCCGAAGTTGAACTGGATCGTCGTCGAGGTGCCGGCCGCGCCGAACGCCGCGATGTCGTTGTTGGCGGCGTTGGCGGGCAGACTCGACCCCGGGGCGGCACCCAGGTCCCAGTTCGTGCCGGTCCCGAAGAGGCTCGAAGCACCGGTGCCGCCCGTCCAGGTGTAGACCGTCTGGGCGTGGGACGCGGCCGGGGTGAGCGGGAGGGCGGCCGCCGCCAGGAGGAGCCAGAGGGGGCGGGGCGGGTGGCGCATGGGGGGCTTCCGTGGGGGGCGGGTTCACGCGGTCGGTCGGGACGGCGGCCGGGGCCGGGCGGGGCCTCAGTCGATGAGCGTAAAGTCGATGACCTCGCCGTCGTTCCGCTGGCACAGGCGGCGGAAGTGGGTCGGGTCCACGTCGTACCGGATCGTGCGGGTCGAGCCGTCGCCGAGGACGGCGACGAACGCGCCGGGGTGGAACGACCCGAAGCGGGCGTCGTTGCCGGTGCGGTTCCTGCCGTCGGCCGTCGTCGGCAGGGGGGGGTTGGTGCCGGTCCGGAGCACGTCCTCGTCCCACCCGGGGTTGGCCCAGCTCTCGTTGTCGCCCCCGTTCGCGCTGTTGAAGGCGATGGCGGCGCTCAGGTTGACGTTCTTCTCGCCGAAGAGCAGGGTCTGCGAGAGGCCGTCGCCGACGGCCGCGAACGTCACCTTCCCGGCCATGGTGCGGGCGGCGATCCCGTTGAACGCGGCGTCCGGCGGGGCGGGCGACTTCTGGGTCATGTTCCCGGTGCCGCCCCACGTGTGGGTCCCGGCGTTCATCGCGTAGTCGAGCCGGGCCTTGGTCTTGAAGTCCCGCAGGCTCGGGCAGACGAAGTAGGTGACCGGCTTGGCGGCGACGGCGGCCGCGTCGTCCAGGTCGAACAGGTTCTGCTGCTCGATCAGCGGGAGGAGCCAGTAGGCCCAGCTCCACTCGTCCTTGAAGAACCCGAAGTTGCAGTTCCCGCTGGTCCACTCGTTGGCCGACCCGGTGTACCCGGGCGGGGGCGAGGTGATCGGCCAGAGCATCGGGTCCATGCTCGAGTTCTTCCCCCCGTAGGGGAACCGCCCCTCCTTCTCGTGGTACCCGTGGGTGGCGAGGCCGAGTTGCCGCAGGTTGTTCTGGCAGCGGGTCCGGGTGGCCGCCTCGCGGACCTTCTGGACGGCCGGCAGGAGCAGCCCGATCAGCACCGCGATGATGGCGATGACGACGAGCAACTCGACCAGGGTGAACCCCGGCCGCGGGCCGGCCCGGCGGACGTCGTGCGTCATGCCTTCCTCCCAGGGGCGTCGACGGTGACGCGGCGTGGCCGGCCCGTCGGCGGTCGTTCGTCTGTTATCCGTCCCCCGGGCCGCCCGTTCACGTGAAGAGTGGGTGTAGAATTCCGCCCGGAATCGCGGGCCGGGGCCGGGCGGGGAAATTTCGGGTTACAGTCGGCCCCGCCCGGACGGAAAGGTGGTCGCCCGCCGGCCCGTGGGGGGGCGCTCACCCAGGGGGGATCGGATGCGTGTCTGCGCGGCGGCCGGCCGGTTCGCGTTGGTGGCGGCGGCCCTGGCGGCCGCGGGCGGGCGGGGCGGGGCCCAGACGGTCCTCGTCAAGCCGTACGTCCAGCCCGGCGACCCCCGCGGGGCGGACGAGGACGCGCTGGTCGTGGCCTGGGTCACGGACCAGGTGCCGGGCGACTTCGCGGTCGAGTACTCGTGGGCGGGGGCGGCGGCGCGGACGGCCGCGGCCGCCCGGGTGTCGCTCGACTTCGCGCCGCCGCGGCCGAAGGCCGTCGAGGCCGCCGCGAAGGAGAAACTGAAGGAGCGGGCGGCCGACCCGGCCGGGGCGGCCGACCACGCCGCCCCGGCGGCCGGGCCGGAGAAGGAGCAGCACTACTTCAAGTACGCCGCGGTCCTCGCCCCGCTGCCGCTCGACGCGGCCGTCCGGTACACGGTGCGGCTGGGCGGGCGGGAGGTCCGCGGGGGGACCGTCCGCACCCGGGCGTCGGCCGACAAGCCGGTCCGGTTCGTGGCGGTCGGCGACCTGGCCAACGGCCGGGCCCCGCAGAACGCGGTGGCCAACCAGATCGCCTTGGCGGACCCCGACTTCCTCCTCGCCCTGGGCGACATCGTCTACCCGAACGGCCGGGTCCGCCACTACATGGACCACTTCTGGCGGACGTACAACGACGTGGACGCCCCGGGGCCGAAGGCCGGGGCCCCGCTCATGGCCACCGTGCCGTTCCACGTCACCCTGGGGAACCACGACGTGGACGCCCGGCCGGCCGCCTTCCCCGACGCCCTCGGGGCGTACTACTTCTTCCACGCCCCGGCCAACGGCCCGGGGGCCGGCCCGTGGCTGCCCCCGCTGAGCCCGGACCGGGCCGAGGCGGCCGCCTTCCGGGCCGCGGCCGGGGCGGCCTACCCGGCCCTCGGGTTCTACTCGTTCGACCGGGGGCCGGCCCACGTCCTGGTGTTCGACAACAACGGGTACGTGAAGGCCGACGCCCCGGCCCTGGTCCGGTGGGTGGAGGACGACCTGGCCCGGTCGAAGGCCAAGTGGAAGTTCGTCTGCCTGCACGCCCCGCTCTTCCACTCGTCCCCGCAGCACTACACCGACCAGAAGTCGCGGCTTCTGGCCCCGGCGTTCGAGCGGGGCGGGGTCGACGTGGTGTTCGCCGGCCACGTCCACAACTACCAGCGGTCCCACCCGCTCCGGTTCGCCCCCCTCCCGCGGGCCCCGGGCGAGCGGCTGGTGACCGGGACGTTCGCCCTCGACACGGCCTTCGACGGGCGGACGAACACCCGCCCGGCCGGCGTCCTCCACGTGGTCAGCGGGGGCGGCGGGGCGACCCTGTACGCCGACCCGTTCGAGAAGACGGCCGCCGCCCTCAAGGCCAAGTACGGCGACAACTGGGCCCCGTTCACGGCCAAGCACGTCGCCGACCGCCACTCGTTCGTCGTGTGCGACCTCACCCCCGGCCGGCTCGTCCTCCGGGCCGTCGATTCGACCGGCGGGGAGTTCGACCGGGTCGTCGTGACGAAGCCCTGACACCGCCCCCGCCCCCCTTCCCGCCGAGGACCGCCCCCGTGCCCCCCGCCGCCCCCGCCCGCCGGGCGCTCGCGTCCGTCTGCCTCGCGCTCGCCGCCCTCGCCCCGGCCGTTCGGGCGGCGGACGCCCCGCCGCTGATCGACCTCGACGCCGCCTCGCTCCCGGTCGGCCCCGTGACGGCATGGCCGAACGGGGGGGCGGCCGGCGGCACGTTCGCGGCGGACGCCGGAACGGCCCCGGCGGCGGCCGACGTGGGCGGCCGCCGGGCCGTGTCGTTCGCGGCCGGCCGGCACCTCACGTCGTCGTTCCCGACGCCGGCGGGGGTCGCGGCCGGGCGGCCGTTCACCCTCGCCGTCTGGGCCTTCGCGCCCGAAGTGGGCCGCCGCGGGGTGGTGGCGTCGTGGGCCGCCCGCCCGCGGAACGCCGCCGAGTTCGGGTACGGGACCGGGCCGGACGGGGCCTTCTACGGCGGGGACAAGGCGGCCCGGTTCGCCCGCGTCCCGGCCGCCGGCCGCTGGCACCACCTCGCCTACTCGTTCGCGGCCGACGCCCTGAGCGTGTACGTCGACGGTTCCCTCGACGCCCGCCGGCCGCTCGCCCTGGCGGCCGCCCCGGGCGGGCGGGTCCACCTCGGGACCGGGTGGGACGCGGCGACCGGGAAGGCCGCCGCCCCGTTCGCCGGCTCCCTCGCCCGCGTCCAGGTCTGGGACCGCGCCCTCACCCACCGCGAGGTGCGGAACGCCGCCGGGTGGTTCGACCCGTTCGACCCGACCCCGGCCGACGGCGGCCCCCCGGCCGCCGAGGGCCTCCGCCTCGCCTGGCAGCCGGGGGGCGAGACCGTCGCGGCCTACGCGGTGCGGGTGGCCCCCGACGCGGCGGCCGCGGCCGCCGACGGCGACGGCCCCGGCGTCCACCGGGTCCCGGCCCCCGGGTTCACGCCCGCGGGGGTGACGCCCGGGGCGGCCTACTTCTGGCGGGTCGATCAGCTCGACGCGGCCGGGAAGGTGGCCGTCAAGGGGCCGGTGTGGCGGTTCGCCACCGACGGCGGGCCGGCGACCGCCCCGGCCCCCCGGGACCGCGTCGCCGCCGTCCGCCGCGACATCAAAGGGCTAAGTTGGGCCCCCGGCCGGTACGCCCGCGGCCAGACCGTTTACTTCGGCCCCGACCGCGACGCCGTGGCCGCCGGCACGGCCGCCCTCGCCCGCGGCCTGCCGCCGACCGCGACTACGGCCCCGCTCCCCGCCGGGGGGCTGGAGGCCGGGCGGACGTACTACTGGCGGGTGGAGCAGGACAACGGCCCACTCCCGCCGGCCCGCGGCGAGGTGTGGGCGTTCCGCACGGCCGACGACCCGGCGGCCGACGAGGTGACGTTCTTCGTCGGGTCCGACTGCCACTACGGGCTCGGCATCAACGGCGAGATCAACCGCAAGGTGATCGACGAGATGAACTGGCTGCCCGGCACCGCGATGCCCCGGGCGGCCGGCGGCGGGGTCGTCCGCACCCCCCGCGGCGTCGTCCTCAACGGCGACCTGTTGGACAAGGGGTTCGAGCCGAAGACGGCCCCCGCGGCGTGGGCCGAGTTCGTGAAGGACTACGGCCTGACCGGGGCCGACGGGCGGCTCGCGTACCCGGTGTACGAGGGGTTCGGGAACCACGACGGGCCGACCGGCCGCAGCACCACCCGGGACGGCGTGCGGGAGCGGAACAAGACCCGCCCGGGCCTCACCGCCGTCTCGCCCAACGGCCTGCACTACTCGTGGGACTGGGGGAACGTCCACGTCGTGCAGTTGAACCTGTACCCCGGCAAGGACACGGCGGACAGCGTCGTCGGGCCGGCCAACCACCCGCCGGACGACTCCCTCGGGTTCCTCAAAGACGACCTGGCGGGGCACGTCGGGGACAGCGGCAAGGTGGTCGTCGTCTGCCACCACTACTGCTACGCCGGCGGGATGGCCGACTGGTGGACGGAGGCGGCCAAGGGGCGGGCCTACGAGGCCGTCAAGAAGTACCGCACCGTGCTGGTCCACGGCCACTCGCACGGGGCGTACTTCTACGACTGGAAGGGGATTCAGGTGGTGAGCGACGGGTCGACGGCCCGCCCCGAGAGCCAGACCGGCGACTTCCTGGTCGTCCGCGTCACGAAGGACGAGCTGTGCGTGGCCCAGCGGAAGCTCGACGGCTGGGGGGTCTGCCTCAAGGTGCCCCTGCCGGCCGTCGGCCGGCCGGAGGGCCGCCCTCCCGTCGGCCCGGGGCAGCCGTCGGGTTCGGCCCCGTGACGGTTCCGCCGCCGACCCGTGCGGGCCGCCACGGGAGAGGTGGCGACGTGGGACTTCCGGCGGAGCCGCGGGCCGGTCCCCCAGGCGGGGCAGGGGGGGTGAATCCCGGAGCCCGCGGCGGGCCTTCCCCGGCCCGCACTCGCCCCGGCCCGGCCGCGGTCGTGGGGCCCGTCCCTGATGGTGTTTGGACAACCCTTCACCAGCCCGTTCGGTGGCGAATCGAGTCTCCGGTGTGCGGCCCTCGTTGGATCAACGGCTGCTAATATGTAGCGATTGGGGCGATTTCCGCCTTTGCACCGCCGCCCCGTCTAACTAAGCTGACCGTTAACCTCTCTGCCGGCCCCCCGGGCCCCACTGTCGATTCGCCCAACCCGGTACCGGATGTTGCGGCGTTCAACTTTGCGACCGAATCGCCCCCTGGCCCCGAGACCGCCCCCGATGGCTTCGCCCTTCCGCGCACTGCTCGCCGCCGCCGCGTTGGCCTGGGCCGCCGGCCCGGCCGCCGCCCAGTCGGGCGCCCGGTATTACTGGCGGAACTCCGACACCAACGCCGCCCTCGGCGGTTCGTACTCGACGATCTTCCCGAACGCCACCTTCCCGAATGGCACCGCCGGCACCACGGCCCCGGACGGGACGAACTCTCTTTTCTTCGTCCCGTACTCGTTCGGGGCGGCGGCCACCGCCCAGCCCGACGTCGGGGCCGGGGTGACGGCCCTGTCGGCCACGTTCGGGCCGACCTTCGACGGGGCCGCCTGGGCGGTGTCCTCGTCGGCCGCGACCGGCACCCCCACGCTGACCCTCGGCGGCACCGGCTCGACCGGGCTCACCCTTCGGGGGGCGGCGGCCGTCACATTCAACGGGGTGAACGTGGCCGGGGCGTCGTCCACGAGCACACTCACCGTCGACGTCGGCCGCTCGTCCACCCTGACGCTCGCCGGCACGTCGGCCGTCGTCACCAACGTCAGCACCACGACCGGCACGGCCCTCGGGGCGGTCCAGCTCGGCGGGTCGCTCGTCCTGGACAACCGGGGGGCGAACGTCGCCGACCGGCTCGCCAACGCGGCCCAGTTGTACTTCAACGGCGGGCGGCTGAGCCTGGTCGGGAACGGGTCGGCCCCGACGACGGAGACGGTCGCGGCCACCGGGGCGTCGCAGGCCATCGTGATTACGTCCGGGCAGGCCACGATCAACGTCCTGGCGGTGAACGGGCAGACGGCCACCCTGACCCTCGGGAGTAGCGGGTCGGGGCTCCAGCGGGGCATCCGGGCGGTCATCAACTTCACCAACCAGGACGACGCCGGGAACGTGGTCGGCACCCTCGGCGGGGGGGCCGGGAACCCGAACATCGCCGCCACCCTGGGCACGTTCGTCGCCCGGACCAACGGCGGGGCGGCGGCGGCCGCGAACACCACCATCTCCACGTCCGACACCACTAACTTCGTCGGCGGGTACCTGGTCAACAACCGCGACTTCGCCACCCTGGTGGGCGGGTCGGTCGTCGCCACCGTCTACCTGAACGGGGACAACGTCGCCGGGGCGTACGACTCCACTCCCGCGTCCACCTCCTACGTGGCGAACGTCACCAACGCCAACCGGACGGCCGCCTACGCCCCGACGGGCGACGTCACCCTGTCCGCCAGCCTGACGCCGCTCGCCCTCAAGATCACGTCGGACGACAACGCCCGCGCCCTGGCCTTCACCGGGACCGGGACGACGGCCGGCTCCGGCGTCAGCCTGATTACCAACGCCCTCCTGCTGGCCGGGGACAAGAACTTCACCCTCGACTTCACCGGCAGCACCGGGGCGTTCGCCGGGGTGGCCGGGAGCAACACCCGGATCGTGACCGTCGAGAAGGCCGGCACCGTGCTCGAAATCCGCACGTCGGCCTCGTCCGGGACGGCCACCGCGGCGACGACCTACACCCTCGGCAAGGCCGGGGACGGCACCCTGTTCATGAACGGCCCGAACACCTCCCAGAACACCATCGGGATCGGGGCCGGGGTGCTGCGGGCGACGGCTGGGTTCCTGACCACCAACGGGTCGAACCTCGAACTCCGGGGCGGGGTGCTGGAGCTGAGCGGGGGCGTGGCGTTCGCCCGGGCCCTGGGCACCGCCCTGAACGGGACGATCATCAACTGGACGAACACCGTCACCCCCCAGGAGCGGGGCAGCGGCGGGTTCTCGGCCGTCGGCGGGAACTCGACCGCCACCTTGTCGTCCGGGGCGACGTTGACGTGGGCCTCGACATCCACCTTCGTGTCCGACGGCCAGAGCCTGATCTTCGGCTCGACCCTGGCCGACTCCCGGCTCGACTTCACGAACCCGCTCGGCCTCGACGCCGGCACCGCCGCGCTGCCGTACACGGTCCGCGAGGTGCGGGTGAACGACAACCCGAACAGCCCGACGGACGTGGCCCGGTTCTCCGGCGTCGTGAGCGGGTCGGCCTCCTCCGACCTCCTCAAGACCGGGCCGGGCGTGCTGGAACTCACGAACACGAACACCTACGCCGGGCAGACGCTCGTGCAGGGCGGCACCCTGCGGCTGGCGGCCGGCGGGTCGGTCGGGGCCGGGGCGGGCGTGACGGTGTCCGCCGGCGGGCGGCTCGAAGGGGCCGGCACCGTGACCCCCGCGGTGACCGTGCGAACCGGCGGGACGATCGCCCCCGGGGTGACGGCCGACGCCGCCACCCCGTCCACCGGCACCCTGTCGGCCGGCGGGGCGGTCGCCGTCGCGGCCGGGGCCACGTTCCGGGCGCAGCTCAACGGGGCCGGGGCCGGGGCGTTCGGCCGGCTGAGCTTCGCCGGCCCGCTCGACGTGACCGGGGCCACCCTGAGCGTGTCCGCCGGGCCGGCGTTCGCCCCGGCCCTCGCGGACCGGTTCGTGATCGCCGACAACACGGGGTCGACGCCGGTCGCCGGGCGGTTCGCCGGGCTGGCCGATGGGGCGACCGGGACGACGGCCGACGGCCGGTTCGAGTTCACGATCAGCTACTTCTCGGACGCCGCCGGGGTGCTCAACGCCGGGGGCAACGGGATCGCCCTGTACAACCTGACGGCCGTCCCCGAGCCGGGCACGGCCCTCGGGCTGGCGGCCGCCGGGCTCGGCCTCGCCGGGTGGGTCCGCCGCCGCCGCACCGGAGCCGGTCATGCGTGAAGCCCGCCCCGCCCGCCGCCCCGCCCCGAATCGGAGGGCCCCGATGGACCGCCGCCGCGCCTTCACGCTCATTGAACTGCTGGTCGTCATCGCCATCATCGCGGTGCTGATCGGGCTCCTGCTGCCGGCCGTCCAGAAGGTGCGGGAGGCGGCCAGCCGGACCCGGTGCGCGAACAACATCAAGCAGGTCGCCCTGGCCATGCACGGGCACGAGTCGGCGGTCGGGGGGTTCCCGGCCCTGACGCAATTCAAGACGGTCGGGACGACCAGCGTGAGCACCTACTGGGGGGTGCAGGTGCTGCCGTACATCGAGCAGGAGGCCCTCAAGTCGCAGTACAACTTCGACGCCATGTTCTCGGACGCCACCAACCAGCCGTGGGTGAAAATCCCCGTCAAGGTCCTCGTCTGCCCGTCCGTCCCGGGGGCCGACCGGACCACCACGGCCAGCGGGGCGACGTGCGCGGTGGCCGACTACACGGTCGTCAACGCGGTGACGACGGCCCTGTACACGGGCACCACGCCGGCCGTCGCCGGCGGCACCCCGCCCGACCGGACCGGGGTGTGCAGCGCGGCCCAGAACGTCTACACGAAGGTGAACCAGATCACCGACGGGGCGTCCAACACGTTCCTCCTGGTGGAGGACGGCGGGCGGCCGGACGAGTGGCACGCCGGGAAGACCGACCCGAGCTACGGGACGGTGACGTTCGGCGGGTGGGCCCAGACGAACAACATCATCCTCCGGGGGTACACGGCCGACGGGTCGGCCGCCGGGGCGTGCCTGGTGAACTGCAACAACAACGCCTCGCTCTACGGGTTCCACCCCGGCGGGGCGACCGTCAGCCTGGCCGACGGGTCGGTCCGCTTCCTCCGCGCGTCCACGGCGGCCGACACGGTGGCCGCCCTCGCCACCCGGGCCGGCGGCGAGGTCATCCCGGGAGACTACTGATGCCCCGCCCGCCGCTGCCCGCGTTGCTCCTGCTCCTCCTCGCCGCCCCCGCCGCGGCCGCCGACCCGGCGGGCGCGCCGCCGCGGCTCCCGGCCCGCGCCGAGAAGACGGACGCCGAGTACAAGGCGTGGGCCGACGAGCTGCGGGCCGCCTACACGAAGCCGGCCAAGGAGTGGCCCAAGCCGACCCTCGACCCCGGCACCCCGTGGGCCGAACTCGGCCCCCTGCCCGAGCCCGAGCACCCGAAGGACAACCCGTTCTCGAAGGAGAAGGCCGAGCTGGGCAAGGCCCTCTTCTTCGACGCCCGGCTCTCCGGCAGCGGCCAGATCGCCTGCGCCTCGTGCCACGACCCCGACCTCGGGTGGGCCGACGGCCGGACCACCGCGTTCGGCCACGGCCGCAAGGCCCTCAAGCGGAACAGCCCGTCGATCCTCAACGTCGCCTTCGCCCCCGCCCTCTTCTGGGACGGCCGGGCCAAGACGCTCGAGGACCAGGCGGCCGCCGTCCTCGCCAACCCGGACGAGATGCGGAGCGACGCCAAGGACGTGTCCGCCCGGCTCTCGAAGGTGAAGGGCTACCCGGAGCTGTTCAAGGCGGCGTTCGGGGACGACGGGGTGACGACCGAGCGGACGGCCAAGGCGGTGGCCTGCTTCGAGCGGACGGTGGTCGGCGGCAAGAGCCGGTTCGACGCCTTCGCGAGGGGCAAGGCGGACGCCCTCTCCGACCCCGAGGTGCGGGGCCTGCACCTGTTCCGGACCGACGCCCGGTGCGGCCACTGCCACAACGGGCCGGCCCTCACCGACGGCCGGTTCCACGACCTGGGGCTGAGCAACTACGGGACGGAGTTCGAGGACGTGGGCCGGTACGCGGTGACGAAGGACGTGAAGGACGTGGGCAAGTTCCGCACCCCGTCGCTGCGGAACGTCTCGAAGACGGCCCCGCACATGCACAGCGGGCTGTTCGACATCCCGACGGCCCTGATCCTGTACAACGCCGGGATGCGGACCCTCCGCCCGGGGGCGCGGTTCAAGGACGACCCGAAGTTCCCGGCGACCAAGTCGCCCCTGCTCAAGCCGCTGGGCCTGAACAAGCACGACCTGGCCGACCTGGAGGCGTTCCTCCGCAGCCTGGAGGAGCCGAGCCGCAAGTTCCGCCCGCCGGCCATCAGTCAGCCGGCCGAGTAGGTCGGCCGCGACCGGGGGGCGGGCCGATCGGCCGCCTCACACCCGTTGGGGCGGTCGTGGGGACCGACCAATCCCGGGCCGCTCCCTACGGCTTCCCGGCCGGCTTCGCCCCGGCCGGCCCGGCCGGCCCGGCGAAGTGGGCGTGGACCTCCTTCGCGACCTTGGCGAGGAGCACCTGGGCGGCGTTGTCGACCACCCAGCGCTGGTCCTCGTTCTCGCCCGTGAGGGCGCACAGGGCCACCGGGCCGGACGGCAGGTAGAGGATCCCCGCGTCGGTGCGGGCCGCGTTCACCGACCCCGTCTTGTGGGCGATCACCACGGCGGGCGGGAGGAACCGCGGGAACTTCTCGTTGTCGTCGCACGTCTTCAGGTGCCCGACCATCTCCTTGCACGCCTCGGGCGACACCACCTTGCCGGCCTCGATCATCTCCAGGAGTCGCACCATCTCGCGGGCGGTGGTCGACCCCAGCCCGTACTTCTTCGACCGCTCCGGGGCGATCGACGTGGTCGACCCCTTGAAGACCTTGGCGTGCACCTTCGTGTTCTTGAGGCCGAGCTTCTCCATCCGGGCGTTCGTGCTCGGGAGGCCGATCTTGTCGAGGACGAGGTTGGTGGCGGTGTTGTCCGAGTAGGCGATCATGAGCCGGACGGCGTCCCGCAGCGGGAAGGTGGCCCCGTCCGAGAAGTGCTGCGTGAGGATGCCGCTGCCGGGCACCTTGTCGTCCTTCGCGAGCGCGACCGGGTCGGCGAGCTTGACCGTCCCCTCGGCCGCCTGCCAGTATGCCTCGACCATGACCGGCAGCTTGATGAGGCTGGCCGTCCCCATCGGCTCGTCGGCGTCGAGGTAGTACTCCTCGCCCGTCTTCAGGTGCTTGACCGCGATGGCCACCTTCCCCTTGTGGGCCTTCGCCAGCGGGGCGAGCCGGGATTCGAGGTCCGGCTCGGCGGCCGGGGCGGGGCCGGCGGCACAGACCAGTGCGACGACGGCCAGCGTGCGGAACGACGCAATCGACATGCGAACTCCTGTGAAGAATGAAGACGGGACGCCGCCGCCCGCCCGGTGCAATAGAGTGGTGAAACCCTCCCCCGCCGCGAACCCGGAGGCCGCCGTGCGGTCCGGCCTGGAACACGTCAACGGCTGGGACTTCGCCAGCCTCCGCGGCCGGCGGCTCGGGCTGGTCTGCCACCCGGCGTCTGTCGATTCCCGACTCCGGCACGCCGCCGACCTGTTCGCCGCCGCCGGGGTCACGCTCGCCGCCCTGTTCGGCCCGGAACACGGGTTCGACGGGCAAGCCCAGGACCTCATCGGTGTCGGCGACTGTGACGGCGATGGGGCGGCCGGCGGGGTCCGCGTCCACAGCCTCTACGGCGACACCGTCGAAAGCCTCCGCCCCACGGCCGAGCAGTTGGACGGCCTCGACACGCTCGTGATCGACCTTCAAGACATCGGCAGCCGGTACTACACCTTCCAGGCCACGATGCTCTACTGCCTCGAAGCGGCGGCCGAGAACGGGCTGACGGTCGTCGTCCTCGACCGGCCCAACCCGATCGGCGGGGCGGTCGAAGGGCCGACGCTGTCGCCGGGCTTCGAGAGCTTCGTCGGCCCGCACCCGGTCACGATTCGCCACGGCCTGATGATGGGCGAACTCGCCGCCCTCTACGCCGCCGAGCGGGGTATTGCCGTCGACCTCGAAGTCTTCCCGTGCGACGGCTGGCGGCGGGGTACGTACTTCGCGGGCACCGGCCTGCCGTGGGTCTTGCCGTCGCCGAACATGCCGACGCCCGAAACGGCGGTCGTCTACCCGGGGCAGTGCCTCCTCGAAGGGACGAACCTGAGCGAAGGTCGCGGCACCACCCGGCCGTTCGAGCTGTGCGGGGCCCCGTGGATCGACCCCCGCGAACTCGCCCGCCGACTCGCCGCCGAGGAATTGCCCGGCGTCGCGTTCCGACCCGCCCGCTTCCGCCCGACGTTCCAGAAGTTCGCCGGTCTCGACTGCGGCGGGGTGCAACTCCACGTCACCGGCCGCGAATCGTTCCGCCCCGTCCGCACCGGGCTCGCCATGCTGGCCGCCCTCCGCGACCTGTCCGGCCCCCGGTTCGCGTGGCGGACGGAGACCTACGAGTTCGTCTCCGACCGGCCGGCGATCGACCTCCTGTTCGGCAGCGACCGCGAACGCCTGGCCCTCGACGCCGGCGTGCCGTGGCGGGAAATCGCGGCCGCGTGGGAGCCGGAGGAGGCCGCGTTCGCGGAGCGGCGGCGGCCGTTCCTACACTATCCCGATTGAACCCCTCCCCGCCGGCCGCCGGTGCCCGTCCCGCCCCCCGCCGGACCTCTGCCCATGACCCCCCTCTCGCAGCTCGACCTCGCCATCGTGGCCGTCTACGTCCTCGCCATGACCCTCTTCGGCGTCTGGTTCACCCGCTCGCAGAAGGACCTCCGCACGTACTTCGTCGGCGGCCGGGACGTGGGCTGGTTCCTCGTCCTCATGTCGGTCGTCGCCACCGAGACGAGCGCGGTGACGTTCTTGAGCGTGCCCGGGCTGGCCTACCGCTCGCCGAACGGGAACCTCACGTACCTCCAGCTCGCGTTCGGGTACGTCGTCGGCCGCTGCCTGGTGGCGTGGCTGCTCCTGCCGATGTACATGCGGGGCGACCTGTTCTCCGCGTACGAAGTCCTCCGCCAGAAGTTCGGCCCGGCCGTGCAGCGGGTGGCGTCGGCGATCTTCCTCGTCACCCGCACGATCGCCGACGGGCTGCGGCTGTTCCTGACGGCCCTGCTCATGCAGTACGTCGGGGTCGGCGTCGAGACCGCGATCGTCCTCGTGGGGGCGGTCACGGTCCTGTACACGTACCTCGGCGGGATGAAGGCGGTGCTGTGGACCGACCTCGTGCAGTTCGTCATCAAGGTCGCCGGGGCGGGCCTCGCCGCGGTGTTCATCCTCCGCCTCCTGCCGGGCGGGTGGGGCCAGTTCGTCGAAGTCGGGTCGGCCGCCGGCAAGTTCACGCTCTTCGACTTCGACCACGCCGCCGACCCCAGGTTCCCGTTCAACTTCTGGGCCGGGCTGATCGGCGGCACGGTCTTCTCGATGGCCTCGCACGGGGCCGACCAGCTCATGGTGCAGCGCTACCTGTGCGCCCGCTCGCTCGGCCAGGCCCGGCTCGCGCTCGTGCTCAGCGGGTTCACGGTGACGGCCCAGTTCCTCCTCTTCCTCGGCGTCGGCGTCGGGCTCTTCGTCCTCGTCCAGACCGGCGCGTTCGCCCTGCCGGTCCGCCCGGACGGGCGGGAGTGGAAGCCGGACGAGATGTTCGGCCTGTTCATCGTCACGGCCCTGCCGACGGGCGTGGTCGGCCTCCTGATGGCGGCGGTGCTGGCGGCGGCCATGAGCACCCTGTCGTCGTCGCTCAACAGCTCGGCGAACGCCCTCGTCACCGACTTCTACCGCCCCCTGCGGCCGGGCCGGGGGGAGCGGCACTACGTCCTCGTGTCCCGAATCCTGACGGCCGTCTGGGGGGTCGCCCAGGTCGGGGTGGCGGTGGCCGCGTACCGCTCGGGGAGCGACAAGAGCGTGGTCGAACAGGTCCTCAAGGTCGCGGGGCTGACGACCGGGCTGCTCCTCGGCCTGTTCATCCTCGGCCGCATGGCCCGCCCGGTGTCGTCGGCCGCCGCGCTGGCCGGGCTCGCGGCCGGGTGCGGGGCGGTGCTGTCCGTGTGGCTGCCGGAGGCGCTCGGCGAACCCGTCCTGGCGTGGCCGTGGTTCGCCCTCGTGGGCACGGCCGCGACCGTGAGCGTGGCGTTGCTCGTGTCGGCGCTGACGCGGAAGCCCGGCGTTTAGCGCCGCGACCCGTGGTCGCATGCGGCGACCGCGGGGCACGGCGCTAAACGGGGCCGTCCGACCGCGCCCGCCGCGACACCACGGCGTACACCACCAGCCCGGCCGCGAAGTACACCAACCCGATCACCGCCTCGCTCCGCTGCTCCTCCGTCACGAGCATGTTCACCGCCACGGCCGACATCACGATTACGTACAGGGCGGGCAGCAGCGGGTAGCCGGGGCAGCGGTACGGCGGGTCGCCGGCGGCCCGGCGGCGGAGGCCGCGGAAGCGGAACAGTGTCGCCACCGCCAGCGTCTCGAACACCACCGCCCCCACCATCGCGTAGTCGGTGAACACGTCGAACGGCGACTTCCCCGCCGGCACGTTCAGGTCCAGCACCGTGCCGCCGAGGTCGAGCGTCGGCAGGCGGTAGGCGGTGAGCGCCCCGAGGGCGAGGACGAGCACGCACGACCACGCGGAGCAGACCCACATCGCCAGCGCCGGGGTGCGGAACCTCCGGCTCAGGGCCTGCATGCCGCGGGGGGCCAGCCCGTCCTCGGCCATCGCGTACAGGAGCCGCGGGCCGACCAGGACGTTCCCGTTGAGCGACCCCAGCACCGAGGTCATGACCACGAGCGACGCGGCCATCGCCCCGGCCGGGCCGAGGAGCCGGGCGGCGAACTCGGTCGCCACCGGGGTGTTCGCCATCTTCGCCATCTCGGGGGCCGACAGGACGGTGTAGTAGGCGACGTTCGCGCCCACGTACGTCACGGTGATGACCAGCACCCCGGCGAGGGCGCTCAGGGGGATGTTCCGCTGCGGGTTCCGCACCTCCTCCGCGACCGGCCCGATGTTCATCCACCCCTGGTAGGCCCACAGCACGCCCACCAGCGCGACCCCGAACTTCCCCCAGTTGATGGCCCACCAGTCGGCCGGCCAGAGCGGGACCATGAACCGCGTCGACGGGGCGGCCGGGGCGTCGGGCGCGAGGCAGTACACGGCCGCCGGCAGGGCCATGATGCCGACCAGGGAGGCGACCTTGAGGGCGGTGAGGAAGACCTGCAACCCGCCGCCGACCCGCGTGCCGAGGACGTTCACGACCGTCAGCGCCACGATCGCCCCGACCGTGAGGAGTTGCCGGCCCCAGAAGCCGACCACCTCGGGCGGGACGCCGTCGGGGGTGGCGGCGGCCTGCCGGAGGATGTCGTGGAGCGACTCGACGGCCATCGTGGCGAGGACCGCGATCGACGCCGAGCGGATGATCCCGAAGTCGACCCAGCCCCAGAGGAAGCCGGCCCACCGGCCGTACCCCTCGCGCAAGAAGACGTAGTTGCCGCCGGCCTTCGGGTAGCGGACGGCGACCTCCGCGTAGGCCAGCGCCCCGACCACCGTGAGGACGCCGCCGAGGACCCACACGCCCATCGCCAGGCCGAACTCGGGGACGTTGTCGGCCACCACCCGGGCCTTCTTGAACACCCCCGACCCGATGACCGTGCCGACCACGAGGGCCGTCGCCATCCACGCCCCGAGGACGCGGGGCAGCGAGCGGGGCGTATCCGAAATCATGGGCGGCCGTCCTCGGGCGGGTGTCAGTAGCTCGGCCGCGTCAGCGGGCCTTCGTCGCTCAGGAGCGGCCACAGGTCGGCCGCGTGGAGGGCGTGCCGCACGTCCACCGGCTTGCCGTCGACCGTCACGCTGCGCTTCATGAGGCGGACGCCGTGGCTGTAATCGACATACGACGCCCGGTGGACGATGGTGAGCGGCTGGATGGGGGTGCCGTCGGGCCGGTGCCACCCGTAGATCGCCACCTTGTTCGGCTTCTCGGCCAGCCGGTTCGACACCACCACGTCCTTCATCGCACCGACCACGACGCCACCCGCGGGCTTGCCGGCGAGTTGCTCGCGGACGATGGCGTCGTGCCGCAGGAACGTCTCGACCGCCTCCCGCTTCTCGGTCATCGGCCGGGGTTCGAGTCGGACCGCGGCGGCCCGGTTCACGTCGTCCACGATCATGCGGGTGGGCAGGGCGCAGCCGAAGGCGTCGGCGATCCGCTGGGCCGTGGCCGGCATCATGGGAACGCGGACGAAGTCGGTGTCGCTCCCGACCGCGAGGTAGTCGCCCATGACCTCGTAAGTCGCGGCGTGGGTGCCGGCCTTCACCGAGATCGGGTGGAACGTGCGGAGGTGGGCGGGCACGTTCCCGCGGCCGACTTCGCGGAAGATCGCCTCCTCCCGGGCTCCCGGTTTCAGGGCGGCGAGCGACGCCACGAAGGCCGCCCCGCCGGGGGCGTCGGCCGGCCGCGTCGGGATGCCGGGGGCCGGCTGCACCCACGCCGCGTAGGCCCGCGGCCCGCCGAAGCGGCCCCACGCGGCGACGCCCGGCCGGCCGGCCGTACTCGCTTCCAGCAGCCCGTTCATGTCGCCGACCAGGGCCGTGTGCAGGATGCGGTTTTCCGGGTTGGCGTGGACGCGGACGAGGAGCCGGCCGGCCAGCCCGGTGTGCGTCACGAGCGGGCCGTCCTTCGATTCGGCGAGCGGCACGTCCTTGCCAATCCGGTCGAGCATCCGGCCGGTTGCGCGGTAGGTGCCGCCGGTGGGGCCGACCACGTTCTTGCCGTTCACCTTCACGTTGCGGTCGTCGTAGGCGATCACCGCGAGCCGGCGGTCGGCCCCGGCCTTGAGCCACGCCACGAGCTTGTCGCCGTGCTTGTCGGCGTCGCTGTAGCCGTAATTCGCGTCGAGGAAGGCGAACGCCTCGACCTCGTCCGGGACGGCGTCGGCCGCGTCGAGGTGGGCGAACAGGAAGCTGCCGCCCCCGCTGTGCCCGGCGAGCGTGACGCGGAGCGGCGAGCCTGGAATCCCCGCCTTCAAGCCGTCCACCACGCGGCGGACGACGATCGGCGCGTCGGCGTGGGCCCGCTTCCACGCCAGCCCCTCGGCCTCCACGCACGCCAGCACGACGTTCTCGCCCGGCGACACCTCCCGCAGCCGGCGGACCTGGGCGGCGACGTGCTGGATGTCGAAGTGCCAGTCCTGCCCGGGGGCCGGCCCCCGGCCGAGCGTTTGCTCGATGCTATTGCCGTTGGGCGTGGCGTACACGAGCAGCCGCGTCGGCTTCGCCGGGTCGAGCCGGACCGGGGCGTTGACCACGGCGCGGACGCCGGCCTCGCCCCACGCCTCGCGGACTTGTTCATCGAACCACGCGGCCCGGCGGAACCCCGGCAGCGGGTCCGGCGGGGCGGCGGCCCACAGGAGGGCGATCAGGCCGGCGGTCGGCAGCGTCATTCGGCCTTCCCCCTCGGCCGTCACGGGGCGATGCGGACGTCGTTCGTGATCGCGTACAGCTTCATCGCCACCAGCAGGTCGAGTAGCGTGTCGTGCGACGCCTTGTCGGCGGTGCCGGCGAGCTTGATCTTCTTGCCGTCGTAGGCCGCCGTCACGTCGAACGTCTTGGGCTTCGTCGCCGCCTTGAACGCCGCCACGTAGTCGGCGACCTTCGCCGGGTCGGGCTTGTCGGCCGGATCGACCTCGTCCACGAGCGTGCCGATCTTCTCGCGGAAGGCGGGGTTCAAATCGACGGCGGCGAAGGTACTCGGGTCGCGGGGGTGGGCGGCCCGCTCCTTCGCCAGCTTGTCCCGCAGGGCGACGAGGGCCGGCTTGTGGGCCGTCCAGTACCGGACCGCCCCGTCGGCGATGGCGGCGGCCTCGGCCTTCGGGAAGTCGGGCCGGCCCGAGAGGTCGTCGAACGCCTTGTTCGTCATGAACCCGGACTCGGCGATGGTGCCGGGGATGGCGGTCTCGCGGAGGACGTGGTAGTCGCCGCGGATGAGCTTCCGCGTCGGCCCGGGGACGGCCCCGTCGAGGGCGGCGTTCACGTCCCGGGCGAGGGCCTCGTAGAGCGTGTCGTCGGCCGCGTTGTTCTTGTAGAGGGCGGTGTGCCCGGTGGCGGCCGCGGGGCCGGCGTTGTGGTGGACGGACAGGAAGAAGTGCGGGTTGAAGTGGTCGAGGAAGTCGACGCGGGCGTTCAGCTCGTCGGCCCGCGTGCCCCCCTCGCGGCTCAGGCGGTGGTCCGCCTCGCGGGTCAGGAAGACGGCCGCCCCCTTCGCCCGGAGGACGGCGGCGAGTTCGAGGCCGACGGCGAGGTTCAACGCGCCCTCCGTCCGCCCGGACGACACGCCCTTCGTGCCGCCGGTGTAGTTCTTCGAGTACCCCTGCCCGCCGTGCCCGGGGTCGACCACGACCACCGCCCCGGCCAGCGAGAGCGGGTCGGCGGCGGCCTTCGCGGGCGTTTCGGGCTTCACCCCCTTCTGGTGCCAGCCCCAGCGGAACAGGTTGCGGGCGTCGGTGTACCGGCCGTCGGTCGAGGTCGCCCCCAGGATGACGACGATCAGGTGGTCGTCGCCCCGGCGGCCGCTGGCGATCAGGCACGCCCCGGCCGGGGTGGTCGTCCCCGTTTTCACGCCGTCGTACCCCTCGGTGCCGAGCAGGCGGTTGGTGTTCTCCCACGTCACGGGCCGCTTTTTGCCGTCGGCCCCGGTCACGTCGCAGGCGTACTCGCGGGTGCCGACGTACTTGCGGAACCGCTCGCTCCCGAGGGCCGTCGCCGCCAGGACCGCCAGGTCTTTGGCGGTCGAGAGGTTCTTGGCCAGCCCGTGCGGGTCGAGGTAAGTCGTGTCGGCCAGCTTGAGGGCCTTCGCCCGCCGGTTCATCTCGGCGACGAAGAGGGAGACCGGGTCGGTCCCGGCCGGCTTGTCGCCGCGGAAGCGGGGGCCGAAGTGCTCGGCGAGGGCGACGGCCGCGTCGTTCCCGGAGGGGAGCAGCAGGCCGTACAGGAGGTCGTGGACCGGGAGCCGGTCGCCGGCGAGGAGGTTGGAGGAACTGCCGCCGGTCTTGTCGGCCCGGTCGGAGAAGGTGACGATTTCGTCCAACACCTTCGCGTCCGCCTCGGCCAGCCCGAGGACGACCCACGCGGTCATCACCTTCGTGGTGCTGGCGATCGGCCGCGGCTCGGTCTCGCGGCCGCCGCCGAGGAGCTTGCCGGTCTTCCCGTCGGCCACGGCCCACGCCTTGGCGGTGACGAACGGCGGCCCGTCGAGCGGGTCGGGCGGGGCTTTCGGGGATTGGGCGGGTGCCCACAAGGGAAGCACGGCCGCCAGGGCCGCCGCCAGAAAGGCGCGCTGAACCATCATTCGTTCCCCGTGGTTGGCTGTGCGTTCGTCGCACCGCAAGTTGCGGGCCGACCGCCGGTGCCGGCCGCAAGCCACGCCGGGCGAGCGGCGGGCGATTCGCGGCCGTGTCGAACCGCCGACGCGCCAATGGCAGTCCGTCACGGCCCGGACACCCGTCGGGGCGGACGCTGCCACATCTCACCTGGCGGGCCCCGGCCCACCATTTGCCAAAGTGTCACCCATCCTCCCGACCGCTGTCAACGGTTCAGCCCCCGGCCGCCGCGGAGTGTACGCCGTGTCTCACGCCCTTGAACGCCGCGGGACGCGGTTCGGCCTCCTGGTGCTGGCGTCCGCCGTGGGTCTCCTCGCACTCCGGGCCGCCCCGCCCGAGCCGGCCGCTTTGACGTGGGTCCGGCCCGCCGCGCTCAAGCCGGGGGACGCGATCGCCTTCGTCGCCCCCGCCGGGCCGGCCGACGGGGCGAAGGTGCGGGCCGCCCGGGAGCGGTTCGAGGGGATGGGCTTCAAGGTGAAGGTGCCGGCCGACATCACCCGCCGCGACCGCTACCTCGCCGGCACCGACGACGCCCGCGCCGCCGAGTTCAACGCCGCCGTCGCCGACAAGTCCGTCGCCGCCGTCTTCTGCGTCCGCGGCGGGTACGGCTTCTCCCGCATCCTCGACCGCCTCGATTACCAGTCGATCCGCGACAACCCGAAGGTGATCGCCGGGTTCTCGGACGTGACCGCCCTGCACCTGGCGGTCGCCCGCAAGTGCCGGCTCGTCACCTTCCACTCGCCCATGCCCGAGTTCGGCCTGTGGCGGGACGGCGACGGGTTCACCTTCTCGAACGACCTGTTCTGGCGCACCCTGCGGGCCGACCGCTACCCGAAGGGGGGCGGCGGGTTCGACGTGCCGCCGCCGGCCGACCGGCCGAAGCCGAAGGCCCTCGCCGGCGGGAAGGCCCGGGGCCGGCTCGTGGGCGGGAACCTCACCCTCGTCGGGGCCACGATGGGCACCCCCTACGAGATCGAGGCCGACGGCAACGTCCTCCTCCTCGAAGACACCGGCGAGAAGGCTTACCGCATCGACCGCGTCCTGGCCCAACTGCGGCTCGCGGGGCTGCTCGACAAGTTCGCCGGCGTCGTCCTCGGCACGTTCGACGGGGCAGATCCGAAGGAACTCGACGCCGTGTTCGCCGACTACTTCGGCAAGTCGAAGGTGCCGGTCGTCGCCGACTACCCGGTCGGGCACACGCCGTTCAACGCCACCCTGCCGCACGGCGGGCGGGTCGAACTCGACGCCGACGCCCTGCGGATTCGCCTCCTCGAACCGCCGGTCACGCTCCCCTGACGGCCGGGGCCGACCGACCGTTACCGGATTCTCCCGCTTTTTCGACGTGACCTTTCCGCAAACGGTGGCAGGTGAGCGGGTTGTGGCTCCCGTCCCAAATTTTGCGGTAACGCGGGAGCGTCGGCGAATTCCGCCCGGATTCGCGGTTCCGACCTTGCGGGCCGCCGCCGTTGCTGACAGTTTTCGAGTAGCGCCCTCTCCGTCCGCACCGGACGCCTTCCCATGGGACTCCCGCCCCCGTCGTTCCCCCAGGCCCCGCCCGGGATGGTCCCCACGCCCGTCGCCGGGCGGCCGGCCGTGCTGCTGGCCGTCGCCCAGGCGGTGGCCGCCCACACCGACCCGGGGGCGCTCCTCCGCGACCTCGTCGCCGCCCTCCGCGGGCACGTCCGGGCCGACTACCTGGGCTTCGCACTCGTGGACGAGTCGACCCGGGCCGCCCGCCTGCAACTCCTCGAACCCGTCGGCGACGCCCGCCCGCCGGACCCCGCCCACGTCCCGACGCAACTCCCGGCCGGGGAGTCGCCGACGGCGCTCGTGTGGGAGACGCAGCGGCCGCTCTGGCTGGACGCGGCCGCCGCCGCCCGCTTCCCGATCCTCGCGGCCGCGTACCGGGAGCAGGGGGTCGCGGCGGCGTGCTTCGTCCCCCTCACCACCCCCCGCCGGCGGCTCGGGGCGATGGCCTTCACGAGCTACCGCCCGGTCGCCCCGGCCGACGGCGACGTCGCCTTCCTCGTCCAGATCGCCCGGCTCGTCGCGCTCTCCGTGGAAGGGGCGCTCACCCGCCAGGAGTTGACCCGCGAGCGGGACCGGCTGGCGCTGCTCGTCCACGTCAACGAGGCGGTGAACTCGCAGCTCGACCTGCCGGGGCTGCTGCGGGCCGTGGCCGCCGCCCTCCGCCCGCTCGTCGGCCAGGAGTTGACGGCCCTCTGGCTCCCCGGGCCGGACGACGGCCACCTCCATTGCCCGGCGCTCGAACTGGTCGGGGACGACCCCCGGACGACCGACGACCTCTGCCTCCCGCTCGACGGCGGCGACCCGTCGGCCGAGGCGTTCCGCACGGGCCGCACCGTCCGCCTCGGGCCGGCCGAGATGGGCCGGCTGACGACCCCGCTGGCCCGCCGGCTCGTCGGCCGCGGGGTCGGGGCCTATTGCGGGCTGCCCCTCCGCGTCGGCGTGCCGGTGGTCGGCGTCCTTAGCCTCCTCGGGCACACCCCGGCCGCCTTCCCGGACGACGTGGTCGAACTGCTCGAAGAGGCCGCCCGCCCGGTCGCCGTGGCCGTCGCCAACGTCCTCGCGTACCAGCGGATCGAGCGGCTGACGGCCCGGCTGACGGAGGAGAAGCAGTACCTCGAAGAGGAGATCCGCACCGAGGGCCGGTTCGACGAGATCGTCGGGGCCAGCCCGGTGCTGGCCGAGGCGCTGCGGCAGGTGGGGGTGGTGGCCCGGACCGACACGGCCGTCCTCGTGACCGGGGAGACGGGGACCGGCAAGGAGCTGATCGCACGGGCCGTCCACCGGCTCAGCCCGCGGGCCGGGCGGACGTTCGTGAAGCTCAACTGCGCCGCCATCCCGACCGGGCTGCTGGAGAGCGAGCTGTTCGGCCACGAGAAGGGGGCGTTCACCGGGGCCGTCGAGCGGCGGCTCGGGCGGTTCGAACTGGCCGACGGCGGCACCCTGTTCCTGGACGAGGTCGGCGACATCCCGCTCGACCTCCAGCCGAAGCTCCTGCGGGTGCTCCAGGAGCAGGAGTTCGAGCGGATCGGCAGCGGCAAGACGATCAAGGTGGACGTGCGGCTGGTGGCCGCCACCCACCGCGACCTGGGCAAGATGGTGGCCGCCGGGACGTTTCGGTCGGACCTCTTCTACCGCCTCCACGTCTTCCCGGTCCACCTCCCCCCGCTGCGGGAGCGGCCGGCCGACGTGGCCCCGCTGGCGTGGCACTTCACCCGGCTCTTCGCCCGGCGGATGCGGAAGGCGATCGACGTGGTCGCGGCCGACACGATGGCCCGGCTGCGGGCGTACCACTGGCCGGGCAACATCCGCGAGCTGGAGCACGTGGTGGAGCGGGCGGTGGTCCTGTCGCCCGGCCCGGAACTCCTCCTGCCGCCCGGCGACCTCCTGCCGGCGGCGGGGCCCGCCGCCGCGCCCGACGCCCCCCGGGCGGCGGCCCCCTCGACCCTCCGCGACACGGAGCGGGAGTTGATCCGGCGGACGCTGGAGGAGTGCCGGTGGCGGATCGGCGGCCCGCACGGGGCGGCAGCACGCCTGGGAATTAAGCGGACGACGCTGCTGGCCCGGATGAAGAAGCTCGGGTTCGACCGCCCGGCCGACCCGCCCGTGTCGAACGGCTGACACCTCGTTGCCACCCCGTCAACCTGTGGGCGACCGGCCCGACACTCTCCTCGCCCACGAACCGCCGGCCGCCGTCCGAGAGGTCGGAACGCACGATTCTGCCGGCCGTATTGCGTGAGGCCGTCCCACGGTACGGTTCGTGCTTGGTATCCATCTCACCTCTCACCGCCGCTCGCCCGATCGCCGGGAAATCCCATGTCCCTCACATCCCGCCCGCGTCCCGGGCGTGCGTTCACCATGATCGAGCTGCTGGTGGTGATCGCCATCATCGCCGTGCTAATCGGGCTGCTCCTGCCGGCCGTCCAGAAGGTCCGCGGGGCCGCCGCCCGGGCCAAGTGCCAGAACAACCTCAAGCAAATGGCCCTGGCGTCGCACGGGTACGAGTCGGCGATGGGCGCGCTGCCGCCGGGCCGGGGGCAACCGCCGACCGCCGCCAACGGGGGCACTAGCCGACCGTCGATTCAAGCCCTGATCCTGCCCTACGTCGAACAGGCCAACAAGTTCAACCAGTTCGACTTCGACTACGACGTGCAGAGTTCGACGGTGAACGTTCCGGCTCAGGCCCAGGACGTGCCGTTCTACATGTGCCCGTCGGACGTGTCGGTCACCATCTACACGCTCAACGGGGTGAACGCCGGGCGGTCGAACTACTTCGGCAGCGTCGGGGCGTGCGCCGACCGGCGGCTGGTGGACGACCCGAAATCGGGCGTCTTCTCGGGGGCGGCGACCGCCGCCGGGGGGCAGGCCCCCAAGGGCAAGAAGATCGCCTCCATCCCGGACGGGAGCACGAACACGGTCCTGTTCTCCGAGGTCAAGCGGGGGACGCTGAAGTGGAACGACTACAACAAGTGGGACGACACCTCCCTGTTCGACACGTCCACGTCCACGGTCTCGACGTGGAACAACTACGACGGCCGGACGGTCGCCGGGTGCGACGGGACCGGCACCGTCTCGACGAACATCCAGTCGTGGGGCCGGTACGTCGGGCAGGAGTACTTCCGCGACCTGTTCATCACCTCGGTGTACACCCACACCCTGCCGGTGAATTGGAACAAGCGGGTCGCGTCCGGCCAGAAGTACGGGTGCGTCAAGAACCCGACGACCGGGTCGGTTCCGACCCTGGAGGAGATGCACCTCCCGGCCTCCAGCTACCACGACGGCGGGGTGAACGCCGCGATGGGCGACGGGTCCGTCCGGTTCGTGAGCGACGGGATTCAGTTCGAGACGTGGCAGGCCCTCGGGTCGGCGGCCGGCAGCGAGGTCATCAACGAGTGAGGGCCGGCCCGGCGGGGACGAGGAGGACGACGCCATGACACCGACTCGACGCGGCCGGGCCGTGCGGATCACATCCCTCCTGGCGCTCGCGGCACTCGGGTGCGGCGGGCCGAAAGCCGGGGAGGTTGCGGCCCCGCCGACGACCAGCGAGCTGCTGACTGACCTCAAGATGATGCTCGCGTCGTGCGAGGAGAATCACCGGCCGCCGCCGGCCAGACTGGCCGACGCCCAGAAGATCGAGCCGGCGTTCCCCGGCGCGTACCGCATCCTCCGCAGCGGCGAGTGCGTGTACGTCTGGGGGGCCGGGCTGTCGGCCGGCAGTTCAGCCGTCCTCGCTTACGAGAAGGACGTGCCGACCAACGGCGGGCCTGTTTTGTTACAAGACGGCTCCCTCAAGACGCTGTCCGCCGCCGAGTTCGCCGCCGCGCCCAAGGCGACCAAGTAGCCCTCTCCCGAGCCGAGGAGTCCACCCGTGCCACGCCCCAACCCGCACCCCCCCGGCCGCCGGGGCTTCACCCTGATCGAGTTGCTGGTGGTCATCGCCATCATCGCGGTCCTGATCGGCCTCCTGCTGCCGGCCGTCCAGAAGGTCCGGGAGGCGGCCTCGCGGCTCAAGTGCCAGAACAACATGAAGCAGCTCGGGATCGCCCTGCACAACTACAACACCGCCCTGGAGAAGTTCCCCCGGCACTCCGGGCCGGCCAACTCGACCGTGCTGGTGCAACTCCTCCAGTACGTCGAGCAGGCGAACAAGTACGACCAGTTCGACTTCGAGGTGACCGACCTGCACTCGTCGGGCGGGGCGAGGAACACCGCGGCCATCAAGCAGGACGTGGCGATCTTCCTCTGCCCGTCCGACCCGTCGGTCGCCAAGTACCTGGGCACGACCGGGCGGAACAACTACGTGGCGAGCGTCGGGAACACGGCCAACCCGTACCTGACCACGTTCCGGGCCGACCCGTCCGGGGCCAACGCCTCGCGGATCGGGATGTTCACCGGGCTCGTCGACCCCAGGCTCAAGGACATCCAGGACGGGACGAGCAACACGGCCGCGTTCGCGGAAATCCGCCGCGGTAACGAGACGTCCAGCGGGCCCCCGGTGGACGTGCAGGACGCCCGCATCGAGTCCGCCTGGACGCTCTCGACGTTCGCCCCGGACTACACCCGGAGCGCGGCGTGCGACTCGGCGACGGACTCGCTCCGCTACCCCGGCACCCAGTACTACCGGGCGTCGGCCGCCATCGGGGCGATCTACAGCCACACCCTGACGCCGAACACGAAGACCGTCGATTGCGTCAATTCGTCGTTCGTGAAGGGGCACCTGGCGGCCCGCAGCCACCACTCCGGCGGGGTGAACGTGGTGGCCGCCGACGGGTCGGTCCGGTTCGTGGCCGACGGGGTCGCGCCGGCCGTGTGGGCGGAGTTCGGCAGCCGGGCGAGCGGGCAGCCGCTGGACATGGGCGGACTGTAACGGCCGGCTGGCAACCGGGGACGGCCGGCGGTAGGTTGGCCGGTGTCCGGCGGTCCGCTCTCTCAACCGCGAGGGGCTCGGGGATGGATCACCTTCAGACGGAAGCCCGCAACCCGGCGGCGGCCGACCTCGACGGGCTCTCCGCCCTCGGGCTCGTCCGCCTCATGTGCGCCGAGGACGCCCGGGTGGCCCCGGCCGTGGCCGCCGAGGCCGTGGCCGTCGCCCGGGCGGTCGAGGTGATCGCCGAGCGGATGAAGGCCGGCGGCCGGCTGGTGTACGCCGGGGCCGGCACGTCCGGCCGGCTCGGGGTGCTCGACGCGGCCGAGTGCCCGCCGACGTTCAACGCCGACCCGGGGCAGGTGGTGGGCGTGATCGCCGGCGGGCCGGCGGCCGTCACCCGGGCCGTCGAGGGGGCCGAGGACCGCCCCGAGTGCGGCCGCAGCGACCTCGAAGCCATCGACTTCACCGCCCGCGACGTGCTCGTCGGCATCGCCACCAGCGGCCGCACCCCGTACGTCCTCGGGGCGGTGGCGTACGCCCGCTCGCTCGGGGCGTTCACCGTCGGCCTGTCGTGCAACCCCGACTCGGAGCTGATCCCGCTCGTGGACCAGCCGATCACCCCCGTGCCCGGCCCGGAGGTGCTGAGCGGCTCGACCCGGCTCAAGGCGGGGACGGCGACGAAGCTCGTGCTGAACATGCTCAGCACCGGGGCGATGGTGCTCCTCGGCAAGACGTTCGGCGACCTGATGGTGGACCTGCGGGCGACCAACGAGAAGCTCCAGGCCCGGAGCAACCGCATCGTCCGCCAGCTCACCGGGCTCGACCGGGACGGGGCCGACGGGCTCCTGGCCGGGTGCGGGCGGGAGCTGAAGACGGCCCTCGTGTCGCACCTCGGGGGCGTCAGCCCGGACCAGGCCCGGGCCCGGCTGCGGGCGTCCGGCGGGCGGGTGCGGAAGGCCCTCGGGGCGAACGGCGTCCACAAGGCCGCGGCCCCGAAGGGTCTCAACGACGACCTCGTCCTCGGGCTCGACGGCGGGGGGACGAGCACGGTCGCGCTCCTCGCCCGGCGGGCGGGCGGGCGGGCCGGGGCGTGGGAGCTGCTGGGCCGCGGGGTGGCCGGGCCGTCGAACCCGCACGCGGTCGGCACCGGGCGGGCCCTGCGGTCGCTCGACGAGGCCGTCGAGCGGGCGTTCGCGGCGGCCGGCGTCCCGCGTAAGCCCGTCCGCGCCGCCTGCCTGGGCGTCGCCGGGGCCGGGCGGCCGGACGACCAGCGGGTGATCGCCGGGTGGGCCGACCGGGTCGGCCTGGCCCACGCCGTGGACGTGACCGGCGACGCCCCGCTGCTGCCGGCCGCCGGCACCCCTGACGGGTGGGGGGCGGCGGTCGTGGCCGGGACCGGGTCGATGGCCTTCGCCACCGACCGCGCGGGGCTGACGGCCCGGGCCGGCGGGTGGGGCCACCTGCTCGGCGACGAGGGGAGCGGGTACGCCCTCGCCCTGGCCGGCCTCCAGGCCGTGGCCCGGGCCGCCGACGGCCGCGGGCCGGCGACCCTCTTGACCGACCGCCTGCTCGACGAGTTCGGGCTCGACCGGCCGGAGGAGATGATCCGGGCCGTGTACGGCGGGGCGACCGACCGGACGAGCGTGGCCGCCCTCGCCCCGCTGGTGCTGGCACTGGCCGACGCCGGCGACCGGGTGGCCGCGTCCCTGGCCGCCGACGCCGCCGGCCACCTCGCCCTGGCCGTCGCCGCGGCCGCCCGGCAGCTCGACCTCGGGCCGACGTTCCCGCTCGCCGTGGCCGGCGGGCTGCTCCTCAACTCCGCGGGGTATCAGGCCCGGCTGCTCGACGCCCTCCGGGCCCGCGGGCTGCGGCCCGATCCCGTGACCCTCGTCCGCGAGCCGGCCGAGGGGGCCGTCCGCCTCGCCCTCGCGGCCGCCGGGCGGGCCCAACTGGCGCTCAACGGCAAGCACTGACACCCACGCGCTTCCGGGTGAACCCCGTCCCGTCAGGGCGGGGGTGGTGACACGCTCGCAGCCACCCCCGCCCTGCCGGGACGGAGTTCGCCCGGACAATTCTCAGGATGCCCGCCCCCATGCCCGCCCGCCTCGCCCTCGCGTGGTTGCTCGCCGCCGCCGTGCCCGCCGCCGCGGCCGACGGCCCGCCGCCGGTGCCCCGCGAGTTCCGGGCGGCGTGGGTGGCCACCGTCGGCAACATCGACTGGCCGTCGAAGAAGGGGCTTCCCGCCGACGCCCAGAAGGCCGAACTGCGGGCCATCCTCGACAAGGCGGCCGACCTCAGGCTCAACGCCGTCGTCTTCCAGGTCCGGCCGATGGCCGACGCCCTGTACGAGTCGAAGCTGGAGCCGTGGTCCGAGTACCTCACCGGCACGCTCGGCAAGTCGCCGGGGTACGACCCCCTCGCGTTCGCCGTCGCCGAGGCCCACGCCCGCGGGCTGGAGCTGCACGCCTGGTTCAACCCGTACCGGGCCCGCCACCCGTCCGCCACCTCGCCGACCCCGGCCGACCACGTCGTAACGCGGCGGCCCGACCTCGCCAAGCCCTACGGCAAACACCACTGGCTCAACCCCACGAACCGGGAGGTGCAGGACCACTCCCTCGCCGTCGTCCTCGACGTGGTCCGCCGGTACGACGTGGATGGCGTCCACATCGACGACTACTTCTACCCGTACAAGGAGAAGGACGACGCCGGGAAGGTGATCCCGTTCCCGGACGACGACACCTGGGCCGCGTACACGAAGGGCGGCGGCACCCTGGCCCGGGACGACTGGCGGCGGGAGGCGGTCAACACCTTCGTGGCCCGCATGTACAAGGAGGTGAAGGCGGCGAAGCCGGCCGTGAAGGTCGGCATCAGCCCGTTCGGCATCTGGCGGCCGGGCCACCCGGCGGGCGTCGCCGGGTTCGACCAGCACGCGGAGCTGTACGCCGACGCCAAGAAGTGGCTCAACGAGGGGTGGTGCGACTACTACTCGCCGCAGTTGTACTGGCCGGTTGGCTCGGAGAAGCAGAGCTTCCCGAAGCTGCTGGCGTGGTGGGCGGGCGAGAACGCGAAGGGCCGCCACCTGTGGCCGGGGCTGTACACGAGCCGCGTGACCGGGGCCGCGAAGGGGTGGCCGGCGTCCGAGGTCGAGGCCCAGATCACGGCGACGCGGGCCCAGCCGGGGGCGACCGGGCACGTCCACTTCAGCATGAAGGCCCTGGCGAACAACCCCGGCGGCGTGGCCGACGCGATCAAGGCCGCCTACGCCGAACCGGCCCTCGTCCCGGCGACCCCGTGGGCCGGGCTCGCGCCGCCGGCCGCCCCGGTCGTGGCGTGGACGGACGCCGGCCTTCGCGTCGCACCGGCCGGCGACGGCGTCCGCCTCGTCGTCGTGCGGGCGTTCGCCGGCGGGGCGTGGACGACCGCCATCCGCCCGGCCGGCGGCGACGGCACGACCGTCCCGTTCGCAACCCGCCCGACGCGGGTGGTGGTCACGGCCGTCGACCGGGCCGGCACCGAGAGCGAGCCGGCGGTCACCCCCAGGCCGTAATCAGTCCGCCCCGCGTCCCGTGTCGAAAAGCTGACGCGCCATTGACGTGGCGTCAATAACACCTCCCCAGGCCGACTCTCCTGCCGGCCGATCGCACGCCCCCGGTTCACACGGCAACGAGTCAAACTGCAACGATTCCGGGGACCGGGCGGGTTCGTCCGCGATTCCCCCGGCGACGGTACGCGACATGCTTTAAGTCGTTAGCACCTCTCTCATCCGCCTGTTACCGCCGAGAAATCGGTCACGCGAGTCCCGCCTTGCCCGCTCTGTAGGCGAAGCGCGTCCGCCGGCCTCTGTGCCGTCCGCCACCCCGAAGACACGACCGCCCACGCCGACGTTCCACAAGAGGCCACCCATGCACCGCCGGACCACCCGCCTGCGACTGCCCGCTCTCCTGGCGTTGGCCTGCTGGTCCGCCCCCGCCGCCGCCCAATCGACCTACAACTGGACGGGCACGACCGACGGGGCGTGGGCGACCGCTTCCAATTGGGGCGTGACGACCGGCCTCGGCACCCCGAACGGGTATCCGTCGGCGAGCGGAGACACGGCCCTGTTCAACGGGCCGTCTTCGAACACCACCGTGGACCTGGCGGCCGGGTCGTACAACCTCCTCGCGCTGACGTTCGACACGCCCACCGCGGCGGCTTACACGATCCAGAATGGAACACTGGCATTCGACGCGAGTGGGACCGTGACGGTGAACGCGGCGGTGACGGTCAGCGAGACGGTGAACGCTGCGATCACGATGGCCGGCGACCTGACGGTCACCAACGCCAGCACGACATCCGGCCAGCTCCTGACCCTCGGCGGGGCGATCACCAACGGGACGGGTTTGCTGACCGTCACGGGGGCCGGGAATGTGACCCTCGGCGGGGTGATCGGGGGCGGGACCGGCGGGCTAACCAAGTCCGGGGCCGGCACGCTGACCCTGAGTGGGGTTAACACCTACACCGGCGTCACGACGGTCAACGGCGGGGTGGTAATCATCTCGACCGCGACGGGGTTGGGGACGGCGGCGGGGAACACGACCGTGGCGAGCGGGGCCGCCGTCCAGGTGAGCGGGGCGATCACCGTCGCCGAGCCGATCACCCTCAACGGCGACGGCATCGCGAGTGCCGGGGCCTTGCGGAAGACGGCGAATAACGTCACGACGTGGAGCGGGGCCGTAACCGTCGGCTCGGCGACCCGGATCAACGCCGACGCGGGGACGCTGACGATTTCCGGGGCGATCGGCTTGGGATCCGGCCTGTCCCTCAACGTCGGCGGGGCCGGCGCCACCACGCTCTCCGGGGTCATCACGGGGGCCGGGGCGCTCGTCAAGGACTCGGCCACCGTTCTGACCATCAGCAACGGCGGCAATGCCGGGACCTACACGGGCGCGATCACGGTGAGCGGGGGCGGCATTCTGGCGTACGGCAGTCACCTTAACTTGGGGAACGGCGCCGGTTCGGGCGTCATCACGCTCGACAACGGCACGCTCCGGAACACGTTGTCGAGCGGGAGCGCCAGCCGGTTCACTCCGGCGAACCGGAACATCGTCCTGGGCTCGGGCGGGGGGACGTTCGAGTGGGCGGGGACCGCGACCGCGACGGATATCATCATCGTCGAAACCGGAACGGTGATCTCCGGAGCCGGCGGGTTGACCAAGACCGGCGCGGGTATCATCTCGGTCGTCACCGCGGCAAGTTATACGGGGCCAACGCGCGTGGCTGCCGGCACGCTCCGCGTTCGGACAAACAGCAACGTTTTCCCGATCGCCACGGCACTGACCGTGGATAGTGGCGGGACGTTCGATGTCGGCGCGAGCAACCTCAGCCAAACGGTCGGGTCCCTCGCCGGGGCGGGGATTGTCAACGTACCCGGCGGGACGTTTACCGTTAGTGGCACGACCTCCACGACGTTTACCGGGGTGATCCAGGGGACGAGTGGGAGGCTGACGAAGGCCGGGAGCAGCACGCTGACCCTGAGCGGGACGAGCACGTACACCGGCCTGACGACCGTGACGGCCGGGGTCATCAACGTCCAGTCGAACACCGCCCTCGGCACCACGGCCGGGGCGACCACGGTCGCCAGCGGGGCGGCCGTCCAGATCGACGGGACCGGGCTGAGCGTGGCCGAGCCGTTCAACCTGAACGGGACCGGCATCTCGTCCGGCGGGGCGATCCGCAACCTGGCCAACTCGAACACCCTGACCGGAAACATCCTCCTTGCCACGTCGGCCCGGATCAACTCCGACGCCGGCAGTCTCACCGTCGGCTCGACCGCGATCACCGGGACGAACCAGACCCTGACCGTCGGGGGGGCCGGTAACACGACCATCACCGCCAACATCTCGACCACCAGCGGCGGACTGACCAAGGACGGGGCCGGCACCCTCGTGCTGAGCGGGGCGAACACGTTCGCGGGGGCCGCCGCCTTCAACGCCGGCACCACCCGGATCACGACCGCCAACGCCCTGGGGACCGGCGGCCTTACCAACTTCGCCGGCGGCACGACGGTCGCCGGCGGGGCCACCCTCGACCTGAACGGGATGACCGGGCTCAACGAGGTCGTCACGCTCAACGGGGCCGGAGTCGGCGGGGTCGGGGCGTTGATCAACACCAACACCACGACGGCCGCTTCGCTCTCGAACGGGGTGGCCACCGCGACCGTCCCCACGACCGCGGGCATCACGACCACGACGGTGACGGTGTCCGGCGGGGACGGGACCGGGGCCGCGGCCACGGCCAGCCTCGGCCTGACGGCCGCCAGCTTCGACGTCGTCGGGGGGACCACGGTCTACTCGACCGCCCCGACCGTCACGGTGTCGGGCAACGGCGTGGCGACCGCCGTTCTGACCAACGGGGTGGTGTCGGGCGTCACCATCACCACAGTCGGCAGCGGGTACTCGCTCTCGACCGCCCCGACCATCACCTTCAGCGGCGGCACCGTGGCGACGGCCGGGACGAACCCGTCCGGGACCGGGAACACGACCAACTACCGGCTCGCCGGGGTGACGATCACCAACCCCGGGAGCGGCTACACGACGGCACCGGCGTTCGACGTGGGGGGGGTGCCGGTGACGGCGGTGCTGTCATCCGTGACCCTCGCCACGTCCAGCAGCGTCGGCGGGCCGGGCGACCTGTCCGTCGCCGGGCTGGTCGCCGGGGATGCGGCGGCACTCCTCACGAAGGTCGGGGCCGGAACCCTCAGTCTGTCCGGCCCCAACACCTACGCCGGCGGCACGGCCGTCTCGGCGGGCACCCTCCAGCTCACCAATACCAGCGGGTCGGCCACCGGCACCGGGGCCGTCGCGGTCGGCAACACCGGCACCCTGCGGGGCACCGGCATCGCGTCGGGGGCGGTGACCGTCCAGGGCGGCGGAGCCGTGGCCCCGGGGACGGCGGCCGCGACCGGCGTCCTCACCGCCGGCAGCGCCGCGTTCTCGGCCGGCTCGGCGTTCACCGTCCGGCTCAACGGCCCCGCGGCCGGCACCGGGTACGACCAGCTCGCGGTCGGCGGCTCGTTCGACGCCGGCGGCGGCACCCTCGCGTTCGGCCCCAGCACGGGCACCTTCGCCAACACCGACGTGGTTTCGCTCGTCACCTTCGGGTCGATCACGGCGGGCACGTTCGCCGGCCAGGCGGACGGCTCGACGGTGACGTTCGACTCCACCGGGTCGTCGATGGGGGCCTACGCCGCGACCCTCAACTACGGCACCCTGACCGGGTTCTCGAACGCCGTCACCCTGAGCAACTTCGCCGAGGCCACCCCCATCCCCGAGCCGGCCTCGGTCCTGGCCGTCTGCACTGCCGCCTTCGGCCTCACCCGCCTCCGCCGGCGGCACGCGACGGCCGCGGTTTGACCGCCCGCCGCGTTGACTTCCCATCCCCGGTCGGTTCCCCTGTCGTGACGCGGCGGGGGAGCCGGCCGCGTTCGTTTCCCGCCCACCCGAGACGCCCATGAGATTCCCCGCCCTCGCCCTCGCCGCCTTCGCCGCGTGGCCCGCCCCGGCGGCCGACCCGCCGCCGCCCGCGGCCGCCGGCGACGTGGTCCTCACCGAGCGGGCCCTCGCCCTGCACCGCAAGGCGCTGCTCGTGGACGGCCACAACGACCTGCCGTGGGAGCTGCGGCAGAAGGACGGGCCGTCGTTCCGCACGATCGACCTGGCCCGCCCGCAGCCCCGCTTCCACACCGACATCCCCCGGCTCAAGGCGGGCAACGTCGGGGCGCAGTTCTGGTCGGCTTACGTGCCCGTCGACACGATCAAGAAGGGGACGGCCCTGCGGACGACGCTCGAACAGATCGACGTGGTCCACCAACTCGCGGCCCGCCACCCCGAGACGTTCGAGATGGCCGGCACCGCCGCCGACGTGGTCCGCATCCGGGCGGCCGGGAAGGTGGCCTGCCTGATCGGGGTCGAGGGCGGGCACTCGATCGACGGGTCGCTCGGCGTGCTGCGGACGTTCCACCGGCTCGGGGTGCGGTACATGACGCTCACCCACACCGAGTCGCTCGCCTGGGCCGACTCGTGCTCGGACGCCCCGAAGGCCCACGGCCTCACCCCGTTCGGCGAGGAGGTGGTCCGCGAGATGAACCGCCTGGGGATGCTCGTCGACCTGTCGCACACCTCGCCGGAGACGATGGCGGCGGCCCTGAAGGTCACGAAGGCCCCGGTGGTCTTCTCGCACTCGTCGGCCCGCGGGGTCGCCGACCACCCGCGGAACGTGCCCGACGACGTGCTGCGGCTGGTGAAGGCGAACGGCGGGGTGGTGATGGTGAACTTCTACTCGGGGTTCATCGTCCCCGAGGGGGCCCGGGCGACGCAGAAGTCGGCCGAGTTCGCCCGCGGGCTGCGGGCCAAGTACGGGGACGACGACCCGCGGACGAAGGAGGGCGTCCGCCAGTGGCAGCGGGAGAACGACTACCCGGCCGGGACCGTCGGCACGATCGTCGACCACATCGACCACGTGGTGAAGGTGGCGGGGGTCGACCACGTCGGCCTCGGGTCGGACTTCGACGGGGTGCCGAAGCTGCCGCGGCAGATGGGGGACGTGTCGTGCTACCCGTACATCACGCAGGAGCTGCTGACCCGCGGGTACACCGACGAGCAAGTCCTCAAGGTCCTCGGGGGCAACGCCCTGCGGGTCTTGCGGGACGCCGAGCGGGCGGCCCACGACCCGCGGCCGCCGGGCAAGTGACGCCCCGCGGCTCCGTGCGGGGTTGGCGTTCAGACCCCGAACCGGGCCGCCGGGCCGCCGGGGGTGAGGCCGACGCCGCCGCGGCCGGCGGCCGCCATCGCGGCCGCCAGGGCG
>JANPKP010000576.1:0-9434 GCA_031426095.1 Gemmataceae bacterium
GTCGAGCAGGTCGCGGCCGACCGCCTCCCGCCCGGCCCGGACAACAAGCCCCTCGCCGCCCGCGGGTTCCTGGCCCTCGGCCGGCGGTTCATGAACAACACCCCGGACATCCTCGACGACCGGATCGACGTGGTGTCCCGCGGGCTCATGGGGCTGACGGTGAGCTGCGCCCGCTGCCACGACCACAAGTACGACCCGATCCCCACGGCTGATTACTACTCCCTTTACGGCGTGTTCGCCAGCACCGTGGAGCCGAAAGACCCGCCGCTGATCGACCCCCACGACCGCTCGCCGGTGCGGCTGGAGTTCGAGGCCGAGTTGACCCGCAAGGAGAAGGCGGCGGCCGACTTCTCGGCGAAGATGTACGCCACCCACCTCGCGCGGTTCCGCACCCCGGAGGCGGTCGCCGCGTACATGCTCGCGGCGCGGGATTCGCGGGGCAAGAACACCCCCGAGGTCGATGCCCTGGCCACCGCCCGGAAGCTCGAGCCGCTCCTCATCAAGCGGTGGCGGGACTACCTCGGGGACAACGCCCGCAAGGCCGACCCGGCGTTCGCCCCCTGGCTCGCCCTGGCCGCGATCCCCGACGCCGAGTTCGCCGCGAAAGCTCCCTCCGTTCTCGACGGGCTGTCGAACGTGAAGGGGGGGAAGCCTGCTCTCTCGAAGGTGACGACGGCGTTGCGCGAGGCCAAGCCCGGCACGCTCGCGGAGGTCGCCGAGGTTTATGGCCGTTTGATCGCCGACGCCGCGAAGGTTTCGTCGCCCGACACTGCACCGCTCGCCGCCGTCCTCATGCCCGGGGGGAGCGGGCCGACCGACCTGCCGGTGGTGGACGCCGACAAGTACGTGCCCATCGCCGTCAAAAAGGAGTTCCGCGCGCTGCGGAACGCGGCCGACCGCTTCCGGGCGGACTCGCCGAACGCCCCGCCGCGGGCCATGTCGCTGACCGAGACGCCGGCCCCGGTCGAGCCGGTCGTATTCCTGCGTGGCAACCCGAACAGCCGCGGGCCGAAGGTGCCGCGCCAGTTCCTATCCGCCATTGCCGGCCCGGCCCGCAAGCCGTTCGCGGACGGGAGCGGCCGGCTGGAGTTGGCGAAGGCCATCGCCAGCCCGGACAACCCGCTCACCGCCCGCGTGTTCGTGAACCGCGTGTGGACGCACCACTTCGGGGCCGGTCTCGTCCGCACCCCGAGCGACTTCGGCGTCCGCTCCGAGCCGCCGACCCACCCCGAGCTTCTCGACTGGCTGGCGAAGCGGTTCGTGGAGGACGGCTGGTCCGTCAAAGCCCTCCACCGGCGAGTCATGTTGTCGGCCGCGTACCAACAGGGCAGCGACGGTACGCCGTCGCTCGCCCGGGACGACCCGGAAAATCGTCTCGTCGGCCGGCAGGCTCGCCAGCGGTTGGAATTCGAGCCGCTGCGCGACTCGATGCTCGCGGTCGCCGGCCGACTCGACCGGACCGTCTACGGTCGCTCGGTCTCGCTCTTCTCGCTCGGGGCGAGCAACCGGCGGACGGTGTACGGGTCGATCGACCGGCAGAACCTCCCCGGCCCCTTCCGCGTGTTCGACTTCGCCAGCCCGGACCAGCACACCCCGCAGCGGTTCCAGACCACCGTGCCACAACAGGCCCTGTTCCTCATGAACAGCCCGTTCATCACCGAACAGGCGAAGGCCGTCACGGCCCTCCCGGCCGTCGCGTCGGCTGCCGATCCGGTGGCCAAAGTACGGGCCACCTACCGGGCGGTGCTGTCGCGCGACCCCACCGTCGAAGAAGTCGAATCCGGAACGGCGTTCGCGGCCGGGATCGCGGCCCCGAAGGCGAGCGGCCCCCGGTTCGGGCCGTGGGAATTGTTCGCCCAGGCGTTGTTGCTGAGTAACGAGTTCGCGTTCGCGGACTGATCGTTCCCAGGTCGATCGACCCCAGACCCGGTGGGTGCCCATGCGGCCGTTCCCGTTGAATCGCCGAGAGCTTTTGACACGCTCCGGCGTCGGCATGGGCCTCATTGGATTGACCCAACTGCTCGGCGACGCCGGCCTGCTCGCGGCCGAGGCGAAGGGGGCGGCCGCCGACCCGACCAACCCGCTCGCCCCCCGCGCGCCGCACTTCGCGGCGAAGGCCAAGCGGGTCATCCACATCTTCGCCAACGGCGGGCCGAGCCAGGTCGACACGTTCGACCCCAAGCCGGCCCTGGCCAAGTACGCCGGCCAGCCGCTCCCGTCGGGCACCCTCAAGACCGAGAGGCGGACCGGGGCGGTCCTGCCGTCGCCGTTCAAGTTCAAGAAGCACGGGCAGTCGGGGATCGAAGTCAGCGAAATCTTCCCGCACACGGCCAAGCACGCGGACGACCTGTGCGTGATCCGCTCGATGCACGCCGACGTGCCGAACCACGAGCCGTCCTTCCTCCTGATGAACACCGGCGACGGCCGGCTCGTCCGCCCCAGCCTCGGGTCGTGGGTCACTTACGGGCTGGGGACCGAGAACCAGAATCTCCCCGGATTCGTGGCCATGTGCCCGGCCGGGACGCCGCTACTCGAATCGCAGAACTGGCAGTGTGGCTTCCTCCCCGGGGCGTACCAGGGGTCGTACCTCGACCCACGTCATACGGACGTGGAGAAGCTCGTCGAGTACGTCCGCAACACCTCGGCCCCGGCCGGCGGCCAGCGGAAGCAACTCGACCTGCTGCTCAAGATGAACCGGGCGCACCAGCAGGCGCGGCAGGCCGACCCGCAGTTGGAAGCCCGCATCCAGTCGTTCGAGCTGGCCTACCGGATGCAGTCGGAGGCGGCCGAGGCGTTCGACACCACCCGCGAGCCGAAGACCGTTCTCGACGCCTACGGCCCGGGCGTGCAGGCCCGCTCGCTGCTCCTGGCCCGCCGACTGGTCGAACGCGGGGTGCGATTCGTGCAGGTCTCGCACGCCCCGGTCCAGCCGTGGGACAGCCACGACAACCTGGAGGCCAACCACCGCCGGCTGGCGAAGGAGGTCGATCAGGGCATCGGGGCGCTCATCGCCGACCTGAAGCGGTTGGGGCTGTTCGAATCGACGCTCGTCATCTGGGGCGGCGAGTTCGGCCGGACGCCGGTGGTGGAGCTGCCGCTGCCGGGGATGAACATGGGGTCGGCGACCGGCCGCGACCACAACCACTGGGGCTTCAGCCTGTGGATGGCGGGCGCGGGGGTGAAGGGAGGGACCGTCGTCGGGGCGACCGACGACTTCGGGTTCAAGGCGGTCGAGAACCCGGTCCACGTCCACGACCTGCACGCGACCATCCTCCACCTGCTCGGGTTCGACCACGAGAAGTTCACGTTCCGCTACGCCGGCCGCGACTTCCGCCTGACCGACGTTCACGGCCGCGTCGTCAAGGAAGTGTTGGCGTGACCGGCGACTCACTGGCCGAACAAGCCCGGTCGATCTGGCGGGCGGCGGTCGACGCCGTCCGGCCGGGGCCGCTCGTCGTGCGGGCGTTGTGCGACGCCACGGACCCGCTCGTCGCGGCCGTGCGGTCGGCCCCGCGGGTGGTCGTCGTCGGGGCCGGGAAGGCCGGGGCGGACATGGCAGCCGCGGTCGAGGAGGCGTTCGCCGACCGACTCGACCGCGTAGCCGGTTGGGTGAACGTGCCGGAGGGGGCGGAGCGAACGCTGCGGCGGATCACGCTCCACCCCGCGCGACCCGCCGGTGTGAACGAGCCGACGGCCGCGGGCGTCGCCGGCACCGAGGCGATGTTGGAATTGCTCCGCTCCGCCGGGCCTGATGACGCCGCGGTCTGTCTCCTGTCGGGCGGCGGGTCGGCCCTGCTGCCGGCCCCCGTCGAGGGCGTGTCGCTCGCCGACAAGCTGGCGGTCACGAAGTTGCTCCACCGCAGCGGGGCGGCCATCCACGAGATGAACGCCGTCCGCAAACACCTGTCGCGGGTGAAGGGCGGGCGGCTCGCGGAGGCGTTCACCGGGCGGGGGCTCCTGAGCCTGATCGTGTCCGACGTGGTCGGCGACCCGCTCGACGTGATCGCATCCGGGCCGACCGCCGCCGACCCGTCCACGTTCGCCGACGCCCTCGCCGTCCTCGACCGCTTCGGCCCCCGCGACCGCGTGCCACGGACCGTGCTGACCCACCTCGAACGCGGGGTGCGGGGCGAAGTGCTCGAAACGCCGAAGCGGCCCCCGGTCGGCGTCACGAACCGCGTCCTCGCCAGCAACGCCGTCGCCCTCGCGGCGGCCGAGGGGCGGGCGGCCGCCCTCGGGTATCGCGTCGTCAACCTCGGGCCGTTCGTGGAGGGCGAGACGCGGGAGGTGGCGACGGCCCTCGCGGGGGTTGTGCGTTCGGTCCGCGACGGGGGGAAGCCCGTCCCCCCGCCGGCGTGCGTCCTCGTCGGCGGCGAGACGACGGTGACGCTGGGCGACAGCCCGGGGAAGGGGGGCCGCAACCAGGAGTTCACCCTGGCCCTGATGGCGAAGTTGGGGGCGGACGGGATGCGGGGCGTGGCCGTCCTCAGCGGCGGCACGGACGGCGAGGACGGGCCGACGGACGCGGCCGGGGCGTACGCCGACGCCGACACGCTCGACCGGGCCGCCCGACTCGGGGTGTCCGCTGCCGATCACCTCCGCACGCACGATGCGTATGCGTTCTTCGACCGGGCGGGCGGCTTGCTCCGCACGGGGCTCACGGGCACGAACGTCATGGACGTGCGCGTCGTGCTCGTCCGCTGACGCCTTGCACTTTCTGCCGGCCGTGGCGGGCGGGTTGTAAAAACTACACTCCGTAGGCGTCTCGGCGGGCAGTTTTTCCCTCTTGACCTGTGCGGCGTATTGGCAGGGGACGCACCGCCGGCCCGATCGAGTGATTACCGCCACCGGCACGGTGCTTGCTTAGAGGATGGGTGTTCTCGAATGGCACCGACTGAGAAGCTGGGGCCGGCGAGAGAAGAGGCACGACGCGGGCCGGAACCCGCGTCGGAGCGGCCGGCCGGCGACCCCGCAAGGGTGTTTCCGGCCGGCCGCTCGCGTTTTCACTTCGGCGGGGTATCCCCGAGCGTCCGCAGGTAGGCGAGCAGGTCGGCGATGTCGCGGTCGGTCAGCTTGTCGAGCAGTCCGGCCGGCATCAGCGAGGCGTCGAGGACGCGGCGCGACTCGATGGCCGAACCGGCGACCCGCACGGTGGCGTCCGGCCCGGTCTGGAGGATCACCCCGTCCACCGCCTCGTACACGATCATGCCCGTATAGGACTTCCCGTCGACCGTGCCGAGCCGCAGCGGGCGGTACCGCGGGGAAACGTCGCGGCCGGGGTCAACGAGGGCGGTCAGGAGGTCGTCGCGGTTGAACCGCTTCGACACGCCCTGGAGCGACGGCCCGATGGCCCGGGCCCCGTTGTGGCAGGCGGCGCACGTCGCCCGGGTGAACACCTTCTGCCCGCCGGCCGCGTCGCCGACCGACCAGTCCACGCTCGCCAGCCGTGACTTCCACGCGGCCACGTCGATTCCGTCGGTCCCGTTCAACGCCTTCGCCCGGTCGGGGTATGTCCGGGTGAACCAGTCGGCCCACGCATTCGCGTCGGGTCCGTGTTTTTGCCCCGTGCGGGCCGCCAGCACGTCGCCCAGGTGCCGGCGGGCGTCGGCCTCGGGCGGGGCGTCGGGGACGCGGCGCAAGGCGCGGATGAGCCCGACCATGTCCGAGCCGTCGGGGGACGCGGGGAGCGAACGGAGGGCTTCGGCCGCGGCCCGGACGACCTTCGCGTCGGCCGACTTCAGCGCGGCGACGAACCACGCCCGGTCGGCGACGTCCGGCTCGCGGGCGAGGAGCGGAACGAGGGCGTCGTCGAGCCCGCCGCGCTTTTGCAGGGCGGCGAGGACGGGCCGGGCTTCGGCGTCCGGCAGCCTGCCGACGAGGGCGACGAGGCCGGGCGTCCAGCCGTACTCGGGGTCGTCCTTCGCGGCCGCCACGAAGCGGCGGGCGGCGGTCGCGGCGTGCACGCCCGGAAGCTTTGCGTAAAGTGCGTGATCCGGCCGGCCGAACTTCGGGGACGCGACGATCGCCGGGCCGAGGGTCGGGTCGAACCTGGCGAGCGCGGCGGCGGCCTGCCCGACGCGGAGTGGCCAGTACTGGTCGCGGGTCAGCTTGGCACGTTCGATCTTCTGGTCGAGGGCCAGTAGTGCCTCGGCGACGCGTGTCGTGTCGGCCGGCGTCCGCGAGCCGGGGAGGCGGGACAGGACGATGAGCAGGTGAATGTCGTCCAGCGGGTCGGAGGCTTCGGTGAGGGCTGTCGCCAGCTTCGCAACGCTCCGCGGGTCGGGGTCGCCGATGGCGGCCAGGGTGCGGGTCAGTTCGCGGTCGAGGCGGGGGTCGCCGGACGGGAAGGCGCTTCGCAGCACGCCGGCGAACGGGGCCGCCCACGCCGCGGCATTGGGGCGGCGGAAGGTGTAGCCCTCCCACACGGTGCCCATCGATTCCTTCGCCGTCAGCCCGCCGACTGCCAGTTGCAACAGCCGCACCGCGTCGAGACCCGGCGGGCGGCGAACGGCGGCGGGCGGGGCGGCCGGCTGCTCGGGCGCGACCGTGCCCGCGGGCGGGGCGTAGCCGACGCGGTAGACGCCGCCCCGGGTGCCGCGGCCGCCGATGCTCACGAACAGTTCGCCGGTCGCCGGGTGGACGGCCATCGCCGTCGGGGCGAAGCCGTTGTCGCCGCCCGCTTCGAGGAACACGGCCGGCGGGCCGCCTGCCCGGTTCACGGCGTAAACGCGGCCGAACGTCCAGTCGGCGAGGAAGAACTCGCCCCGGTAGGCGGGCGGGAAGAGGGTGCCCCTGTAGCACACGCAGCCGGTCGGCGAGCCACGGCCGAGGGTGGTGACGGGGGCCTCCACGTCGAGGAAGTACGGCGGCTTCCGCCACGTCTGGGCCTGCTGGGGGGCGAGCCAGCCGTGGTTTCCGCCCGGCCGCACCTTATAGAAGCGGGTCGGCTCGTACCACGGCAGGCCGACGCACCGCTCGTTGTCCGAGTCGTAGGTGTACGGCTCGCCGCCGGCGTCGAAGTCGAAGTCGTAGGGGTTGCGGAACCCGTCCGCGACCACCTCCACGGCCTTCCCGTCCGGGCTGATGCGGAGCAACACGCCGGCCACCGGCTCCTTCACCGGCGAGTGCGGGCCGGTCGCGGTCGCCGCCTTCACGCCGGCCATGTTGCCGCACAGGAGGTAGAGCCAGCCGTCCGGCCCGCGGCGGACGGCGTGGGCGTCGTGCTCGCCGCCCGCCTTCACCGCCAGCACCGCTTCCGGCTTCGCCGAGAGCTTCGTCTTGCCGTCGTAGCCGCGATACTTTGTAAGCCCGCCCTCCGCCACGACGTAAAGCGAATCGCCCTCGGCGAGCATCCCCATCGGCACGCCGCGGAGCCCGTCGATGAGGTCGACCGCCCGGTCGGCCCGGCCGTCGCCGTTGTCGTCGGCCAGCACCCGCACGTACCCCGGCCCGCCGACAAGGACACGCCCGGCGGCGTCGATGGAGAGGTGTGTGACGTCGTTCGCCAGCGACTGGTCGGCATACTCGCGGACCACGAACCCGGGGGGCACCTTCAGCCCGGCGACCGCCTTGTCGTCCCCCCGCAGTGGTAGGGCCGCCGCGAACACGAAGGTGAGCGTGACGGCGACGGTCCGTGGTGTCATGGGAGAAGTCCACGAAGGGGTTGGTAGGGATGTAGCATAACGCCCCGGTCGGCGGAACGGGGGGGGAGGCGACGCGGGCCGCGAAAAAAGTTGTGAATCCTGCACGGGGGCCGGCCCGACGTACCCCTATTGAGGATGAACGCCCACCGGAGCCGACCGCCATGCGCCTGACCCTGCGGACCCTGCTCGCCTACCTGGACGACACCCTGGAGCCGGCCGAGGCCCGCGACCTGGGGCTGCGGGTGGCCAAGAACGACTTCGCCCGCGATCTCATCGAGCGCATCAAGAAGGTGACGCGGCGGCGCGGGCTGGCCGCCCCCGCGACCGGGCCGGACGACGTTTCCGACCCGAACACGGTGGCCGAGTACCTGAGCGACACCCTCCCGCCCGACCAGGTCGCCCGGGTCGAGGAGAACTGCCTGAACTCGGACGCCCACCTCGCCGAGGTCGCGGCCTGCCACCAGATTTTGACGCTCGTGCTGACCGAGCCGGTGCGGGTGCCGCCGTCGGCCCACCAGCGGATGTACTTGATGGTGACGGGCAAGGCGTCGAACCCGAACCGCCGGCCCGGCCGCACGGTACCCGTCGGCGGGGCCATGCCCGTCACGCAAGCCCCCGACGCCGACGACGCCGACGCCCCGCTGCTTCTCGGGATGAGGCGGTACTCGGCCAGCAAGTCGGCCCGCGGGCGGGCCTTGCAGATCACCCTCGTGGCCGGGCTGGCCGCGTGTCTGGCGGTGGCCGTGTGGATGGCGATGCCGCAGGAGGCGGCCGCCCCGCCCGTTGCCTCGCGCGGTCCGACAACCGTTGCCGCCGCCCCGCCTGCCCCTGCCGTGAAGCCGGTCCCGCCGCCGGCCCTCACCCTCGATCCGGTCAAGCCTGCCCCCGTTCCCGTCGTGGGCCCGCTGAAGCCGATCGAACCGCCGGTTCCCCCTCCGCCGGCCCCGAAGGACGCGGACCCCGCGCCGCCCGCCGTGCCCCCGCTCGCGGCCCCGCCGCGGATGGACCGCCGCGCCGTCGGCAAACTGGAATCGCAGACGCCCGAGCCGCTCCTGGCCGTGAAGCCGGCCGGCGGCGACGGCTTCGTGCGGGTGATGGCCGACAACCCGGCCGTGCCCGCCGTCGATCCGCTCGTCTGCCTGCCGGGGTACAAGGCGAAGGTCCGGCTCGATTCCGGGGTCGCCGTCGATCTGTGGGCGGCCGTCCCCGAGGTCCTGCCGGCCGAGTTCCTCGAAACCCGCGTCCGCTTCTTCGCCCCGGGGGCGGGGTTCGACGGCGACCTGGCCCTGGCGAGCGGCCGGGTCTTCCTCGCCGCCCGCAAGGGCGGCCCGGCCCGCGTCCGCGTCCGCGTCGCCGGCGAGACGTGGGACGTGATACTGCCCGACGCGGACGCCGAGGCGCTGGTCGAGGTGGTCCCCTCCTACGACCCCGGCACGCCGGTCGTAAAGGAGGGCGGGGAAGGGCCGCGGGTCACGGCCACCTTCGTGGCCGTCCGCGGGAAGGTGGGCTTCTCCGTGCCGGGTGTCAAAGACTTCGGCACCGTCGCATCCCCCAAGGCGTACCGCGGGGATGGTCGCGGCGGACCCGTGGCGGAAGTCAGTGGCGCGCCGTCGGCGTACTTCTCCCGCTTCCCGACGCTGCCGCCCGACCCCACCGGCGGGCGGCAGGCGGCGGCCCTCGCCATGCAGGGGGCGCTGGCCGACTTCGCCGGCCGGGTGGGGGCGGCCGACGCCCTCAAGAGCCGCGTGTTCGAGCGGCTGACCGAGGAGGGGGACATTACGAACCTGCGGC
>JANPKP010000577.1:0-21160 GCA_031426095.1 Gemmataceae bacterium
AGCCGCCCGTGCCACCCGGCAACGGCCCCGCCGCTTGACCCGCCCGCGGTCCGCATCTAGCGTGTCTCCACGGGCCCCACGCCCGGCTCGTCTCCCCGCCCGAGGTGGTTCCGTGAAGTTGTCCGCCCCGCCGCCCCCGCCGCCGGAGCCGTCCGACCCACCGGACCCGCCGGCGGCCGACACCCCGGCCGCGCCCGGGGCGACCCCCGGGGCTGCCGCGTGGCCGGCGTGGTACGCGGGCACCGACGCCACGCTCGCCCTGCTCGCGGTCGTCCTCGCCGTCATGCTGGCGTCGTTCGTGGCCCGCAACTCGGACCTCTGGCTGCACCTCGCGGCCGGCCGGCTGCTCGTCCAGGGCGGGTACTCGTTCGGCGTCGACCCGTTCAGCTACAGCGGGGCCGGCCGGGAGTGGGTCAACCACTCGTGGCTGTACGACGCCCTCACGTTCGTCCTTTACGGCGACGGGAACGGCTTCCGCGTCGTGTTCGTGAAGGCGCTCGGCGTGGGTGTGGCGGCCGCCGCGCTGCTGGCCATCCGCCGGCCGCAGTACGCGCTCTGGCCGTGGGCCGGTTGCGTCGCGCTCGCCGCCCTCGCGGCCGCCCCGCGGCTCGGGCTCACGCCGTTCGCGGTCACCGTGGCCTTCCTCGCCGTGCTCCTGTGCGTCCTCTTTCGGCTGCCCGCACGGCCGGGGTCGTGGCGCGTCCCGGCGGCGGTCGGCGGCCTGTTCTGGGTCTGGGCGAACGTCGACGCCTGGTTCTTCGTCGGCCCGCTGGCGGTGGCGCTGCTGCTGGCCGGCGAGTTGATCCAACGCGGCATCAGGAAGGAGCGCGAGCCCGAATCGGACGGGGGGCCGCTCGGAAGCGGGCCGGGCCTCTCGACGCTGGCCAGGGCGCTCGCGGTGGGCGTGCTGGCGTGTACGGCGAACCCGCACCACGTCCGCGTCTGGCAACTGCCCGTCGAAGTGACCGGGTCGGCGGCGATGGCGGCCGACCCGCGTGGGTTCGCCCGCGCCTTCCTGATGTCGCCGCTCGACGCCGAGTACTCGGGCAACGACCGCTTCGGCGGCAACGCGAACGGGCTGGCTTACGCCGTCCTGCTCGTCGGCGGCGGGGTGACCCTCGGGTTCGGCGTCGGCCGGCTCAAGCTCGGGCACCTCTTCCTGTGGGTCGGGTTCGCCCTCTTGAGCCTGCGGACGGTGGCCGCCGTCCCCCTGTTCGCGGTCGTGGCCGTGCCGCTCGTTGCCGCCCAACTCAACGCCCTGTCGGGCCGCATCACCCTCGGCCCGGCCGGCGACCCGCGGACGCGGCTGCTGCTCGCCGCGTCCGGCTTCGGCCGCGTCCTGAGTCTGGTGGCGCTCCTCGGGCTGGTCGCGTTCGCGTGGCCGGGGTGGCTGCACCCGCGGCCCGACTTCCCGTACGAAACGCCGCACGTCGCCTGGGACGTGGAGCCCGACCCGGCGCTGAGGCAGGCGGCCGAGCAGTTCGGGGCGTGGCGGGCCGACGGTAAACTTCCGGCCGACGCCCGCGGGGTGATGCTGTCGAGCGACCTGGCGAACTACTGCGCCTGGTACGCCCCGGGGGAGAAGGTGTTCCTCGATTCCCGCTTCCCCTTCCACCTGCCCGAGGTGGCGGACTACACCGCCCTCCGCAACGAGATCAACAGCCGGCCCGACCCGAACTCGCCGTACAACCCCGCGACCGTGTCTTCAATCCTCACGCGGCTCGGGGCGGGGTACGTCGCGGTCTACGAGCGCGGCCGCCGCTGGACCCGCGACGTGCCCGTGCGGCTCCTGCCCGACGCCGACCACTGGCGGTTGTGGTACCTCGACGGACGGACCGGCGTGTTCGGCTGGCGGTCGTCGCCGGCGGCGGGGGCGGCCGCGTTCGAGGCCCTGCGGCTCGACCCGATCAAGCTCGCCTTCGACCCCGCCCAGCCGCGGGTGCCGTTCGTGGCGTCGCCCCCGCCGCCCGGCCCGCCGACGTGGGCCGACGAGTTCGTGCGGCCGCCCGTCCCGCCGTCCCCGAAGGCGGACGAGGCGGTGGGGTGGATGGACTACAAGCGGCTGCTCCTGGGCCTGCGGGCCGAGCGGGCCGAGAAGCACGACCTGCAAGTCCAGGCGTCGTTCGGGCTGCCGGTGATGGTCGGGTGGGGCGGGCCGTTCCTCCCCCTGGCCGTCCGCCTCTACGGCGGGATGCCGAACGTCCGGGCGACCGGGCGGGGGTCCGAACTCGCCCTGCCGCTGCTCGCCCTCCGGGCCGCCCGCCGGGCGATCGCCGCCAACCCCGACGACCCGGACGGGTACTACGCCCTCTACCTGGCCGTCGGCGACCCCGACCTGCCGCTCACGACCGCCGACCGGGACGCGGCCGCCGCCGCCGCCGGCCGGCAGTGCCTCGACCGCCTGCCCAAGCCCCACGAGCCGACCGCCGTGGCCGTCACCGCCCCGGCCGTGGAAGTCGCCCGCGACCTGGCCGAGCACTACGTCCGGACGCGGGACTTCGACCTCGCCCGGGAGATGCTCGTGCTGGCGAAGGACTACACCGTGGCGGCCGCCGCCCGCCCGGCCCACGACCAGCCGCGGCTGCCCCTCGCCCCGATCGAGGACATCCTCAAGCAGTTCGACGACGGCTTCCGGCAGGTGAAAGGGCAGTACGCCGCGACGGCCGAGCGCGACCCCCGGCCCGCCAACCGCTTCCGGGCCTCCCGCCAGTTCGGGCTCACCGGCCAGGCCCTGGCGGTCCTCCGGGACGCCGACCCGGCCGGCGACGGCTCCGGCCTGCGGAAGGAGTTCGGCGACGACTGGGCCCGGGCCGCCCTGGCGCAGATCGACCTCGAACTGCAGGTCGGCCGCCTCGAAGACGCCGACCGGCACCTGACCGCGTTCGGCGAGGCCCTCAAGAAGGGCGGCCCGCCGGCCCCGCAGGCGGACGCCGTCCGCCGCGAGTTGGCCCGGCTCGTCGCCCGCAAGTTCCGCCTGGAGGGGAACTACGAGGCGGCCGGCCAGGTCGTGGAGGAGACGCTGCGGGCCGTCGTCGGGCCGGGGGCGGAGAAGCCGCCCGCGGCGGGGGCCCGACCGCTGCCCGTTTTGATCAGCCTGCTCGGCAGCCCGCACCCGGCGGCGGCGGCGGTCGATTGGGCGGTCGCCACCCAGGCCCTCGACGCCTCGCTCGGGGCGTGGAAGGCCCGCGCCGACCTCGAAATCGACCTGTTCCTGACGCGCGGGTTTCTGTCGCTGTTCGAGGGCGACATCCCCGCCGCCCGCGACCGCTTCCGCCAGACCGCCCGCCCGACGCCGCCCGGGTGGAACTTCACCCCGGCCGTCAGCCCGGCCGCCCGCCCGTACCTCGACCTGATCGGCCGGGCCGAGAAGAAGTGAGTGTCCGTCCCGCCCCACCACCCGCCGAGGTCACCCATGCCGACCTGGACCGTCGCCGGCGTGCAGATGGACTGCAAGCTCGGCGATAAGGCCGCGAACCTGCGGGCGATGACCGCCCGCCTCGCAGACGCCGCCGAGCGGGGGGCGAAGCTCGTCGTCTTCCCGGAGTGCGCCCTGACGGGTTACGGGTTCGGCTCGCGGGCCGAGGCGGCGGCCGCCGCCGAGCCGATCCCGGGGCCGAGTACCGACGCGATGGCGGCGGCGTGCGCCCGGCTCGGGGTGTGGGCCGTCTACGGGCTGCTGGAACACGCCGCCAGCGGCCGGCTGTTCAACGCCTGCGCCCTGGTGGGGCCGACGGGGTTCGCGGCGTCGTACCGCAAGACGCACCTCCCCTGCCTGGGGGCCGACCGCTTCACCGACCCCGGCGACCGGCCGTTCGCCGTCCACGACCTCGGCGGGCTGAAGGTCGGCCTGACGATCTGCTTCGACGGCAGCTTCCCCGAGACGGCCCGCGTCCTCACGCTGCTGGGGGCCGACCTGATCGTGCTGCCGACGAACTGGGCGACGGGCGCGCGGAAGATGGCCGAGCTGGTGTCGGCCGCGCGGGCGTGGGAGAACCACGTTTACTACCTGGCGGTGAACCGCGTCGGCGACGAAAGCGGCTTCCGCTACATCGGCCTGAGTTCGGCCGCCGACTACCTGGGGAACGTCCTGCACTGGTCGCCGGAGGAAGGGGAAGACCTCTTCACGATCGAGGTCGACCCCGCCGCCGCCCGCCAGAAGCGGACGGTCCACTGCCACGGGGTGTACGAGATCGACCGCGTGAACTGGCGGCGGCCCGACCTGTACGGCCCCCTCGTGGAGCCGCAGCCGGAGCCGTTCACCGGGCACCAGAACAAGTCGCCGTGAGTCAACGGCCCGTGGCGGCGGCCGGCGGCGGGGCGGTCGGCGTGAGCGTAAGGGTGCCGGTGGTCGTGGCCGCGTTCAGGATGAGAGTGCCGCTGCCGCCGCCCACGATTGTGACGTTGCCGGTCAGGGTGAGGGTCGTCGCGCCCGAGACGAGCGTCGAACCCGTGTAGGTGCCCCTACCCGTCAAGTACAGCATGGGAGCCGGGGGCACGACGCGGTCGCGGGGCAGGGGGGCGGCGACCGCCGGGACGGCGGTGAACAGGAGGGCGGCGGACACGGAGAGGCGTCGCATGGGGCGGCTCCGGGGTGTCGGGGGTGGGCCCGATTGTCACGGCCCCGGGGGCGGCCGTCAAGGAAAAGTCGCGGTTCGCCCTCGCGTTCACGACCCGCGAGGTCGTATAATCCTATTTCCCCGCCGTGTGTGGTCGCGCCGCGGGGGCACTCTCGCCCACACTCTCACACAGGCGGCACGCTCCCTCATGGCGAAAGAAGAAGCGATTGAAGTGGAAGGCAAGGTCCGCGAGGCCCTCGCGAACACCACGTTCCGGGTCGAGTTGGACATCGGCGGCCAGGTGATGGCCCACATCGGCGGCAAGATGCGGAAGAACTACATCAAGATCATCCCGGGCGACCGCGTGAAGGTCGAGGTCTCGCCCTACGACCTGACCCGCGGCCGGATCACCTTCCGCATCCGGCACTAAGGCCACGGCCCGTCTGCGTCGGCGACACCCACGGCCGGCACCGCGACCCGGCCGTGTCCCACGGCGACACCTCCCGCCTGGGCGATCCCAACAGCGTCACGGATTACGGCGACCGGCTCGACACCACGAATCACCCGCACCGAGCTGGTGTCGGTCGAAGTCCGTTGGTGTAATCGGCCTGCTAATCCCTGAGGTTTTCACTGCCTTGGGTGATGCTCCCTGCCCCCAGGGTCTCGGACTGGCTCCCCGCCCGCGTCGGTCGACTTGACGCGCCGTCTGTCGATGTTCGCCACGCGCGGATCTGCTCCCACACTCCTTTCCCAAATTCCTGGCCACTCGGCCCGCGCCCGCCGAGCGGGGTCGTTCGGCGAGCGGAGGTGGCTCGATGTCGGACGGACCCAAGGGTGAGGAGAGGCCGCGGCCGCCGCTGTCGGTCAACGACGGACTGGGCTGCCTGGCGGTCGTGGTGGTGTTCGTCGTCTCCGGGGCCGTCGGCGGGATGTTCTCGTCCGGGCCGGGGGACGGGTGGAAGGTGGCCGCCGCCGTCGTCCTCGGCGTGTTCGGCCTGGGGGTGGTCTGGGTGTGCGCCAAGTACCGGGCGTGACGCGGTCCGCTGCGGCGCGGTAGGCGGACGCCGGACGCCGGACGAAACGCCACGGCAGGCCGGGGCCACACGCCTTCTTCCCCAGATTCAAGGCTCACCGAGCGGCCCGCTGCCAAGCAGGGTCGCTCGGCCCCCCGGAACGTGCGGCTCGTCTAGCGACGTAAGGGACTGTGACGCCGTGATACTTCGAGGAGAAGACCCGTGAGGGTGACTTTGACGGCCGTCGTGGCCGCACTCGTGATCGGACTCCAGACAGGGCGGGCCGCCGGGCCCACGACCGGGTTCGTGGACCGGGTTTACACCGACCCGAAGGGGTCGGAGTTCAAGTACGTCCTGTTCGTCCCGCAGGCCTACACTCCGGGAGCGGAGTTCGCGTTGATCGTCTACCTGCACGGGTCTCGCGGCAGGGGTGAGGACGGGAAGAAGCCGTCCACCTACCCGCCCGGGCAGTACGTCCGCAAGAACGAAAAGGAATTCCCGGCCTTCGTCCTCTTTCCCCAGGCCCGCGAGACCTGGAAGGCGGACAGCGACGACGGCTGGCGGGTGCTCGCGGTCGTCGACGCGGTGATCAAGGACTACAAGGTGGACCCCAAACGGGTGTCGCTCACCGGCCAGTCGATGGGCGGGACCGGGACGTGGGCGTTGGCGGCCAAGTACCCGGACCGTTGGGCGGCCATCGCCCCGGTGTGCGGCCGGACCGACCCGGCCACCGCCCCGGCCCTCAAGAGCATGCCGTGCTGGTGCTTCCACGGCGACGCCGATCCGACGATCCCGGTCGGGAATTCGCGGAAGATGGTCGCCGCCCTCAAGGCGGCCGGGGGGGAGCCGAAATACGACGAGTACCCGGGGGTCGGCCACAACTCCTACGACCGGGCGTACGCGATGCCGGAACTCTACGACTGGCTCGTGCGGCAGAAGCGAAAGTGACCTCGGGACCCGGGACCGCAAGGCGGCCGACACAGGTTGCCCGTTGAGAAATGGGCGTCCGACACGTCCACCCGAGCCGCACGGGCGGCCCCGTCAGTCGCCGCCGCCCGCCGCAGGAACCACGCCGCCGGCCACGTTCACCTGCCGGCGGGCGATGTTGACCTGCACCACGGGGACGGCGAGCTTCCGCACCTGGGCCAGAGTGCGGGCGGCGGCCAGGAAGCGCTTGTTCGCGCCGTCCAAGCGGGCCGCCAGGGCGGCTGCCCGCTTGCCGCCGAGGTCCCGCTCCCGGGCGTACCGGAGGTCGGCCTCCTGTACCTGGAGCCAGCAGGCCACCACGCGGTCGGAGAGCAGGCGTTCCACCGGGGTCGGCCTGTCGCCGGCCAGGTCCGCCCGCATGGTTGCGAGCGTCCGCGTCAGGGCTTCCTTGAACAGGAGGTCGGTCCCGCCCATCGCGTCGAGGAAGGCCCGTTCCACCGCCGCCGTCCGGCCGTTCTCCAGGCGAGCCATCAACTTGGGGTCGTCGAGCACGCTCCGCAGCGTCGGCAGGATCGAGGCGTCCCCCGCCTGCGCCCGGCGGACGAGGTCGTGGAGTTGGTCCGCCGTCAGGGGGGCCGTCGGGGGCGTCGCCGGGGCGGCCGGGCGGTCCGAAGTCGTTGCCGGGTCGGGTCTTGGCACGGGGCATCCTCCACTCGCCGCGGTGGTGTTGCCGCAGGCCGGCGGCGGTGAGGGCGGCTTTCGCCAGCAGGTCGGCCAGGGCGTTGAGTTCGGCCACGGGGGCGTCGAGGGCGGCGATCTCGGCCCGTTCGGCCGCGGCCCGGCGGGCTTCCACGGCACGTAAAGCCCGACGGGACTTGAGGATGGTGGCGACGAGTTCGACGGCCTCGCCGCAGCCGTAGTAGCGCTTGACGACGCGGCCCTCGTCCCGCCGCGCGGTGTAGAAGTAGTTCCGTCCGCCGCGCGTCTCCCACCCCATCGTCGCCCCCTCCGCGGGGCATTTTGACGCGGAATGTTGTGCAACGCGATGACGGTTGCCCCGCTCCGGGGCGGGGGCGCGTGAAAAAGCCCAGAGATGTCCGTCCCTGGGCTTTCGGGGGGCATGTGGTTGGATGAAGGGTTATTTCTTGGCTTCCACCTTCGTCGCCTTCACCCACCTCTTGCCGTCCTTCTCGCTCACGGTGCCGACCACCGTCACGCCTTCCTTCTTGCCGCCGCCGCAGACGTCCTCGTGGTACGCCTCGCCGGTGCCCTTGTCGGTGAGGTAGTAGTTCACCGTATTGTCGCCGTCCTTCACCTGGAGCACGTTCGTGCAGCTCTTCGTCTCGCCGAGGCCGCACTTGCCGCACACCATCGTGCCGGTGAGTGTGACTTCCTTCTCGGCCGCCACCGCGGAGGTGCCGACCGCCGCCAGCCCGACCGCCACAGTCGCCGCGAACATCAGTCGCATCATGGCATCGCTCCCGGTCACGGGTTTTTCGAGCGGGGATGAACGCCCCACCCCGGCGTGACCGGCCGGGGTGGGGCTGTGGATCGTCGGTGGTGTTATAGTCCCCGACCGGTCGGGGGCCGGGTTACTCGTCGATGACGACCGGGGTTTCGACCACGGAGACGCCGATGCGGGTGTCCTCCACGGCCACGTCCTTGATGGTCGTCCGGCCGGTCGTCGGGCTGTAAACGGTGAGGGCGACGCCGTCCCTCGCGGCCGTGAGACTGGCCCGGAAGTCGTCGAACGTCTTCACCCGCGTGCCGTCCACTTTGACGATGATGTCGCCGGCCTGAAGGCCCGCCCGGGAAGCCGGCCCGGCGTCCACGCCCGTCACCCGCAAGGCCGAGTCGGCGTTCACCGGCGGGATGACCGGGATGGCCGTGGAGTACGTCGGGGCGAGAGGCGTCTGCGGGAACGGGTGCGGGTCGGGGGAGATCACGGGGGCGGGGCCGGTGTAGGCCGACGAGCCGACGAGCGGGCCGCTGTTGTAGTACGAGCGGTAGCCGCCGTTGTAACCGCCGTACCCGAGGCCGGGAAAGCCGCCGGACCCGAGGCCGCCGAGCCCAATGCCGATGCTGAAGCCGCTGTAGCCCCCGCCGAGGGGGCGATAACCGTTGTTGCCGCGGTAAGGGCCGCCGTTGAAGGGAATCCCCGGGCGGTTCGCACCGTAGTTGATGCCGCCGGGAGGGCCGCCGAGACGGACGCCCCCGCCGCCGGGCCGGGGCCCACCCCCGCCGCCGGGGCGGCCGCCGCCCGGGCCGGGGCCCGCGAACAAGGGACCGGCCGCGAAGGCGAGTGCCAGAGGGGCCGCCAATAAATTCAGCTTCCAGGCCGGCATGGTCGCTCCCGGTGGCAATCGCGTGCGAACTGGGCGTGGACCCGAGCCGACGGGCATCGGGGCGGGGCTCTGTGTAATGAGAGGCTACCGGGCGGCGAAAAGGTTCTTGCAAGTGGAACGCCATCCGACCCGCAACGTCGCCGCCCCGCCGCCATGTCCGGTGCGACCGGTCCGGGATCGGAACGACTATAATGCCCCCGACCGGGCACCCGACCGCCGCCCCCGACGAGCCACCCCGATGCCGCGCGACCCTTACGAAGCCGACTCTTACCCCTGGCCCCGCCGCGGGCGGACCCCGACGAGCCCCGGCACCTACCTCGTCGCCCTCCTGATCGGCTTCACCGTCGGCGGTCTCCTCCTCTGGGCCATCGGCGGCTTCCTGAGCCGGGGCGTCGATCGCCCGCTGACCGACCCCACCGCCGTCGAGCGGCCGCCGGCCCCGAAAACGCCGCTGGACGCCGAGGAAACCGAGGCCGTCAACCTGTTCAAGGGGGCGAAGCCGAGCGTCGTGAACGTCGACACGCTCGTCCGGCGGCAGAACTGGGACTTGCGCGTGCTGGAACAGCAGACGGGCACCGGGTCCGGCTTCGTGTGGGACAAGCAGGGGCGGGTCGTCACGAACTTCCACGTGGTCCGCGGGGCCGCCCAGCAGGGCGGGGCGCTGCGGGTGGTGATGGCCGACGGCAAGAAGTACGACGCCCAGGTCGTCGGCGTTGCCCCGGACCAGGACCTGGCCGTCCTCAAGGTGTTGGGCGTGAAGGAGGGCGACCTCCAGCCGATCCGGGTGGGGGCGTCCAAAGACCTGCTCGTGGGCCAGAAGGCTTACGCCATCGGCAACCCGTTCGGCCTGAGCCTGACGATGACGAACGGGATCATCAGCGCCCTCGACCGGACCATCGACTCGCCGGCCGGCACTCCCATCCAGGGGGCGATCCAAACGAGCGCCGCCATCAACCCCGGCAACAGCGGCGGCCCCCTGCTCGACAAGGACGGGCGGCTCATCGGAGTGAACACGTCGATCACCAGCCCGTCGGGCGGGAACGTCGGCATCGGCTTCGCCATCCCGGTGGACACGGTCAACGACGTGGTGACGACCCTCATCCGCGAGGGCAAACTCCTCTCCCCGGACCTGGGCGTGAAGCTGTTCGACGAGCGGAAGCTGCGGCGGGCCGGGTTCGCCCGGGGGGTGATGATCGAGGCGGTGACGCCCGGCGGCCCGGCGGCCCGGGCGGGCCTCGCCGGCATCCAGGTCGACCCCCGGACGGGCGATGGCGAGCCGGGCGACCTGATCACGGCCGTCAACAGCACGCCGACGCCCGACACCGCGACCTTCAAGCGGGTGGTGGCCGGTCTGAAGGTGAATCAGGTGGTGACCGTCCACGCCCAGAAGGGCGACGCGGAGCGGGACGTGGACGTAACCGTGGGCGGGGTGTGAGAGCGGGGCGAAAGCCCACTCTAGCAATAGGTGGGCTTTACGCAGGTTTCCCAATCGCTAATCCCACCCCCGTCAAGCCCGAAACCGATCGGATTTTCGACCCCCTCCTTGCCGTTTCACTGTCGCCCGATAGCCTGACCGCGTCGCCGAATGATCGGTGGCCTCTCTCCCCGCCCGGAACCCTCGTCGGTGGCCGGGCGTGGGTCTGTTCCCCGAAGGGTTTCCGTCATGGCCACGTCCTACCTCCGCCGCCCCATGCTCTCGGAACTCGACCTGATCGAAGAACTCCGCCTCCGCCGCTGGGCCCGCGAGAACTACGTGCCCGCGAACAACCGCGACACCGCATGGCACCCCGTCGTGCTCGAAGAGATGCGGCGCAAGGACGGCGAAGTGAGCGACATGGTGCTGGTGGGCTAACCGCCCCGGCCCACGATCCCCGAACTCCACAACGGCGTGCCCGCTCCCCGCGAAGGGGGCCGGCACGCCGTTTGTCGTTTTTGCCGCCCTTGGCCGCGTCCGGCCGCACCGTCCCCTTGCCCGGAAGGGCTGCCCGAACCCCGCAACGGAGATGGCCCGGCCCGCCCCGGTTAGCCGACAGTAGGGGTACAACGGCAACGAATCGGGTGCGACAGGGAGGGTCGGCGATGGGCTTTTACACCGGGCGGGTGACGTTCCTGCGGTTCACGGTCAACGGCCCGGTCCCCCGGCTGTTCGACGACGAGTTCATCGACCGCCTCGCGGACCGGGCCGCCGGCCGGCAGAAGATCGCCTCGGCCGACGGCATCGAGGTCGGCTGGACGGCCGGCGACCACATCCTCGACACCGACTTCCACCTCGCCAAGAACGTCATCAACGACACGCTCCACTTCGAGCTGCGGATCGACACCGACAAGCTCCCGGGCGACATCCTCCGGGCGTACACCGCCATCGAGCTGCGGGCGCTGGCGAAGGAGAACCCGAGCGGCCTGCCGAGCGCCCGCCAGAAGCGGGAGGCCAAGGAGATCGCCCGCGACCGCCTCGAACAGGAGGCGAAGGACGGCCGGTACAAGAAGCGGAAGTGCATCCCGGTGCTTTGGGACCGGCTCACGAACGAGGTGCTGTTCGGCTCCACGGCGCTGACGCAGGTCGACCGCCTGTGCAGTCTCTTCGAGCAGACGTTCGGCGTCACACTCGAATGCCTGACGGCCGGCCGGCGGGCGTACCGGCTCGCCGAACTCCATCAGCGGACGCGGACGGTGGACGACAGTAGCCCGTCCGCGTTCGTGCCCGACGGCTCCTCGGGCGACGTGGCCTGGATCGCGGACGAGTCGAGCCGCGACTTCTTGGGGAACGAATTCCTCCTCTGGCTCTGGTACCAGACCGATTCCCGCAACGACACCATCGAACTGGCCGACAACTCGGACGCCACGGTGATGATCGCCCGGTCGCTGACGCTGGAGTGCCCCCGCGGCCAGACCGGCCACGAAACGATCAGCCACGAAGGCCCGACCCGCCTCCCCGAGTCGCGGCGGGCGATCCAGTCGGGCAAGCTCCCCCGGAAAGCCGGCCTGACGGTGGTCCGCCACGACGAGCAGTACGAACTGGCCCTCCACGCCGAGACCCTGGCCGTCGGCAGTGCCAAGATGCCGGCCCTGCCCGAGGACGTGACGGAGGCCCGCGCCAAACTGGACGAGCGGGCGAACCAGCTCCGGGCGATGGTGGAAACCCTCGACCTCGTGTACGACGCCTTCGGCAAGAAGCGCTTCGGCCCCGAGTGGGCCGACGAACTGGCCGGTATGCAGAAGTGGCTCAAGCGCGAGGAGCGGCGGGCGGCGTGACGGGGGCGGGGGCGGGGGCGAGTGGTCCGGTTGACGCGGTCGCGGTTTAACCCGTAGCATGACCGCATTACCGCACGGACCGCCGCCCCCGCCAAGGGATCACGCATGACCCCCGTCCCCCGCTTCGAGATTTCCAAGCTCGAGACCGCCCCGAAGGTACCCGGCAAGCCGCGGCACAAGACACGGGAGGTGGTCGTCGGCGGCGTCGGGATCGGCGGACACAACCCGGTCCGCGTCCAGTCGATGACGACCACCGACACCTTCGATGTGGACGCCACCGTCGAGCAGATCAAGCGTCTCGAAGAAGCGGGGTGCGAACTCGTCCGCGTCACCGTGCCAAAGGCCGAGGACGCGGGGGCACTCAGCGCCATCAAGAAGCGGATCGGCATCCCGCTCATCTGCGACATTCATTTCGACTACAAGATGGCCCTCGCCGCCCTCGACCACCCGATCGACAAGATTCGCATCAACCCCGGCAACATCGGCAGTGCCGACCGCTTCCGGCAGGTCGTCCGCAAGGCGAAGGACCGCGGCATCCCCATGCGGATCGGGGTGAACGCCGGGAGCCTCGAAAAAGAGCTGATCGAGAAGTACGGCTTCCCGTGCCCGCCGGCGATGGTCGAGAGTGCCCTGCGGTCCATCGAACTGGCCGAGGCCGAGGGTTACCACGACATCATCGTGTCGATCAAGTCGTCGGACGTGCTGGTCGTGTGCGAAGCTTACAGGCTCTACGCCCAGCACGCCGACTACCCGACCCACATCGGCGTCACGGAGGCCGGGAAGCCGCCCTATGCCGTTACGAAGTCGGCCTGCGGGCTGGCCCCCATTCTGCTCGACGGCATCGGCGACACCATCCGCATCTCGCTCCTCGGCGACCCGGTGCCGGAGATCGCCGCCGCGTTCGACATCCTCCAGGCGACCCAACGGCGGGTGCGCCGGCCCGAACTCATCGCCTGCCCGACGTGCGGGCGGCTTGCCATCGACCTCGAAGACATCATCGCCAAGCTCGAACAGCGGCTCGCCGGCAAGCGGTTGCCGGTGAAGATCAGCGTCCTCGGGTGTGTGGTGAACGGCCCCGGTGAGGCCCGCGAGGCGGACATCGGCATCGCCGCCGGGAACGGGCAGGGGATGATCTTCCGCAACGGCGAGATGGTCCGCCGGGTGGCAGAAGCCGACATCGTGGACGCCTTGATGGAGGAACTGGCCGACTGGGAGAAGACGAACGCCGGCCGTCTCTCGAAGGCGACCGACGCCGAGGGCCTGGGCCGCCGCAAGCTGCCGGTCGTGGCGATTTGACCCCATCAGTCGGGCGTGCTCGGCCGTCGGAATGGCGGCCCGAGTTCCCTCGAAAAGACGCCGGTGCGAAGCCCCGCCGCCCTGATCGTTCTGGTCGCTTCTGCGACGCTCGCGTCCGCCGCCCCGCTCCCGCGCGAGGCCGGGGGGCTGGAGTTCCGCCTCGAAGCCCCCGCCACTGTCTTCAAGGGCGAGCCGTTCACGGTCCGCGTGTTCGCGGTCAACGGCGACAGAGAGCCGGTCACGTTCGTCCGGCCGACCGACGGCAGCCTCGACGGTTGGCGGAAGGCGAACTACGCCTGGCACCGCGGCCGCACGGCAGAATGCTCTGACCGCCCGGAGGGGGGTGGGGCCCGCTGCGGGAACGTCAACGCCTGGAAGTCCGACGACGTCGTCACGCTCCCCGCCGGCGGGCGCGTCGAACTCCGCGGCTGGCTCGGCGAAAATCATTCGACCCTTAACGAGCCGGGTGCTCACTTCCTCCGGCTTCGGTACGACTTCGATCCCGACCGCAAGGAAAAAGGGCTGGCCGGGACGCACGCCGCGGACGCGATTGCCCTCATGGCCGAACTCCCGAAGCGGGTCGTCTCGTCCGAATCGTTGGCCGTGACGGTTCTCCCGGCCGAGTGTCCGGCTACCCTGAAAGCGGCCCACGCGACCTTTGCCAGGTCGTTCGCCCAACTCACGGCGGCCCACGAGGCGATGAGTTGGGAGCGGACCCGACCGGCACCACACGCACAGTCGGACGACGCGGCCCGGAGGGTAGCCGAAGCGGAAGCCGCGTGCACGGAGGCCGAGAAGGCATACCTCGCAGCCCGGCAGCAAGCGTTGTCGCAGGTTCCGGCCGCACCGTGAGCCGGGCCGTCGCGTGTCATTCTCACGCCCCGTTCATTCCGGGCCGTTAAACTCTTTGATGAGAGGGTCGGCCGCACCGGAGGGCGGGTCGTGCGCGTGTTGCTCGTCGAGGACCACCAGCCGCTCGTGCGGGCACTCCGCCAGGGGCTCGAAGAGGAGGGCTTCGCCGTCGACGTGGCGACCGACGGCGAGGAAGCCGACGTGAAGTGCCGGACTACCTCTTATGATGTGGTCGTCCTCGACGTGATGCTTCCGAAGGTGGACGGGCTAACGCTCCTCAAAGGCTGGCGGTCGTCCGGCATCGCCACCCACGTCATCATGCTCACGGCACGCGGCACCACCCAGGACAAGGTGACGGGCCTCGACACCGGGGCCGACGACTACCTGACCAAGCCGTTCGAACTGAACGAACTCCTCGCCCGCCTCCGCGCCCTGATCCGCCGCGGGCACCAGGTCAAGGACCCGATCCTCCGCTGCCACGATTTAGAGTTGGACACGGCCGCCCGCACCGTCAAGCGCGCCGGGCAGGCCGTCCACCTGACGCCCCGCGAGTACGCGCTGCTCGAATTCCTGGCCTACCACCGCGGCAAGGTGGTGACCCGCAGTATGATCTGGGAACACCTTTACGACGAGTACGACGAGAACACCTCGAACGTGGTCGACGTTTACATTCGCTACCTCCGGAACAAGATCGACAAGGGGTTCGACCCGCCCCTGATCCTGACCCGCTGGGGTGAGGGGTATATGCTCCGGGGCGACGACTCGTAACGGCCGCGACACCACCCACCACCCGAGAGCCATGCGTTCCATCCGGCGGTCCCTCACCGGCTACTTGCTCCTCCTCATGGCGGCTACGCTCGGGGTGGTGGGCGTTCTCATCGACCAGGCGACCGGGCGGACGATCGACGCCCGCCGGCAGGCGGCCGTGGACCTCCACGAGGCCCACTTCGAGGAGCACTGCCGCGAGGAGCGTAACCGCGTTGACGCCGACCTCATGCGGCAGGCTCAAGTCCTGGGCAGCGTCATGCAGACCGAGTACTACGGCCGCTTCCAGCGAGAGTTGGCCAAGTTCAACCTCACAACCAGACTCCTGACCTACGGCTCGGGCCAACCGCTAACGACCGCCCTGTACACGGCAAACTCGTGGGCAATCACCGGCCGGCTGTTCCGCGAGTATTTCTCGCACCTGCCGATCGACGAGGGCGTGCTGAAGCGGGTGGACGACGACGAGCGGACGCACGACTACGTCCAGATCAACAACCCGTCCGGCCGGACCCGGTGGCGGTCGAACACGCTCGACACACAGACCCTGCCGTTCGACGCGAAGGCGGCCGAGACCGACCGGACGACCGGAATGGTGTTCGACTGGCACCACGACGACGCGACCGTAACCCCGTCCGGGGAGGCGGTGCGGCGGGTCGTGCTGAAGGTTCCGCTCGTCGTCAACTTCGTCCAACCGGGTCGCGATAGGGGGCGCGTACGGCCGCCGGGGCTGCCCCCGTTCCAACCTGGAGTGCCTCCCGGCCTCCCGGCCGGCGGGCCGAGCCCCTCCCCCCCGCAACTCGGGGAGATGATCCCGAAGATTTACGTCTCGGTCGCCCGCCCAGCCGTGGCCCTCGAGGCCGCCGAAACTCGATTCCGTGCCGAGCGGGACGAGCAGGTGTCGGGCGTCGATGCCGAGGTGCGGGCAGAACGGGGCGAACTCCGGCTGCGTCTCCTGATCCTCGGGGTGGCCACGTTCGCGGCCATCGGCGTCGGCGGGCCGCTCCTCGTGGGGGCCGGCCTCCGCCCGCTGCGGTCGCTCTCGGACGCCGTCAGCCGGGTTTCCGAAAAAGACTTCCTGCTGCCGCACGATCGGCGGGCCCTCACGGGCGAACTCGCCCCGATCCACGACCGGCTCACGCACACGCTGGACTCTCTGCGGCGGGCGTTCGACCGGGAGAAGCAGGCCGTTGCCGACATCTCACACGAACTCCGTACGCCCATCGCGTCGCTCCTCGCGACCCTCGACGTGGCCCTCCGCAAGCCCCGTACGACCGACCAGTACCACACAACGCTCACCGAGTGCCGGCTCATCGGCAAGCAACTCGGCCAGCTGGTGGAGCGGATCATGACCCTCGCCTCACTCGACGCCGGCAACGACCGCACGGCCGTCGTCCGGCTGGATGGGGCCGACGTGGTCGCCGGGTGCGCGGCCGTCGTCCGCCCGCTGGCCGTTGCTCACGGGTTGGGGCTTCACATCGACTTGGACGACCCGCTCGAACTCGACACCGACCCCGACAAGCTACGGGAGGTGGTGATGAACCTCCTGCACAACGCCGTCGAGTACAACCGCCCGGGGGGGCGCGTTGAGGTGGGCGGACGGCGTGACGGCGACCGCGTCGTGATCGAAGTCCGCGACACCGGGATCGGGATGCCGGTGGACGTGCGGGACAAGATTTTCGAGCGGTTCTTCCGGGCCGACGCCTCGCGGCACGCGACCGGGGTCCACGCCGGGCTGGGGCTGGCGATCGTGAAGGAGTATGTCGGCCGGCTCGGCGGCACCATCGACGTGACGAGCGAACCGGGGCAGGGGAGCTTGTTCCGCCTGTCGTTCCCGGCCCCCCAGGAGGCCGATCCGGCACACGCGACCGCGGCGGGCGGCGGCGGGGCCGCCGCGGTCGGTTCCCGAATGGACGCGGCCCCACTCCGCGGCGTACAAATCCCCTGACGGTGCCCGCCGGGCCGGGATCGACCCCGCGCCCCGGCCGCGGCCCTGGGAAGGAGGCTCGGATGCGAAACCACAGGGCGAAGCGGTGGGCGGCGGGCGTGATGCTTGCAGGGGCCGTCGGCATGGCCGGCTGCGGAGAGGAGAAGCCACTACCGCCGGCCCTACCGCTGGCCAAACCGGTCGTGGCCGAGGCCCCGATGCCCGACCAGTCCGATCCGGCCGCCGCCGAGTTCGTCGTCAAGGCGCTTGACGCCCACACGGTCGGGCACCGCGACCGTCTGGAAAAACTCAAGACCCAACACCGCGTGATGAAAGGCATCAAGTTCACTCAACAGGGCAACTACCAGAGCACGCGCGAGACGTGGGCCGTCTGGCCTGACAAGTTCGCCATCAACTACGAACACGGCCAGGGTTTGAAGGCCGTCGGGGCCGTGATCCTTGCCCGGTCTGGCCGCATCGGCGGGGCCGGCGACGTCCGCGACCTGGAGAACGACCAGTGGCAGGAGTTCCACGCCGACGCTTACGTTCAGGACTGGGTAACCACCCTGGTCGCCCTCGCCCGCCCCGAGACGCGCTTCGTTGAGTACCGGACCGTCGTCTCAGCGGACCGTTCGGAGAGTAGCGTGAGGGCTTTCACCCCGGGCCTGCCGCCCCTGCTCCTGACCTTCGACCCGAAGACGAACTTCCTCACCCGCGTCGATTACGACGGCCGGGAGGCCCAGATTCAGCAGCGAAAGTCCCTCATACTCGGCAACCCCAAGGACTTCGACGGCGTCCTGCTGCCGTCCACGATGAACGTCCTGCTCAACGGCGGGTCCGTCGAGCAGTGGGTTGTCGAGAAGGTTGACACCCCGGCGACCATCGACCCGAAGCGGTTCGAACTCAATCCCTGAGCGTCGCTGTCGGGGCGAGGTTAAGGCCTCGGACCGCCGCCGGACGGTGGATAACCCTGTACGGGCGGCAGGAGTGAAGACCCGCCACCAGGCCCTAGTCGGGGGGGGGTGGCAGGCGGCCAGTCGGGGCGGTAGCTCGGGAGGGGGGCCGTCGGCGACTCCTTGAGCCCGCTGTTCGGCCGCACGAGGCCGCCGGCCCCGAGTGTTTCCGGCTTACGGGCGATCTTGTCGGCGAACACCTCCACGTCCTTCATCACCCGCTCCGTCCGCACCAGCACACGGGCCAGCGACGCCGTCGCGTCATTGAGGTTGTTGTAAAACACCGGGTCCGACAGCAGCCGGCCGATGGAACCGTCGGCTTTTCCAAACCCCTGCGTGATTGTGCGGATTTCAACTACACCCTTGGCTAGGTTGTCGAGCGTCAGGTCGGCGTTCGTGATGATCCGGTCGGCCTTCTCACCAAGCGGCTTCGTAAAAGCCTTAATGTCGTTGATGATCGGCTCGAACTGTACCACGCGGGCGTTCAGCCCCTTGATCGTGTTCTCGGCCTCGTCGATGAGGCCGCCGAGGGCGGTCGTCAACTTTATGATGTTGCCGCTGAGGACGACGAGGTTGCGGGTCAGGTCCCCGAACTGCTTGCGGTTGTCGGGCGACAGTACCTCGTTCACGTTCTCGAAGGCCAGCCGGGCGCTGTCGAGGGTGCCGCGGGCGGCCTTGGCGGTGGCCGTGATCTCCGGCTCGGCACGCCGCAAGACGCCGCGGGCGTCCTCGACGGCCGGCTTGAGCGAGCGGAGGAAGTCGCGAGCCTCGGCGATAAGCGCCCGGAGGTTGTTCGGGTCGTTCCGCGGGTCCGCGGGCCGGGGCACGATCGGGATTGCACTCCCGGGCACGACCGGGGCGGCCGCGAAAGCCACAGGAACCTCAGGGGTGTCCGAACCGAGGAGGTTTTGCAGCTTGTTGTTCGTCCGCCGCAATTCTGGCACGAACTCGCGGCCGGCCTTCGCCAGCGCGGTGATCTCGTCGAGCGTCCGCTCCAACTTTGGGGTCAACTGCTCCAACTTCTCGAAGGTGATGACGATGCGGTCGAGCGACTGCTGGGCGGTCGGGATGACGCCCTGGGCCTGGCTCAGGATGCTGCGGGCCGTGACCGGCGGCAGGCCGGCGATCTCGGTCCCCTGTTCGTAAGGCTCGCGGAGCGGCACCGGCTTGCCGTCGTCGGCGAGGCGGGGGAGGAAGTCGATGGTCGTGTCGCCGTTGAGGATGCCCCGGCTGATCGTGGCGTTCTCGCTCCGGCGGGGGAGGAACTTGCGATCCACCACGATGCCGACGCGGACCTGCCCGGTGGCCGGGTCGAGGTCGAGGTCGGCCACCTCGCCGATGCGGACGCCGGACTTGCGGATCGGCGTCCCCTGGGCGATGCCCGGGGCCTCGGGGAAGACGACGGTGTACTTGGCCTTGTTCGAGAGCAGGTTCGGGGCTCCGCCGAAAAGGACGACGAGCGCCGCCAGCACGGCGAGCGTGCCGGCCACGAACCCGCCGAGTTTCAAACGCATGCCCCGCTCGGCCATGACTGAACCCTCCCGGCGAGGAGACGCGGACGGCGCACACCCGATCCGCGTCATCCGCGTCCCATCGCTTCGTCCTGCCCTTTCACCTCGCTGATCCGTTCGAGGGCCTCACCGGCGATGAACTGGCGGACCCGTTCGTCCCCCGCCGACCCCATCCCGCCCGGCGGACCGTCGTACAGGATTTGGCCGTCGTCGGATCCCAAGCGGACGAGCGGGTAGAACATCACCACCCGGTCGGCGACCTTGTGGACGGTCCGCATCTCGTGTGTCACGATTACACTAGTGACCGGTCGGCGGCGGCGGGTGCGGAGGATCAACTCGTTGATCACGTCGGTCATGATCGGGTCGAGGCCGGTCGTCGGCTCGTCGTAGAGCATCACGTCCGGGTCGAGGGCGAGCGCCCGGGCAAGGCCCACCCGTTTCCGCATGCCGCCGGACAACTCGGCCGGCATCTTGGGTTCGGAGGTCGCCGGCAGGCCGACCTCCGTGAGCCTGTCACGGACCCGACCACGCACGTCCTCGTCCGCGTAGCCGCCCTTCGCCTTGAGGCCGAACGCCACGTTGTCGAACACCGTGAGGCTGTCGAACAGGGCCGCCTGTTGGAACAGGAAGCCGACCCGGAGCCGCATCGCCGTAATGTCGCGTTCGGACATCTTGCTCAGAGGCCGTCCCTCGAACAGCACTTCGCCCTCGGTCGGCCTCTGGAGGCCGACGATGAGCTTGAGGAGGACCGTCTTGCCACACCCGCTCTCGCCCACGACGGCCAGCGTCTCGTGCGGCCGGATGTCGAGCGACACGCGGCGCAACACCTGCTGCCGGCCGAAGCGGACGGAGACGCCCCGCAGGCTCACGACCGGCCCTATTGCCCCATCCCCGTCGGCCATCGCTCGGCCCCTTACGCAATGTGGGTCTGGTGGATCGGCCAGAGCCAGTCGTAGAGCGTGTTCGAGAACATGGCGAGGAAGAAGTCGGCGACCAGGATGGCGACGAACGAGTAGACGAACGCTTCCGTCGCGGCCCGCCCCACCCCCTCGGCCCCGGCTTTACTGTTAAACCCCCGGTGGCACGAGATCAGTGCCAGTACCCCGCCAAACACGACCGACTTCGCCAGACCCACCAGGATGTCCCACGGGGCGACAAAGTTACGGGTGTGCCGCCAGTAGTGGTGCGGGTCGATGTGGTAAATCTTCAGGCAGATGAGGCTGCTCCCCATCAGGCCCATGAGGTCGGCGATTACCGCCAAGAGCGGGATCATCAAAAGGCAGGCCAGGAAGCGTGGGCCGGCAAGGTATTTGACCGGATCGACGCCGAGGCAGGCGAGGGCGTCGATCTGCTCCGTCACCCGCATAGTGGCGATCTCCGCCGACATGGCGGAGCCGACCCGGCCGGCGAGCATGACGGCCGCGAGCACCGGCCCGAGTTCGCGGACGACCGACAGGTGGATGACCGCCCCGAGCGACGTTTCCAGCCCGATCGTGCGGAACTGGCTGTACGTCTGCACGGCCAGCACCATGCCGATGAACAGCCCCGTGATGGCGACCACGCCGACGGAACTGACGCCGACGCGGACGCAGATCGCCAGCAGTTCCACGGAGCGGAACGACCGGCCGAGGACGCCCCGGGCGGCCCGCAGCGAGAAGAGCGACCAGTCGCCGAGAGCGTCGAGCGATTCCGAGATCGCACCGAAGAAGTGGCCGGCAGGCGGCCCCACCTCGTCGCCGGGTGTCCTCACCGGTGACGAGGTGGGG
>JANPKP010000578.1:0-3423 GCA_031426095.1 Gemmataceae bacterium
CGTCCGCGAGGCGGCCCGGGCGCGGTCGGCCGCCGTGTCGGCCGCGGCCAGGTCGATGCCGTTGGTCACGAGGTTGTCGAGCAGGAGGCGGTCGGCCTGGAGCATCCGCAGTCGCTCGGCGGCGGTCGGGCGGGCGGCCGGGTTCTGGGCCCCGGCCCACGCGGACAGGAGGAGGGCGGCGGCGACGGTGAGCGACGGGCGGAACATGGTCAGACGCCCCCCCCGGCGGCGAGTTGGCGGAGCTTCTGCTGGCCGTCGCGGGCCGTCGCGGCCATCCGCTTCAGGGGGCCGGTCGCCCCGGGGGGAACCTCGTTCGAGAGGCGGTCGGCCTCGGCCCCGGCGTCGGAGAGCCTGGCGGCCAGCCCGGTGAACAGGGCGACCCGGTCGGCGGGGGTCATGGCGTGGGGCGTGGCGGCCACCCGCTCGGCCTGGCGGACGAGGCCCTTCTGCACCACGTCGTCGTACCACAGGGCGAGCTTCTTGAGGTCGTCGGCCGGGGCCACGCGGGCGAGGTCGCGGGTCTCGGCGTGGAGGTCGTCGGCCAGCCCGCCGAGGGCGGCGAGCTTCTCGGCCGGGGTACCGGCCCGGGCCAGGGCGAGGTCGCGCTGCACCACCGATTCGAGGAGGGCGTGCTTCGGCGGGGTGGGAATGATCGCGACCTGGCCCGGCCCCCGCGTGAACACCCAGACGCCGCCGACCACGGCCACCGACGCCGCGAGGGCCGCGAGGTACCGGCCGGTCTTGCGGGGGGAGCCGCCCTCCGGGGCGACCTCGGCCGGCCGGCGGCGGGCGGCGGGGCGGGCGGCCGCGAGGTCGCCGAGCAGGGCGGCCTTCGCGGCGGCGGCCGGCGGGGCGGGCAGCCGCTCCAACAGCCCTTCGAGCCGGGCGACGCCGTGCCACCACCGCTCGCAGGCGGCGCACCCGGCGACGTGGCCGCGGAGGGCGTCCGGCACGTCCCGCGGGTCGGCCAGGGCCAGGATTCGGTTTCGGACCGCGTCGCACGTCATGGCAATGTCACCGTGAACCCCGTCGTTACGCCCCCGCTTCACCCGACTCGATACCAGGCGGGAGCAGGTCCGGGGGCAGCACCTTCACCAGCTTCTGGCGGGCCTTGAACACCCGCCAGCGGGCCGTCTCCTCGGTGATGCCCATCACCTTCGCCACCTCGCGGAAGCTCAGCCCCTGCTCCACCCGCAGGAGCAGGGCCCCGCGGAAGTCGGCCGGCAGGTCGGCCACCGCCCGGGCCACGACCGCCAGCGCCTCGCGGTCGGCGGCGGCGGCGAGCGGGCCGCCGTGGTCGGGGGCCGGGGCGTCGTCCGGCAGGGGCACCCTCGTCCGCCGGTCGGCCCGCTTGCCGTTGACGAAGTTGTTGTGCCCGATGCGGAACACCCACGCCCGGAAGTTGCTCCCCGGGCGGAACGACCGGATCGCCCCGAGGGCCTTCAGGAAGGTCTCTTGCGCCAGGTCCTCGGCCGCGTGGCGGTCGCGGGTCAGGTGGTACAGCCAGCGGTACAGGCGGTCCCAGTACAGCTCGACGAGGCGGGCGAACGCGGCCCGGTCGCCGGCCTGGGCGGCCTCGATCCACTCGGCCTCCGCGGGGGCGGGGAGGGACTCCGGTTCGGGGGTCACGCGGGTGGGGGGTCCGTCGGGGGCGGGGGCCGCGGGGTTCCGGTTCACCATAGCCCCCCGGCCGGCCGGTCGTCCAGCACCGCCCTCGGAGTGTGTAACGCGAACGCGGACGGCCCGTTGGCGGGAATCACACCGTCGGCACCCGGAACGCCGCCAACAGCGCCAGCACGGTCGGCGGCAGCCGCCCCCCGGACGCCGCACTGTACGAGTACAGCCGCACCCCGCCGGACGAGTCCGTCACCTGCACGGCGTTCCCGAACCCCATCTCGGCGTTCGTCTTGGCCGCCTTGTACCAGTGGACCACGAGCTGCGTGAACGCCTCCGTCACCGCCCCCGGCACGGCCCCGGTCGCGGTCGTGTACGTCACCCGCACCGTCCCCGGCGAGTCGTCGCCCCGCCGCCCGGAGCGGGAGGGGAGGAACGCCCCGTCGGTCGAGACGACCACCCCGCGGTCGGCGTGGACGAAGTACGCCGTCGGGTCGAGCGCCGTGTCCGGCCCGAACTGGCGGGCGGCGTCGACTTCGACGGCCGTGACGGTGGCGACGGGGAAGTTGCGGAGGAACAGGGCGTCGCCGCCGCCGGGGTGGGTCTCGGTGAACGTCCCGCCGGCGAACGCCCGCCCGCAGTGTTCGGCCACGAACGACTCGGCCGCGTCCATCAGCCGGGCCAGCACGGCGTCGTCGTCCGCCCCGGTGATGAGCAGGGCGGCCTTCACGTTGGCGAGGGTGTCGAGGGGCATGGCTTCTCCTGAAGTCATCAAGCCATCAAGTCGTCAGGTCATCAAGTCATCAGGTCCGGTGTCCCGACGTGACGACTCGATGACCTGACGACTTGATGACCTGCGACCGGGTTTAAAACGTCTTCCGCTGCTGCACCACGACCACGGCGGCGGCGACGGCGGACCCTTCCGGGCCGTCCACCGACCCGGTCCAGCGGACGTACCGCTGCGACCGCCGGAAGCGGACCGTCTGCACGCCCCCGGCGGCCACCGCGGGCGCGAACGCCGCCCCGGGGACGGCGGCCCACGCGGCCCCGTCGTCGGACTGCTCCAGGAGCCCGTAGAGCTGGGCGTCGGCCGACACCGCGCCGACCGTCTGGACGGCGAAGCACGGCCCGTCCCCCGGCCCGAGGTCGACGGCCGGCCCGGGCGTGGCGTCGGCCAGGACCTGCGGCGGGAAGGCCGACAGGATGAGCGCGGCGGAGGCGAGGTCGTTGAGGGCGGAGGCCATCGGGGGTTCTCCAGGGGTGGGAAGGGGACACGGGACACGGGACACGGGACACGGGACAAGAAGAACGTGGCGAAAGCCCACTCGTGGCAACGGGTGGGCTTGGGACTTCCCACTCACGCCACCACGAGCTGGTCGCACACCACGAAGCTCGCCGCCTGCCGGGGGCCGGCGTCGATGTGTTGGATGCCGCGGAGGTACGTCATGTCGTTCTGGAGGGCCGTGTCCCCGAGCCCGCTGGCCAGGAACTCCATCACCCCCATCCGGGCCACCACCCAGTCCGGGAAGTGGCCGGCCAGCACGTAGGTCAGGTTCGTCCCGCCCCCCTTCACCCGCGACGCCGACACCTGCGACGAGCGGATCACCCGCGTCCCGTACAGCTCGGCCGGCGGGGCGGCGTCGGCCGACCGGTTCGGGCGGAACACGAACGGCCCCTTGCCGTCGTTCGCCGTCACCGCGTCCGCCCGCCGGTTCATCAGCGCGGCGAAGAGCGCCTTCCGCATCACCCACGCCGTCGGCCCGTCCACCGCGTCCGGCAGCTTGCTCTCCATCCCGGCCACGTCGGTCG
>JANPKP010000579.1:0-7826 GCA_031426095.1 Gemmataceae bacterium
GCTCCAGGGCGTGTCGCTCGGTGGCCGTGAGGGGGCGGACAAAGGTTCGTGCCTTGTTCATCCGGGCAGGATACGACCCCGCACGGATTCGCAAATCGTCAGGATCGAGCCTGCACTAGGGTTCAAAGCTACCCGCTGGCCTTTCCCCGACCCGTTCATTTCTGGCGTATGTGCCAATAGACCTTTGCCCGCAAGACGTTGAACGCCCCGCCCGTGTGTCGTCATGGGGCACCGATACTGTACCGTGTAGCGTCACAGTGCGCCACGATTTCGCTACCACCGACTCCAGGCGGCCGACCGTCGGAGTCCCCGCCAACAAGGCATCCCCGACCCTGCCGATCGCTTCGCAGTCGCCCCCGGCGGCCTCGGGCGAGGGCCGCAATTGTACGGCGGTGCCGCCACACGCTACGCTCGACCCACAGAACCAATAATGGACGGCGTGTGACGCGAGGAACAGCGGGGTTGCCATCGACGTGACCGGGGTCGCATTCTCGTGGGGTCGGGCGGGCCGACGCCTGGAAGGGCCGGGTCGGCGGGAGTGTGATGCGTTCCGGGACCGAAGCGGGGACACACCCGAGCCGACCCGCTGCCGCCGGATACGGCCGTCAGGCGAACGGGAATAGGGCGGCCCGGAACGCCGTCGCGTCCGGGTGCCGGCGGTCCGGCTCCTTCGCCAGGGCGGTGTGGAGGGCACCCGCCAGCCCGGCCGGGACGTCCGGCCGCCGCTCCCGCACCGGGGTCAGGTCGTCGGCCAGGATCATGGCCAGGAGGTGCGGGACCGACTCCGCGGTGTCGAAGAGGTACCGGCCTGTGAGCAAGCTGTAGAGGGTGGCCTACCGGGCGATGACCCCGACCGCCGCGACCCGACCCTTCGGCCGCCGCCCCGACCGCCGTCGCCCGGGACGCGGCCGGGCGGCTCGACCTCGGCGACCGGTTGCCCGACGCGCCGCCCGGGCCGGCCTGCCCGGCCCGGGCGGCGTGTCGGGGGCGATGACCCACTGGGGGCTACAGGTCCGAAACCTGGAGTGCCCACCCGCGTCGAAAGCCGCAGGTTCACGCCTTGCGGCTTGATCATCGCTGCGATGTCGAGCCCCCTTCGAGCTACGACCGCAGGGCGTAAGCCCCCACGTCGGCCGCCGGGCTGCCCGCCTTCGTGTGGAAGTCGCCGGCGGCGGCGTTCACGAATAGCGGGTCGACGCCGTATACGCCCCCGGCCTCGGCGACCGGGAGCGACGGCCGGCTCTGGCCCGGCAGGTCGGCCGCGTACCACCAGTTGCGGGCGAACGTGAACGTCTCCGGGGCGGTCCCCGGGCCGACGTTCACCGCCGCCCGCATCTCGCCCGTGCGGAACACCACGACGTTGTCGCTGACCACGCCGTTACGACTCGGGACGAACCCGGGGGCGGTCGTCTCCTGGAGGATGCGGAAGGCGTACCGGGTCGGCCCGACGATCGTGTTGAAGCGGACCGTCGCCCCGTCCGCGTTCACGAACGCCACGGCCGCCCCCGACCCGACGATGACGTTCCCCTCGACGGTGACGTCGGCGGCCTCGTACCCGACCGCCGTGCCGGGCCGGAAGTACTCGAAGCCGGTGCTGCCGCCGATCTGCACGGCCCGCTCGCCGGCGTGCTCGAAGCGGTTCCCGCGGACCACGATGCGGGCGCTGCCGCCCTTCGCCTGCAGCCCGTTCGCCCCGACGCCGTCGCCGTTGGCGAAGTACGAGCCGACGATCAGCCCGTCGTGGCAGCCGACCATGTCGATGCCGGAGCCGCCGGCCCCCCACGCGGTGACGGTGCTGTTCTCGACGGTGAAGCGGTCGACCCCGGAGAGCTTGATGCCGTCCTGGTTGCCGCCGGACCCGACGTTCCGCACCACCAGCCCGCTCAGGACGACGTCGTGCGACGGGGTGGCGTAGGTGTCGCCGTCGTCGACGTTGACGCCGTTGTCGGACTGCCCCTCGACCACGAGGTTGCGGAGTTCCAGGTACGCCGCGTCGGTGAAGTGCAACCCCTCGGCCCCGCCCCGGAAGACGGGCGGGCGGGCCGCGTCGGCGGCCGCGATCACGACCGGCCGGCCGGCCGTCCCCTGGACGTTGGCGAAGTAGTTCCCGCCGTCGTACACCCCGGGCCGCAGGAGGATGGTCGTGCCCGGCGTGGCCGCGTTGACGGCCGCCCGGAACTCGGCCGTGGTGGAGACGTAAACGGTGGTCGTGGCGTCCGCCGTCTGGGCCGTCGTGGCGAGGGACGCGGCGCTCGCACCGGCGGCGTTCGCGGCCCGCACCCGGTACGAATACGCCGTCGCCGCCGCGAGGTCGGCGTCGGCGTACGACGTGGCGTTCGCCCCGACGGCGGCGACCTTCGAGTAGTTGACGCCGTCCGTCGAGCGTTCCACCTGGAAGCCGGTCTCGTCGGCCGAGTTGTCCGCCCAGGTGAGCTGAATGGACGTGCCCGACGCGGTCGCGCGCAGGCCCGACGGGGCCACCGGCACTGTGGGGGCCGGCGTGGGCGTGGGCGTCGGCGTCGGCGTCGGCGTCGGGATGGGCGTCGGCGTCGGCGTGGGGACTGTGGCGGACAGGCCGGAGTAGAGGCAGTCGGTGGGCACCACTTCCTTCGCCTGGCTGGCGCTCGACCACGACAGGCCCATCACCGCCCAGACCTGGTTCTCGTAGTAGTCGATGCGGACGTCCACCGCCTTCCCGGCGGTCAGGGCGATGGTCCCGCTGTTGTCCGTCGGCGAGTGGTCCGTCCAGTTCTCGACCACGAGTCTGCCGTCGACCCACAGCCGGACGCCGTCGTCGCTCTGGGTGTGGAAGGTGTACGTCTCGGTGAAGCGGGGCACGAGGGTGCCGGTCCACCGGGCGCTAAAGGTGTCGGCCCCGATCCCGGCGGCCGGCGACCCGTCGCCCCAGTCGAAGGCCACCCGGGCGTCGACGCGGGTGACGCCCGGGCCGGTGAAGTCGATGTTGTCGTAGTACGTGGCCCGCAGGCCGTCCCCGGGCAGGAGGGCGGCGGGCACCTCGCGGGCCTCGAGTTCGGTCAGCGCGAGGCGGGCCCGGGCGAACCCGGGCGTGGACCGGTGGGACATGGCGAGCGCTCCGCGGCCGGGCGCGGCGGCGGGCGTGCGGCCCCCGCCGGCCGGCGGCCGGTTGGTGAATGAATGGACGTGGCGACTCACTCGCGGGTGGGGGGCACCGCGACCGCGGGGGCGACGAGACGGGCTGAGGGCGAGATCGACGCTGCGAGTGTACGGGAGCCTAGTTCACCGGCGGGCGGTGTCAAACTCGTGCCAATCCCCCGGGCCCCCCCGAGACGACGAATCCGTCGGACTCGCCCCCGCCCCGCCCCGGCGGCGGACGTCATTCCCGCCGGCCCCCGCCACGCGGCCCAGGGCCCTTTAGAGACCGGCCCCGCGGACAGACCCACGCAGGCCCTCACCGCCCCCCGCTCGGCTCGTTCCTGACCGCCGGGGAGGGCGAGTGGGCGTCCCACCCCGCGGCACGGGCCGCGTCCGCGGGCGGCCGCCCCGCCCCCCATGTGTGTTGACCGGCGGGGCGGCGTAACCCCGAAACTCCGAGGGAGTTCCCTTCGGTGCCCGGGGGAACCGGCCCGGTTCCCCCCGGGCACCGAGAGGAACACGGCCGGACCAGAGAGTTCGACCGAGGGGGGTGACCGCGGAAATGCCTGGAAACAACGGAACGCCGGGAGGTGTCCTCCCGGCGTTCGGCGTTAACCCGCGGGTACGGAAGTTTCGCACCCGGTCGATCAGCTCCCCTTCATTGACGCGTATCGAACTCTGCTTCTGGCCCCGCCGCCCGCAGTTCTGGCCGCTCTTTTAGCCACAAAGGATTTCGCGTCGGCCGCATCCAGGGCGTTGCCCGTTCGACGTGCGGACCAAGGCGGGGGGCGAAGTAGTAGCCGACGAAAGAAAGGACGGTCACGACGACAGGGTGGATGTGAAGTGAATTGCGACGGGTACGGCCCCGTCGGCTATCGTCACGGCCGGCCACTCGATCCTGCACTACGCCTGCGGCGAAGAGTCGGGCGCGACCGTCGGGCGGCGGGGCTTGGTCGACCGATCTCCGGCCCGGTAGCCGAGCCACCGCGAGAGTTGCCGCGGCGTATTCGTCAACAGGAGTGCGACCTGGGGTAGTTTATGGCACAGAACCGTGAGCCAGGACGTGAACGCCCACGCATCCAACACCACCGCACGCTCGTCGGTCGGCGGCGATCCCGCTCCGGTCGCGTCGGGCGGCACATACGGTTCAGGGCTCGTCGCGGGTGACGAATCGGCAGACGCGAGATCCGCGGCGGGTGTTTCACGGGGCGGGGCGGGGTGTTGAAGCTCCGGTTCCCCCGGTCGGACCGTTGCCGTGAGTTTCTGCGTCTCGGAGGCGGGCCGGGAATGCCCGCGGTCGCCCGCCTCCGCCCCTGCGGCTTTGGCTGAGGAAACAATGACGAACCGACTCGTCGATCTACCGACGAACGGCGGGGCTGACACCTCGCTCTCGTCGAGGTGGGATTCATCGGGCCGCGTTCCTTCGGGCACGTCCTTCTTGTCGGGCGCGTCCTCCTTCGCCGGCCCTTCTGGCGACACGAAGTCGGGCAGGTTGTTCAAAAGGACTTCGAGGCCGTCGCCCCGCGGTCGGGTCGCCGCCCGGTCCGGTGGGTTGTCGTCCTCGTCCTCGTCCTCGTCCTCGGAATCCGCGAACACCCCGACCGGGGTCGTAACGAACGTCAGGTCGATGCCGCCGAAGAACGACGCGCCGGCGGCCGAGTCGTCGTCGGCCTCGGTCGGCGGCGTCCCGCTCACTGGCGCGAACGAAAACGGCCGATCCAAGACGGCGTACGCCAGGGTCGAACGAGTTTCTAGCGGTGCGGTAAACCCCGGGGGAGGGACCACGGTCGTGTCCGAATCGGGTTCCGCGAGGCCGAACGCCGCCAACAGGACGGCGGCCTCGCCCCCGACCTCGGTCCCGTACACCTCGAACGTGTTGCCGGCCGTCACCACGGCCAAGTCGGACACGTACCGCATGAAGTCCTGGTCCCAGGACCGTGCCACCTCGAAGCCGGTGGAGTCGATCCGCAGCAGCTCGAGGGTGCCGCTGATCGCGTTGGTCACGAGGATTTCGTCCGCCCCCTGCTCGCCCACGCCGCGGACCACGGCGGCGGTCGGGAACGACCCTTCGGGCAGGCGGAGCGTCGTGAGGATCGGCACCGTCAGGAGGTTGGTGACCAGGGTCACCTCCCCGCCCGTCGGGTTCACGGCGACGACTCCCGGGCCGCCGCCGCCGGCCGGGTTGACGAGGATCAGTTCCGCCGGCCGGGAGACGAAAATGGCGGGGGCGGCACTCCGGCTGGTGAAGTAGCCGTTCCCCACGCCGGGGAGCACCCGGACCGTGTTCGAGTCCCCGTTGGCGACGATCAAATCCGGGCTGCCGTCGGGCGACGGGAAGCCGCGGACGTCGCCGACGTCCGCGACCGCGACCGACGTCGGCCCGACGCCCCCGGACCCCTGCCGGGGGCGGTACGCCAGGCCCCACGTCCCGTCGCGCACTTCGCCCAGGAAAACGGAGACGTCGTTGGACCCCCGGTTGGCGACGAGAACGTCGGGGATGCCGTCCCCGTTGAGGTCGTCGGTCGGGCCGGTGATCGTCACGCCCGCCGGGTCGGTCCCGGTGGCGTAAGTCTGCACGCTCGCCGGGATCGGCCGGCCGTCGGCCGCGAGGGTCAGGACGAGCATGGCGTTCGCGCCGCCGTTGAGGACGACCAGGTACCGCGCCCCGCCGACGGCGACGACGGCTTCCGCCCCCGGGGCCCGGACGCCGTCCGCGCGGTCCTGGTAAACGGCCGCGCCGGCCACGACGGCCGTCCGCGCGGCCGCCGACTTGTAGGCCAGGCGGTCGGTCCCCTGGGCGCTGAAGAAGAACGTGTTCGCCCCCCCCGCGGCGGACACGGCCACGGCCAGGGAGACGGCCTGGCCGGCCCGGCGGTAGTCCGCGAACGTGCCGTCGCCGTTGCCCGGCAGGACCAGAAGGTCGCCGTAGGCGTTGCCCACGAGCAGGTCCGGGACGCCGTCCGCCCCGCCGCCCCCCGGGCGAGAAACGTCGCCGACGGAAAGGCCGGTCGGCCGCGTGCCGGCGGTGAGGGACGCGAGCCAAACGAACCCGCCGGCCCCGTCCCCGGCGTAGATCGAAACGGTGCCCGCGTCCTCGCTGAGTGCGGCCACGTCGAGTCGCCCGTCCCCGTCGAAGTCTGCCGAGGCGACCGCGGTCGGGGCGTCGCTCGTGAACACGGTCCGTTCGAGCCGAGGGTTCGAGAAGCCGTCGCCGTCGCCGAGTAGCGTGGTGAAACCGCCCTGGTCGGTGTTGAGGACGACCAGGTCCGTGCCGGACCCGTGGAACACCCCCGCCACGACCCCGCTCGTACCCTGGCCGGACCGGACCGCGAGCGTCCCGTTCACCGCCGCGAGGCCGTACAGGCCGGTCGCGGCGTTGTACCGCCGCTCGGGGGCGAACAGGCCGCCGCCGCGGTTCACGAGGACGGAAACCTGCCCGGAGAACTGGTCGGCGACGACGGCGTCGCGGAGGCCGTCGCCGGTCACGTCGGCCAGCGTGACGGCCGACGGGTTCACCCCCACGGAGTACGCGGTGGGGGCGGAGAAGACGCCGGGCGACAGTTGCACCGACACGAAAACCTGATCGCCGGCGGCCGCCGTGACGACCAAGTCGCCCAGCCCGTCGCCGGTGAGGTCGGCGGACGCGAGGTCGGCCGGCAGACCGCCGGCCGGCAGGTCCAGGTGCCGCAGGACGGCGAACGTACCGTCGGGGTGCGGCTGGTACACGGTCACCCGCGGCGTCCGGGCGGCCGCCGGGCCGGCGGCCGCCGCGAAGGTCCTCGCGTCGAGGGCCGCCAGGAGCGTGGTCCCGGCCGGCCCCGCGACGAGGGCGAGGCCGCGGGCCGCATCGAGGGGGTCGGGGTTGAGGACGACCGGCGGGGCGAACGCGCCGGGCACCCCCGGGAGGCCGCGGCGGTACAAGACCCGGCCGCCCTGGGTGAGCACGACCGCGTCGGGCGTCGGGCCGCCGGTGAAGTTCGCCACCAGGGGGGTGGACCGGACCGGGTTCGGGGCCAGCACGGGGGCCACAAAAGCCCCCCCGCCGGTGCCGAGGAGGACCGTGACGTTCGCCCCGTTGTAGTCGACGACGGCCAGGTCGGGGCGGGTGTCGCCGTTGAAGTCGCCCGCGGCCGCGGCGTACGGACCGTCCCCGGCGGGCGACGGCGGCGTCGCCCGAAACGACCCCGCCCCGGTGCCCACTAGCAGCGTCACGCTGTTCTCGTACGAGGCGTCGTAGGAATAAATACCCGTCGCGGCCAGATCGATGACGCCGTCCCCCGTGAAGTCCCCGGCCGTCAACGACGTGACACTCGTGTCCAACGAGTAGACGGCCCGCACCGCGAGCGTGCCCCCGACGTTGAGTAGGACCGTCACGTTGTCGTAGCCGAAGGTCACGACGGCCAGGTCGAGGTCGCCGTCGCCGTCGAAGTCCCCCGCCTCGGTGGCGAACGGGGTGGCCGCCAACGGGACCGGGACGCCGCCAGTGAAGCGGCCGCGGCCGTTACCGGTGAGAACGGTCACGTCCTGCGAGTAGTAGTTGGCGACCGCGAGGTCGAGGCGGCCGTCGCCGTCGAAGTCCCCGGCCACGAGCGACGTGGGGGCCACGCCGGTCTGGAAGGCGTCGCCCGGCCGGAATCGGCCGTCGCCCGAGCCGACCAGAACCCCCCCGGTGGTGCCGTAGGAATAGTCGGCGTTGCTCTTGAGGACGTAGG
>JANPKP010000580.1:0-5936 GCA_031426095.1 Gemmataceae bacterium
TACGCGAGCGTCACGGGGGCGCGGCACGTCGGCTTGATCTATCCCGCCCGCCGCTCCCGGAGCGAGTCGGTCGTCGTGGGCGAGGGTGGCGTTCACCTGACCCGACACGCCCTCAAAGTCGTGGGTCCGACCGGCGAGTGCGAGCACTCGCTCTCCCGGCTGGCCAGATCGGTCCTGGCGAGTTCCTCCCAATCGTAGGCCGACCGTGCGGGGTGTGCCGGCGGTGACGGGGCGGCGTGAAGGCAAGGTGAAACTCCCGCCCGTCCGCCCGCCTCGCCCCTTGCGTGACGGGAAAACCGGCCCGTATGATACAGGCGGCGTTGAACCTCGGTCCCACCCGGCGCGTCGTTGAGGCGAGCCGACCGCAGTGCTACGCGGCCGGCGGCCTCCCTGAGAAAGGCCGTACCGATATGAATGCCGGTTCGTTCTCGCCCCTGGACGCGAGCGTGCTCGTCTTGAACAAGGTGTTCCTGGCCGTCCACGTCATCTCCGTCCGGCGGGCGTTCTGCCTCCTGTGCAAGGACCTGGCCGAGGTGGTGAGCCTCGAAGAGGGGACGTTCGCCACCTACGACTTCGCCTCCTGGCAGGAGCTGAGCGAGTTCCGGGCGCGGGAGTTCCGGGCCGAGGACGACGACTGGGTGCGGACCCCGACGGCCGAAATCCAGGCCCCCAGGGTCATCCGCCTCCTCGGGTACGACAAGGTGCCGAAGCAGACGGTGAAGTTCAACCGCCGGAACATCTTCGCCCGCGACCACAACCAGTGCCAGTACTGCGGGAAGAAGTTCCCGACCTCGGAGCTGAGCCTGGACCATGTGATCCCGCGGAGCCAGAACGGCGGCACGACGTGGGACAACATCGTGTGCGCTTGCGTGGACTGCAACGTCCGCAAGGGCGGCCGCACCCCCCGGCAGGCGAACATGACACTCATCCGCAAGCCGGAGAAGCCGAAGCGGAGCCCGCTGTTGAACATGAAGCTGTCGCTCAAGAAGTACCAGTCGTGGCAGTCGTTCCTCGACAACGCCTACTGGTCGGTCGAGCTGAAGTGACGACGCACAAGAACAGCCAAAGACAGAGCCCACCCGTAGCCACGGGTGGGCTCTGTACTTTCCACGTCCGCCCCGGCCGGGGGCTCAAATCCTGTCGAGCGAGTCCATCCACGCGAGCAGGTCGAGGAACGTGCTGGTGTCGAAGTACTCCTTGCCGGAGAGCGTCATCTCGCGGAACACGACCGGGAACTTCTTCTCCACGAGCGTGTCGCGGCTCTCCTTGATCTTCTTGATGAGCGGATCCTTGTCGCCGCCCGAGATGAAGAAGGCGAGCGGCTGATCGGCCGTGGCGTCCTTCGGCGGTGTGCCGAGGGCGGCCCCGACGGCGGCCACTCCGCGGAAGGTGTCCCGGGCGTTGAACCCGACGTAGAACGCCATCTGCCCGCCGACGCCCATGCCGTGGGCCACCACCCGCGACTTGTCGATCGTGTACTGGCCCACGACCGCCCGCACGTCCTGCATAACGCCCTCGGTCTCGCTCGGCAGCCAACCCTCGACGTTCTGCGACTTCGGCCCCATCATGATGAAGTGGTGGTCCTCGCAGAAGTCCCGCCACGTCCGCTTCATGTCCTCGGCGTCCTTACCCCCCTTGCCGGGCAGGTGGAACCAGACGATCAAGCCGTGGGCCACCTTCGGGTCGTAGTCGTCGGGCACGAACACCCAGTACTCCCGCCCGAGGGCCGCGTTCGTCTTCTTGAGCAGCCCCTTCTCGACCTCCGACTTGGCCTTCGGGTCGTCCGCCTTCGGCGCGTCGAACGGGCCGGGCGGGACCGCCGGGGGGGCGTTGAGGATCGCCGTTTCCGGCTTCGGCCCGCCGCCCTTTTTCGGCGGAACCGGGAGCTTGGGGGCGGCGGGCCCCTTCGACTTTTCGCCGGCCCGGCCGACGGAAGACGGGAGCGGCGGCATCTTGTCGGGCACGAGGTCGTCGGGGGCGGCCGTGAGCTTGGCCGATACGCTCTCCGTCTTGCCGTCCTTCCGCTTGAGTTCGAGCTTGATCGCGGCCGTCGAAGGGAGCTTCGCCACGAGCGCGGTGAGTTGCCCGCGGTCGGCAACGGCGGCGAGCTCCTTCGCGGCCGCCGGGCCGACCTTCATGACGCGATCGCCGGCCTTCACCCCGGCCGCGTCCGCCGGGCTCTTGGGGTAGACGTACCGCACCTCGACGCCCGGCCCCGGGTCGTCCCGCATCGGCAAGATGCCGAGGTAAGGCCGGGTGTAGGCCGACACCGTGCCCGTGAGGGCGACCTTGTCGAACACGACCTCCTTGCCGGCCCGCTCGACGCGGACTTCGATCACGTCCCCCTCGTACTTCGGCCCGAGGACGTGCATGACGGCCGAGTAATTCGCGATCGGCTTGCCGTCGAGTTTCGTGAGCCGGTCGCCGGCCTTGACGCCGGCCCGGTCGGCGGCCGAGTCGGGGAGGATTGTGCCGATGACGGCCGGGGCGTTGTACATGTCTTCGGCCTTCTCCGGGGTCACGCCCAGGAGGCCGCGACGGAGGTCCTTGCCGCCCTTCATCCGCGGCACGGCGGCCAGCACGTCTTCGAGGGGGACCGCGAACCCTATGCCCGAGTCGTACCACTCGACGCCGTTCGTCTCCCCCTCGCCGGTGGACGAGGCCGGGACGATGACGCCGAACACCCGGCCGTCGAGAGCTACGAGCGGGCCGCCGTAGTTCACCGGCGACACCTTGGCGTCCGTCTGAATAGCCTTGCCCCAGATGCGGTTCCGGGCGCTCACGATGCCGGCGCTAACGGACGGCGGGTGGTTCGGGTTGGTGTCGAGCGTCCGCCCCAGGGCGAGCGCCCACTGGCCGACCCGTACGTCCGCCTTGGGGACCGCGGCCGGCACCGGCAGGTCCTTGGCGTCCACCTTCAAAAGCGTGAGCATTCGCGTGGTGTCGTTCGCCACGATCTTCGCCACCAGTGCCGTCGGCCGGCCGGGGACGGTGACGTAGATGTCGGTCGGTTTGTTGGCGAAGTTGAAGGCGCTGGTGACGACGTACCCGTCGGCGTCCACGATCAGACCGGTGGTGGGGCCGACGCCCTTGCGGAGGCCGGGCTGCGGCGGGCCGCCCCCGCCCTTGGGGGCCGCGATCGTCTCGGTCCCGCCCGAAGTGTCGATCTTCACCACGCTCGGGGCGGCGTGCTGGGCTGCCGCCTTCATCGCCTTCTCACTCGCCTCGTTCACGTCCTGGCTGCGGGCCGTGAACGGGGCCGCGGCGACGACGGCGACGGCGGCGACGGCGACCAACCAGCGTCGAGCCGCGGAGGAATTTGTGGCCATCGGTGATATCCGTGGTGAATCGGTGGCAGGCGACGTTACTTCGGCGGGGCCGGGACGGGAGCCGGCTTGGGCGGCAGTTCGCCAAGGGTCAGTTCGACCGATTGGAGCGCCTCGCCGCGGCGGACTTCCAGCCGGATCGTCGTCCCGGGGCGGTTCCGGCGGACGAACTCGTTGAACGCCTTGATGCTGACGATCGGCTCGCCGTCGGCGAAACTCACGAGGTCGTCGGGCCGCAACCCGGCCTTCGCGGCCGGCGAGTCTGGGAGGACGCCGTCCACGTAAGCCGGCGTCCGCTCAAGGACGTTTGGCACGAACACGACCCCGTGGAACCCGCCCGGCCCGGCGAGCTTTTTGTCCTCACGCTGGATCGGCTTGTACTGCCCCTTCATCCCCTTCTCGACGAACTCGGTGAGGCTTAGTGTCACCTTCTTGTCCTTGTCCAGCACCTCGACCTTTGCCCCGACGGGGATGGCGTAGTTCATCCAAGTGTCGGTCGTGGTGTTGCGGATTTCGCGGCCGATCACGCCGAGGAGGTTGCCCTTCCGGTCGGTCAGCGCCCCGCCGGCACCCCCGGGGTTGTTCGTGATGGCGTCCACCACATAAACATCGCCGGTGTACGGGAAGTCAAACACGCCTTTACGGCCGGAGAGCTTCGAGTAAGCCGCAACAACGCCCTTCTGGACCGTCATAGACTCGTCCCGCATGGCGATCTCGAAAGCGTTGCCGAAACCGAGAACCCAATCGCCCGGCTGGGCTACCGGCCGACGGGCGGCCTCCGCAACGTCGAAGTAGTCCCGGAGCTGGAGCCCGTTCGGCTGGCCCGGCTTTTGTCCCTCGACCTTGAGTTGAACGAGTGCGGCGTCGAGTTCGGGCTCGACCACGAGGACGGTCGCCCGCATCCGCAGCCCGTCCGGCATGTGGACGATGAGTTCGGACGTGTCGAGCAACTGGCTCGCGACCGTGAGGATGTGCCCCTCGGGCGAGACGACGATGCCAGAGCCGTAGCCGTTGAGCCGCTGGAAGCCGCCCGCCCCGAACAGCTTGACGAGCCGCTTATTGACCTGATCGGCAACGTCGTGGAACGGGTCGGCCCCGACCGCGACCTGGGCCGACCCCGCAGTCACGATGGCAGCGAAGAGTAGCGTTCGGGTGAAGGTCGGCATGGTGGGGTCGTCGGGGTGTGGGAGCCGGTCCTGGCGACAGCCGGGGGCGTCAGTTCGCCTTCGTCTCGTACTTCTTGATGGTCAGCACGGCGAACCGCTTGTCGCCCCGGCGGACTTCGAGCCGGTGGGGGAGCATCCGCCCGTCCACGGCGCGGAAGTCTGACGGGTAGACCTCACACGGGTCTTCGTTGCGGTTTACGAACGTCTCGAAGGCGACGAGCTGGTGGTCGGCCTTCGAGAAGTACCACTTGCAATCGACCGAAGCGTGGCGTGTCCGCAGCACGTCGGCGTCCACCCGTTTGCCGAGGGCAGACTTGGGCACGGCCCCGTCCGGCGCGAGGGCGGGCGGGTATACCGGCTCGGTCCCACCGTGGTGGAAGTCGCCCTCGAACCCTTTCGCGCCCTGCGTGAGCAGCCGGCGGTAGTGGTAAAGGGCCATAATCAACCCCCCGCTGCCGAGCGGCTCTAGCGACTTGCCGGCCTCTTGGTCTTTGCCGAGCGGCTGGAGGACGTACTCGACGTTCATCTTGAGCTTCACCGTGGGCGAGACCTCCCCGCCCTTCGGCTCGACGACCTCGACCCGCAGGTCGCCCTTACGGTCGGCCATTTCGTAGGAGCCGTCGGCGCTCCAGGTGCCGGCCACGGCCGCGAAGTCGCCGTGCTTGCGGTGGTCGGCCAGAAGGGCGTTCTGCCGCTCCTCGTTAAAATAGTAGTTGGCGAATCCCTTCTTTTCCTTGTAGAGCTTGGCCGCGGGCGAGTCGGTGGGGGCCTTGCCCTTCGGCTTGACCTCGACCTTCGGCTTCGGCGCCCCCCCGTCCGACTTCTGCTCCTCCCGCTCGGCCGCCTGGTTGCTCATGAGGCGGACGAGGGTCTCCCGCCGCTCGTTGGCCCGCCGGTAAACGAGCGGCAGCCGCCACTCCTTCGGGAACACGCCGAGGATGTTCTTGTACTGGTTGGTGCTGGTGAGCGGCCGGCCCGCGAATTGGAGCAGGTCGTCCCCCTCGCGGAGACCGCGGCGGAAGGCGTCACTCTGGTCCTTGTCGTCGTCGAGGATTTGGTCGATCACCAGCCGGTTCAGGTTTCCCTCCTCCTCCACCGTTTTGACCACCGCCCCGAGTGTGGCGTGGTCGGTGTCGAGCCCGGCGTAGAAGTGGCCGAGGAAGTTCTTGATTTGGTTGATCGAGATCGCGTACCCCACGCCCGAGTTGATGCGGCTCCGGGCCTGGAACGAGATCCGCCCGTTGATGCCGATCAACTCGCCGGCCATGTTGAAGAGCGGGCCGCCCGAGTTGCCCGGGTTGACCGACGCCTCGGTCTGGATGCAGTCGGTATACTCCAGCAACCCCTTCCCCTCCGGCGGCTGGTAGCGGTTGACGCCGCTCACGATCCCCTTCGTGGCCGTGGGGGTGAAGTCCATCGCGAGCGAGAACGGGTTGCCCATCGC
>JANPKP010000581.1:0-11708 GCA_031426095.1 Gemmataceae bacterium
AATGCATGTGAAGAAACCACAGAGTCACCGAGAACCCCGCGGGCGGAAACACGGTGAGATTAAATACTGTGTTTGCCGCCTTCTCTGTGTTTCCGCCCTCGGTGTTCTCTGTGACTCTGTGGTTACTTCTCTTCGACACCCCTCACTTCACGATGCCGCGCTTCACCAACTCTTCGGCGCACTGGACGGCGTTGCTGGCGGCCCCCTTGCGGAGGTTGTCGGCCACCACCCAGAGGGCCAGGGCGTTCGGGTTCGACGGGTCCTGGCGGACGCGCCCGACGAACGTGTGGTCGCTCCCCTCGGCGTGGATCGGCTGGGGGAATTCACCCTTCAGCTCGTCCATCAGCACCACCCCGGGGGCCTTCGCCAACGCGGCCTTCGCATCCTCGGCCGACACCGGGCGGGCGAACTCGACGTGGATGGACTCGCTATGGGCCACCCTCACCGGCACCCGCACGCACGTCGGGCAGACCGCGAGGCCGGGCAGGCCCATGATCTTCCGCGTCTCGTTGATGACCTTGTTCTCCTCCTCCGTGTACCCGTTCGGGTCGAGCGTCCAGTCCAGCGTGATGACGTTCCCGGCGAGCTGGGCCCGGTGCGAGGTCGGGGCCGGGACGGGGGTGCCGGCGGCGTAAGCCTTCAACTGCGCGTCGAAGTCGAGGAGCCCCTTCGCCCCCTTGCCGGACGACGACTGGTAGGTGCTGACCACGATCCGGGTGATCGGGGCGAGGTCGTGCAGCGGCTTCAGGGCCACCGTCAGCGGGATGGCGACGCAATTCGGGTTGGCGACGATCCCCTTTTTGATGTGGTGCAACTCGTGGGCGTTCACCTCGGGCACCACCAGCGGGCAGTCCGGGTCCATCCGCCACGCCGACGAGTTGTCCACCACGATGGCCCCGGCCTTCGCGGCGATGGGGGAGAACTCCTTGCTCACCGACGACGGGGTGCTGCTCAGCACGATCTGCACGCCGGCGAACGCCTCGGCCCGAATCGGCTCGACGGGGTACGTCTTGCCCGCGAACTCGACCGTCTTGCCGGCCGACTTCTCGGACGCGAGGAACTTGATCCCCTTCACCGGGAACGCCCGCTCGGCGAGCACCTTGCGGATCAGATCGCCGACCGCCCCCGTCGCACCGACCACCGCCACGTTCACGGCCACGGGACCACCTCGCGGAGCAGAATGGGAGAGAGAACGTTACGGGAGTCAAGATACGGACGGGGTGCGGCAGGTTCGAGGGCGGGTCACGCCACCACCGCCTTCAGCTTCGCGAGCCCGGTCTTCGCCACTTCGAGCGGGTCGCGCTTCCAGTAGTCGCGGTTGAACAGCTCCAGCGACAGGAAGCCGGCGTACCCCATGCCGCGGAGGGCGGCCACGATGTCCTTCCACGGGGCGACGCCGTCGCCGGGGAAGACGCGGTCGGCGTCCACGATCGTCGCCCGGTCCTTCCCGGCCGGGATGTCGTTGACGTGGAAGATGGCGACCGACCGGCCGCCGAGCAGGTGCAGGCCGGCGAAGTCGGACCCGCCCTTGAACAGGTGGTAAACGTCGGGCAGGACGCAGCCGTCGGGGCTGCCGCACTCGGCCGCGACGAGTACCGCCTCGCCGAGCCGCTTGAGCGTCTTCGAGTGGCCCCACATCTCCACGACGGGGGTGATGCCCATCGTCTTGCCGAGGTCGAGCAGGGCCCGGTAGCGGTCGGCGACGGCGAACAGGTCCGCGACGGGGGCGGACGTGCCGGGCTTGTCGCGGGCGCTGCCGCCGCCGGTCGCGCCCACGGGCGGGGCGGCGAGGCGGGTGCCGCCGACCTGCCGGACGAGGTCCATGTCCCGCTTCGCCTGTTCGAGGCCCTTCTTGCGGCGGTCGGGGTCGTCCACGATCCACTCGGCGAAGCCGATGGCGTCGGGCACCACCAGCCCGGCGTCGGCGATCTTCTTGCCGGCGTCCTTGAGCGATCCGCCCCCCTTGGTGTGGGCGTCGAGTTCGGACACCCACGGCTCGATGGCGGAATAGCCGGCCTTGACGGCGATGTCGATCAGCTCGGCGAGCGGCCGCGGCTTGCCCCAGCCGCCTTCGGGGAGGCGGACGGTGCTGGTGTTCAGGCAGAAGCGAAACGGGGCAGGGGCCGGGTCGGCGGCCCGAACGGGGGCCGCGGCGACGGCCGTGGCCGCGCCGACGCCGGCGAGCCATTCCCGGCGGGTGGGGGCGGGGCGTAGACTGTTCATGCGTGGGGCCTCGGGGGAGAGAGCCTGGGTTTCCGCCCGGGAGCTTGTGCAACGATTTCCCGGCTGCCCCGCTTCGTGTCACGGAGGGATTCCGCCATGATGCCGCTTTTCGCCGCCGCCGTCCACCTGGCGCTCGCCGCCGACCCGGCCCCAACGCCAGCCCCGGCGGCGTACCCGAACCCGAACCTCCTGGTCGAGGCGGCGGAACTGGCGAAGCCGGGGGCGGGCGAGAAATACCACCTGCTCGACGTGCGGAGTCTAAAGGCGTTCGAGGAGGGGCACGCCGCGGGGGCCGCGTGGGTGCCGCTCCAGGCGTGGTCGAAGGCGGTCACGCTGGGGACGGCCGACGCCGCGTTCTGGAAGCGGTCGCTCTCCGAGGTCGGGGTCACGCCGGACAAGCCGGCGGCGGTGTACGGGGAGGACGCCCGCGACGTGGCCCGCATCTGGTGGATGCTCAAGTACGCCGGGGTGAAGGACGCCCGCGTCCTCAACGGCGGGTGGAAGGCGTTCGCCGCCGCGAAGGGGGAGACGAAGGCCGGCCTGACCACGAACGCGGCCCCCCCGCACGACTGGACCCTCGTTGCCGACCGGCTGGCGACGAAGGCGGACGTGCAGGCCGAGCTGAAGGCCCACGCCGGCACCCTCCTCGACGCCCGCTCGGCCGGGGAACACACCGGGGAGGTGAAGTCCGCGAAGAAGAGCGGGTGCGTGCCGGGGGCCGTCCACCTCGAATGGAGCGACCTCCTCGACCCCAAGACCGGCAAGTTCCTCCCGCCGGCCGAGATGGCGAAGCTCTACAAGGACAAGGGCGTCGATCTGACGAAGCCGGCGGTGACGTACTGCCAGAGCGGCGGGCGGGCGGCGGTGGCGGCCTTCGGGCTCGAACTGATGGGGGGGACGAAGGTGCGGAACTACTACGGGAGCTGGTCCGAGTGGGGCAACGCCGCCGACACGCCGGTGGAGACGAAGACGAAGTAGGGCCCGGTTCCGCCCCCGCCCGCAAATCCTTACCACCGGCCGAGAAGTCGCCCCGCGGATCGACTGGCCCGCGGCCCAGGGGTGGGGTAAGATCGTGTTGCACCCGTGGACGATTGTTTCTCATTCCCCTCCCCGCTACAGGCGTCCACCGGCCGGTTCCCAGCCCGGCAGGCACCGGTATGAATGTCACCCCCACCGCCCCGTCCGACGACAAGATGGGGCTCGCCCGCGCCCTCTTCGAGGAGGTCGGGGACGCCCTCTTCCTGCTCGACCCCGAGACCGACAAGCTCGTCGACGTGAACCCCACCGCCCTGCGGATGACCGGGTTCACCCGGGCCGAGCTCCTCCAGGTCGCGGCCACCTACCTGTTCCGGTACGAGGCCAGCGGCGGCCTCCAGCGGCTCCGGGGGGCGTTCTCCAAGACGATGGTGTTCCACAGCCAGGACGGCTTCCTGCTCCGCACGAAGGACGACGCCGGGTGGGTGCCGGTCAACCTGACGGTGTCCCGCCTGCACGTCCGCCCCAAGCCGCTCGGCCTCATCATCGCCCGGGACGACCGCGAGCGGCGGGCGGCCTACGCCCAGACCCGCCGCGTCGAGGCCGAGTTGCGGCAGGTGCTGGCCAGCTCCCCGGCCGCCCTCTGGAGCGCCGAACGGGCCCCCGGGCCGGACGTGTTCGCCGGCTGGCAGTTCCGGTACGTCTCGCCGCTCCTGGCCCGCATCGCCGGCCGCCCGCCCGAGTTCTTCGACCACCCCTTGAAGTGGCTCGAAGTCGTCCACCCGGCCGACCGCGAGGCCCACCGGGCCGACTTCCGCCGGCTGCTCACCGGGACGGCCGCCGAGGCCGAACTGGCGTACCGGGTGGCCGCCCCCGGGGGCGGCGTCCGCTGGGTGCGGGAGAAGCTCCAGGTCGTGCGGGACGCCTCCGAGCGGCCGCTGCGGCTCGACGGCTGCCTGTCGGACGTGACCGACCAGCGGCAGGCGGAGGAGGCCGTCCGCCAGAGCGAGCAGCGGTTCCGGGCGCTGGTGGAGCGGAGCCGGGACGGCATCGCCCTGCTCGACGAGAAGGGGTGCGTGCGGTACGTCAGCCCGTCGTCCCGCCAGATCCTCGGGCACGAGCCGGCCGCCTGGGTCGGGAAGGACGCCTTCGACCTGATCCACCCGGCCGACGTGGCGGTGCTCCGGGACGAGCTCGCCTACGCCCTCCGCCGGCCGGGCGAGGAGGTGTCGTGCGTGGTCCGGGCGGCGGCCGCCGGGGGGGGCTACAGGACGGTCGAGCTCAACGGCTGCAACCGCCTCGACGACCCGAGCGTGCGGGCCGTGGTGGTGAACTTCCGGGACGTGACCGACAAGGAGCGGGCGGCCCGCGAGCTGGCCGACCAGCACGCCCTCCTCGGCGGCCTGTTCGACTCGCTCCCGGACATGATCTGCTACAAGGACCGCGACCTCCGCTTCCTCGGCGGCAACCGGGCGTTCGAGGCCCTGGCCGGGATGCCGATGGGCGACCTCGTGGGGCGGGCCTGCACGGAGGTGTTCGCCGGCGACTGGGCCGACCGCGTCCGGGACGCCGAGCGGCGGGTGCTGGCCACCGGCGTGACCGCCCGGGCCGAGGAGCGGATCGACCTCGCGGGCGGCCGCCGGGCGACCCTCGAGATCACCGTGGCCCCCCTGCGGGCGGCCGGCGGCGGGACCGGCGGGGTGATCGTGGTCGGCCGCGACCTGACCGAGCGGAACCTCCTCGAAGACCAGTTGCGGGAGGCCCAGAAGCTGGAGGCCGTCGGCCAGCTCGCCGGCGGCGTGGCCCACGACTTCAACAACCTCCTCACGGTCATCCTGGGCAACCTCGAACTCGTCCGCAGCGGCATCCCGGGCCTGGACCACGGCGAACTCCTGGCCGCCACCGAGCAGGCCGCCCGCCAGGCCGCCGACCTGACCAAGCAGATGCTCGGCGTCGCCCGCCGCCAGCCCGTCCGCCTCGAACCCGTCGACCTCGGCCGCCTCGTCCCCGACACGGTCGGCCTCCTGCGGCGGACGATCGACCCGCGGATCGTGACCGACAGCGCCGCCGCCCCCGGCCTGTGGGCGGCCCTGGCCGACCCCGGGCAGGTGCAGCAGATCGTCATGAACCTGTGCCTCAACGCCCGGGACGCCATGCCCGACGGCGGCCGGCTGACCCTCCGGGCCGAGAACGTCACGTTCGGCGACGAGGCCGGCCGGCGGCACGTCCACGCCCGCCCGGGGGAGTACGTGCGGGTGACGGTCGCCGACACCGGCACGGGGATGCCGCCGGAGGTCCGCGGGCGGATGTTCGAGCCGTTCTTCACCACCAAGGAGGTGGGGAAGGGGACCGGCCTCGGGCTGGCCGTGGCGTTCGGCATCGTCCGCACCCACGGCGGCTGGATCGAGTGCGACTCGGAGGTGGGGAAGGGCACCCGCTTCGCCGTCTACCTGCCGCGGGCGACGGAGCCGACCTACGCCCCCCGGCCGTCGGCCGACGGGGCCGCCCCGGCCGGGCGGGGCGAGACGGTGCTGCTGGCCGACGACGAGGCCCTGGTCCGGGACGTGGCCCGGAACACCCTGGCCGGGCTGGGCTACCGGGTGGTGGTGGCGACCGACGGGGCGGAGGCGGTGGAGGCGTTCGTCCGCGAGCGGGACCGGGTCCGACTGGTGATCCTCGACGTGACCATGCCGAACGTCTCGGGCAAGGAGGCGTTCGCCCGCATCCGGGCCATCGACCCGGGGGCAACGGTCCTCTTCGCCAGCGGCCACGCCGAGGCCAACGCCCTCCCGTTCGAGCTGGACGCGGCGTGCGGCTTCCTGAACAAGCCGTACACGCCCAGCACCCTGGCGGCCGCCGTCCGCCGGGCCCTCAACGGCAGCTGCGGCCAATTGGGGTGAGCCGGGAGCGTTACCGGATTCTACCGCACTTCTCGCGTCGCGCCGGCTCGAACCCGTGGCCCGCGTAGGGGTTGGAGAACTCGTTACCGTATTTCACGGTAACGCGGTCAAACCGGGGGCGGCGGGTCGATTCGTCCGGGCGAACCCCATCCCGTCATGGCGGGGGTGGTTGGGAGTGTGCCTCTACCCCGCCCAGACGGCACAGGACGGGGTTCGCCACGACCTCGCCCTTACTCCACCGGCGGCAGGTCGGCCGGCGGCTTCGGGTCGCCCTTCCCGCGGGTCGCCGTCGCCTTTAACTTCGTCGTCGTGTTCGCGGTCGCCCCGCCGGTGGCCAGGAAGAACTTCGCCCCGGCGGCCCCGCCGTCGATGTTCGTCACCGGGTTGCTGTCGGCCGTGAAGCGGGCCGTCTCCAGCGGCAGCCACTCGCCGCCGGCCGGCTTCACCCAGCCGTTGCCGAACGCCGCCTTCCGGACGTGCGTCGTGGAGACGCGGTCCCGCTTGAAGTCCTCCACGAACGAGTAGTACCCGCCGAGCTTGCCGACCGGCGTCGGGGTCGAGAACGTCACGAGGTGCCGCCACGCCTTCTCGTTCGGCAGGTAGACGAACCCGGCGAACGCCGTGCGGTCGGCCCCGTCGGGCCTGGCGGTGACGAGGAAGCGGTACGTCTCGCCGGCCTTCCAGTCGAGGTCGAGGAACGACTGCCCGCCGGTCCCCTCGCCGCCGAAGCGGCCGACCCGCACCCCCTCGCCCTTGTGCAATAGTTTCACCCGCTTGGACTCGTCCACGGCCTTCGGGTCGTTCCCGGCGGCGGGGTCCCACACGGAGAAGATGACGACCTTCTTCCCCCTCCCCTGCTCCTGGATGCCGAAGTACCCCTTGTTGAACCCGCAGACGCAGAAGTACGTCCCCTCGGCCGACGCCTCGACGGCGACCTCGTTGTAGAACGCGCTCGCGGCCGGGCCCGGGTAGTTGAGGTGGACCGACCGGCAGGCGACGTCCTTGAGCTTCTCGTTCGCGGGGGCGGTGCCGGCTAATACGGCGACGGCGAGCAGGGGAATGAGGCGTCGCATGGGGAGATTCCTTGCGGGGAGGGGGACGACAGGAGTACGCGGCGGGAAGGGCGGATCGGACGCGGGATTGTCAAAGTTCCCGTGCCGCGAGCGCGTCCCGCAGTTGGGCGAGTAAGCCCGGTGAAACGTCGGCCGGCCCGGTGCCGACGACCGCGGTCAGCGCTTCGGCGAGCGAACGCCCCTCGGCCAGCGAGACCCCGCCGGCCGCGACGCACACCGACCGGCTCATCCCGCCGGCACAGCACACGAGAGTGGGAACGTTCGCCCGGAGAAGGGAAGCGACCGATTCGGCCGCGAGCTTGAGGAGCCAGGGCGGGTTCTCGCCGCCGTCGGACAAGGGGAAGCGGCAGCGGACCAGATCCCGCGGCAATACGGCAGGCGGCTCGCTGTCGGCGAGTTCCACGACGGCCTCGACGCCAACCGCCAGGATGGCACGGGGGTCACGCAGGTCGCCGGCGTGCCCGAGCCACAGCGTCCGCCCGGCGACTTGTCGCATCGCGTCCTCCGCCCGTCACCCGGCCCCGAGTTCCGCCACCGCCCCTTGCTCGGCCAGCACTTCGAGGAGCAGCGGCCGGGCGGTCGCCAGGGCGCGGAGGTTGGGCACGTTCTTCTCGTCGGCCGGGGTCACGGCTTCGAGCCGGGCCAGCACCTCGGCCGGCGTCACCCCCTTGGCGTCCGCCTCGGGCAGCAGCACCCTGCGAAAGAACTTCATGTGGCCGGCCCGCTTCCGCCCCTCGTGGAGCGCGGCGCTCAGCCCGACCGCGGCCACGACCGCCGTCGCCCCGCCGATCCAGGCCCCGGTGCCGTTGAGTGACTCGCCGGCCCAGACGCCGCCGCCGACGGCCACGACCACGAAGACGAGTACGCTCAGGAAGGCGTCCACGTCCGGCTTGAACTTGTGGGCCATCTGGGTGACGAGGTAGTGGACGGCCTCGGCCTTCTCGTGGCGGGCGGCGAGGTCGTCGACCTCCCGCAGGAGCCGCTCCCGGGGCGCGGCGTCGAGGGTGCCCCACTCGCTCAGGCGGGCCTGGATGTCGTGGACCTCGGGCGACCGGCGGGGCAAGTCGCCGAGGCGGGCGAACGCCAGCCGGACGCGGGGGTCGGGGCCGCCGGGTGCCCGCCCGCCCTCGCGGGCCTCGCGTTCGAGCCGCACCTTGTAGGCGATCTCCTCGGCCAGCCGGGGGTTGGTCTTCTCGATCACCTCGCCGAGCGACATCCCGCGGGCCTGCTTCTCGGGGAGGAAGGCGGTGTACCCGCCGCCGCCGCCGGACGCCGCCACCCCGCACCGGGTGCAGGTGACGGTCTCGCCGACGCGGGTGCCGGCCCCGAGGGGGATGTGGTAGACGTGCGACTTGCGGAACAACTCGCGGACCCGGAGGGTGGCCACCTCCCCGCACACCACGCACTTGTCGGCCACGACCCCGCGGTCCTTCTCGGACGTCGTCTCGCCCCAAATCACGAACATCGCGCGGCCCCCGGCCGTATGGTGAACCGCGGCCCGCCCGCGGGTGGTGAATACGGTGCGGGGAAGGTTAGCACACGAACGGCGCCGCGGGGCCGGTGGGATGTGACGGAGCCGGGGACGTGATTGCGTGAGCCCTCGTAGCCGAGTACTGCTCGGGTACGAGGGCTCACGAACTCGGCGTCAGTGGAAGCCGACGGTGAACTTGTGCGGCCAGAACGGTTTGCTCGGTGGCTCGTGAGCCCCAAAGAAGACTTCGAAGTAGGTGTACCCGTACTCGTGGATGTCGTGGTCTGCGGTGAAAGAATAGCTGAGCGAAAAGTCACCCCCGTCCGCCGTGGTCGTGTCGAACACCTCGATGGACGACAAGTCGAAGACGCCACGATTTCGCATGAAGTCTTCGAGCAATCTGACGGCCATGCCCGAGATCGCCGCCAAGTGATCCACGATTCGCCACGCCAGCCGCGTTCGTGACTCGTCGCCTTTGACGACGACTTCAACACCCGTTTCGAACTCGAAGCGGATGAAACTCTCCCCGAGCGAGCGGTCGAACGAAGCACCTTCCTTCATAGCCGCCCACCCCTCACTTCGCCTTCTTGAACACGAACAGGAAGCCTTCCTTGCCGTCGAAGTCGGCCGGCCGCTTGTCCTTCTCGATGGAGTAGGCGATCTTCAGGTCGTCGCCCTTCTTTTCCACGATCCCGAGGGCCTTCGACCCCTTCGCCCCGTCCGGCCCCTCCAGGATTTCCAGGTCGATCTTGTTCGGCGTCGCGGCGGCGTCCACCGTGTAGCCCATCACGAACGTGGCGTCCTTCCCCTTGATCGTGATCTTGTCCTTCGTGATCGTGTACTCGGCCTTCTTGGCCGACTCGTCCGCGTCGGTCCCGAACTTCTTGCCGGACACGAGGGTGTACTGGCCCTCCAGTTTGGGGGCGGCCTTGTCTTCCGCCCGGGCCGTCAGCCCGAGGGCGGTGCCGAGGCCGAGGGCGAGTGCGACGAGGGTCTTCATGGGGCCGTCCTTCGGGAACGCGGTGGGGTGTCGGCCGGCGGGCGGAACCTCCCCGCCGCCGGCCGGCCGATTGTATGTTCGCCCCGGCCGGCGACACAAGGAGATTCCCCGGCTCGGAGGCGGGGCGGCCCGTGCGAACGCCCCGAACTTGCTCTAAACTACCGACACACGACGCCAGACGCGGGGAACCGGGGGCCGGGGCATGAGGTGGTGGTGGCTCGGGCTGGCGGGGCCGGTGGCGGCCCTCGTCCTCTTCGAATGGGTGCTCGGCGACCGCCTCCTCGGCGTCCGCCGGTACCGCCCGCCGCCCCCGGCCGACGACCGCCCGGACGACCGCGACGAGATCGCCCGGGCCTTCCGCGGCGACCCGGCCCCCGACCCCCCGGCCGACGTGGTCGCCTTCCTCCGTGCCCTCGACGCGGCCGCCGGGCGGGGCCGGCCGACGGCCGTGACCGCGGCCTTCGACGCCGACCGGCTGTTCGACCAACTCTCGCGGTCGGCCCCCTTCCGCCGGTCGCAACTCCCCTACGACCCGACGACCGGCGGCGGCCTCGTGCGGCAAGCGCTATGGGCGATGGCGAGCGACGGCGGCCTCGGGTGGGGCCCGCGGCCCGGCGGCCGACCTGCCGCCGCCGCGGCCGGGTGGGCCGCCCTCGCCACCGGCAACCGCTGGCACGACGGGGTCGAGGTGCGGGCCGTGTGGCCGCTCCCGCGGGACGGCGAGGTGGTCGCCTACGCCCGGCACTTCCGCGCGGGCGACACCGTCCCCGTCCGCTGGTGGCTGACGCGGACCCCCCTCGGCTTGCGGGCCTTCGACGTGGAAGACCTGCGCTACGAAGTGCGGCTGAGCCGGGAGGTGGCGGAGCGGCTGTCCGACACCGGGGACGGCGAGCCGGGCGACCCGGCGAACGCGGCCGCGACCGCCCTCAGGCGGGCCGCCGCCCTGTTGGCCGTGGGCCGCCCCGACGAGGCCGACGCGGCCCTCTCGCCGGCCCGCTCGGTCACGCTCCCCCCGGGCGGGTTCGGCCTGCGGTGCGTCCTCGAAGGCCAACTCGCCGCCGCCCGCGGCAACCCCGCGGCCGCCCTGACGTGGGCCGACCGGGCCGCCGGGTCCGGCCACGACAGCCCGGCGGCGGACTTCCTCCGCGCGGCCGCCCACGCCAGTGCCGGCCGGTGGGCGGAAGCGATCCGCGACGCCGACCGCTACGCCGCCCGCGTCGGCCCGGACGCCGCCTCATCCCACATCCGAACGGCGGCACTCAACGAACGGGCCCGCCCGGAGACAATCCGGACGAACCCGCCGGCCCGGCAAAGTGCCCCAACCGGAGCTTTTGGCCGACCATAACGTGAGGTTCCCCAGGGTTCGTGGACACCGGGTTAAACGGTGTCGACTCAGAGCCAGGCGTCCACCGATGACCCGCCCGGGTTCGACGCCCACGGCCGGGTCCACGCTCGCCACCGTCAACCTGGTGACCGACCGGAAGCGGCCCGCGGCCGGGGCCGGCCCCGGCGTGGCTCGCGCAGTACCAGTCCCTTCAATTGGGCCACCGCACACCTGTGCCGTGGAACGGTGTCTGCCGGTTGTAGGGCCGGCCGCCATTCGCACAGCTTCAATTGGGCCACCGCACACCTGTGCCGTGGAACGAACACGATCATGTCGAGCCTGGGTGGCGACCAATTCCAGCTTCAATTGGGCCACCGCACACCTGTGCCGTGGAACGCCGCGGGCGGATGGTCCAGTTCGACCCGGACGCCTGGCTTCAATTGGGCCACCGCACACCTGTGCCGTGGAACCCGCCGTGAGCAAGCACCACCCGCACAAGCCCGACCCGCTTCAATTGGGCCACCGCACACCTGTGCCGTGGAACGCTCCGCTTCTTCTCCGTCAGGGCCGTGTCGATCGTCTGGCTTCAATTGGGCCACCGCACACCTGTGCCGTGGAACTCCGTGACCGGCCCGGACGGCTCGAATCGGGTGAACGTGCTTCAATTGGGCCACCGCACACCTGTGCCGTGGAACCTCAAGAAGAGGGTTCGAGCTACGAGTACCTCCCTGCTTCAATTGGG
>JANPKP010000582.1:0-4951 GCA_031426095.1 Gemmataceae bacterium
GGTGCTGCCGGTCGGCGGCTTGGGGCTGGAGATGGGGGTATAGGACGAGTACAACCAAAACCACTACCCCAGCAGGGCCACACTCATCCAGATTGCTGGACCGTGGCGGCAATATCGGAGTGTCGCCACGTGGTACCTTTGGCGCAGCCGCGGGCAGATCCCGGAGTCGGGGGAGGGCGGGTGACCGAGGGCCGTCAGCAAACCGACCGTGGCATCGGGGGCCGGAATGGATTAAGGTCTAGCAAACCGCTTGTTCCCATTCGGTTTTCAAGACAGCTGACGGAGCGGTTCGCCCGATGGCCCGGATCACGTTCGACAGGACCGGCTTCCCCTTCGCCGAGGTCGGACCGGGGCTCGCGGCCGGGCTCCTGCCGGTCGCCCGGGTGCAGGTCGAACACTACCTCGGCGGCAGCCCCGGCCTCGAACCGGCGGCCGCCGACGGGTGGTTCCCGACCGGCCCCCGCCCGAGCTGGCGGACGCTGCCGGCCGACCGCTTCGAAACGCTGTTCGCGGCGGGGGTAGGGCCGGACGACGCGGCCCGGTTCGCGGCGTGGGTCGGCCCCCGCTTCCGCCTGCCGACGGAGGCCGAGTGGCGGGCCGCCGACGCCGCCTTCGCGGGCCGTCCCGAACCCGGGCGGCTCCTGGCGGTGGCGAAAGACGGCCGCTGTCACCCGGCCGCCGCGGCGCTCATCCGCTGGCTGCTGGCGAACCGCCCGGCGGCCGACTGGTCGCGGGTCGGGCTGTTCGCCGACGGGCTGCTGGAGTGGGTGGCCGCGCCGGGCGGCGGGCACGGGCTGCACGGCCGCCCGCGGCCGGCGGTTAAGAACCTGATCCACAACCCGCGGACCCACCCGGCCGTCCGCCCGCGGCCCGGGGCCCGTGACCCGGCGTTCGGTTTCCGCCTCGTCCGCACCGGGTAGGTTGGGGGCCGCCCGGCCGCATTCGCCCCGCCCCCCGACGGACCGCCGCCATGCCCACCGGCCGCCCGGAACCCGCCGCCCAGCTCCTCTTCACGAACGTCGAGGCCGACCGCTCGCCGACCCGCAAGCGGGGCTTCCAGGTCTGGCTCTGCTCGCCCACGCTCACCCCCGACCAGCAGCGGGCCGTCGCCAAGCGGGTGGACGACTTCCGCCTCCCCGTCGGGGCGGCCGGCGACGGCAAGGTCGAACGCCACGCCTTTTTCCGCCTCAATGATGGCGAACTGTTCGTGGTGGCCCGCACGGTGCCTCTGAACGACCGCGACAAGTTCGGCCGCGGGGGGAAGTTCCACGCCCACGCGGTCGCCTTCGACGCCGCCGGGTGGGCCGCCCTCGGCGACGACCCGTTCGCGGTCATCGACGGCGGCTTCCCGTTCCAAGACAACCCGGACCAGGGGACGCAACACACTGGCTGGGAGAAGGGCGAGCCGCCGCCCGTCGGCGAGTGGACATACAGGGAACCCGAAGACGCGGCCGCCGTGCCGCCCGGGCTGCTGGCCGACCTGATGGCCCACGTCGAACGCGGCTTCGAGCGGCCGGTGGTGGTGGCGGCGAATCCGGCCGCAATACGGCCGGTGCTGCGGGCGTGCTTCCGGGCCTTCCCGGCCACCGTCCGCCGCAAGCTCGAATACGACACCCTGAGCACCGGGGCGTTCCCGCCGGGCGTGCGGTACGCGGTCGCCGGCGGGTACGGGGTCGACCACCTCCGCACCTGGGCCAGCCGCCGCTACCACTTGCTCGACGCGGAGAAGTGGGCCTGCTCGCCCAAGCTCGATCCCGCCGACGGGCCGGCCGGCCGGCTCCTGGTCGCCCCCGGCTGGGCAGCCCTCGCCCCCGCCGACCGCGACGCGCTCTACAATGTCGCCGCCGCCCTCACCGGGCCGACCCCCGACGCCCTGCCGCCGGGCGGGCTGAGTCCGGAAACGGCGGCGGTGTTCGACGCCGACCCGGGGGCCAGGACGGCGGTCACGGCGGCCGCCGGGGCGCGGCTGCGGGCCGACCTGCCGCCGCTCCTCGCCGCGCTGCCCGGGGTCGCCGACGCGGTGGCCGCCGGTCTCGGGCCGTCGCCGGCCGCCGCCCTCCCACTGCTCGCCCGCCCGCTCTCGCGCGACCGGCTCGCCGACGCCCTCCTCGCGGCCCTCGCCACGCCAGGCACTCGCGGCCCCGCCGCCGGCGTGATCGACGCCCTCGACGGCTGGCTCGCGGCCGGCGAGGGCGACCGGAAGCTCGACCTGCTCGTCCGCCGCTGGCGGGGCGACGACGACGACGTGGACGAACTCGCCGGCCTGCTCGACGCCGACGACGGCGAGTTCTGCAAGGGCTGGCTCCGCGAGTGGCTGCCGACCACCCTCGACGCGGCCGGGCCGGACGGGTGGGCGGCGAAGCTGGCGGTCGACACGACGCCGGGCGACGGGGTGGTCCGCGACGCCCGGCTGGCCCTGGCGTGGGCGGCCGCGGATGGGGCGGACGTGGCGGCGGGCGACTGGTCCCGGGTCCGTTTGCTGGCCGCCTTCCACCGGGGCGCGGACGCCTTCGCGGCCGCACTCGGGCCGCCGCCGCGGCCCCCGGCGGTGGGCGAGTGGCTGGTCGAGGCGGCGGCCGCACGGCTGCGGGGCCGGTTCGCCCCGGGGTGGGGGTCGGACCGCCCTGGGGAGCTCCTCGCCGGCCTGTTCCTGCTCCCCGACGGGCCGGCCGACGAGGCGCTCATCGACGCCGTCGCCCGCCTCCGCGGGGGGGCCGCCCGCAACCTCCTCCACGCCCTCTGGCGGTTCCCCGCCCCGCCCCCCCGAACCGGCGGCGACGCCGAGCCCGACCCCCCCGCCGCCACCGCCGCCCTGTACAAAGACCTCGTCGGCGGCAAGGCCCGCAACCCAGCCGCCGCCTCAAAGGCCTTCCGCGTCCACTTGGCCGCGGCCGACGACAACGCTTACCGCTGGGCCGGCAACCAACTCCTCCGCCGGGTGTACGGCGAACAGGTGGTCCGGCTCGCGGCCGACGGCGTCTTCTTCCTCGGGCTGAAGCTAGTGTGGGTGCAGATGGACAAGTTCCGCGACTACCTACGGGTGTTCGAAGCGGTAGCCGGGGCGGCCGCCCCCGAAGTGAGCTTCGACCCGCCGCCGGAGCCGGCCGCGTTGCCCGCCCGGGAGGCCAGGCGGTTCAGTTGGCTGCTGGCCCGCCTCGAAGACCCGAACGGCACCGAGCGGCTGAAGGTGTAGAGTAAGGTTGCCGGCGGTCGGCCGGGGTTCGAGGTGGCGTCGCCCATGATGTGCCCGTTCTGCCAGTTGGACGTGGACCAGTTTGACCCGCCGGCCGACGGCGGGACCGGCCTCCGCTGCCCCCGCTGCGAAATGGAAGGGGTACCACTCCTCTACCCGACCGACTATGAGCGTCACCCCGCCGTACCGGTAGGCATCTTTGGTCCCACCGGGCACGGCAAATCGGTCTACATCGACGCCCTGCTTACCCACCTGGAGCGGCGGGTCGAGTGGCCCCTTTTTTCTTGTCAGTGGATGGATCAGACGGCGATGTTGGAAGCCCGCCAGCGGCTGCGAATCCTCCGCGAACACGGACAACTCCCAAATACGACGGCACGTATCTTTCCTCGGCCCCAAGTCATGCGGTTGAGAAACGTCCCCGCTGTTGGGGGCTGCCAACTCCTCTTTTACGACACCAACGGCGAAACCTTCCAAGAGGTCGAAAACCTCCGCGAAGACGGTCGCTACCTGAAGAATAGCAAGGCGATTGTCTGGCTCGTGAGCCTTACCGATTTAGAATACCCCGAGCAGCTTTCCGACCTGATGACGGTCTATGCCGAAGCAATGACCAGCATCGGCGGCGATCCGTCCAAGCAGGCGGTGATTCTAACACTCACGAAGGGCGACCTCCTGCGGGAGCGGGAGGATTTCCCGGCCGAGGCGAAGGACTTCCTCCTGAACGACGACCTCGACCCGGCCGGGGACGCCTGGGACCGCCTCACGGCCGTGTCCGCCGCCCTCGAAAAGTGGCTCACCCGGGGGCCGCAGCGGAACGTCGTCAACCTCCTCCGCGGGCAGTTCCGGGCCGTCCGCCTGTGCGTCGTGTCGGCCCAGGGGGCGGCCGCCCGCGACCAGGTGCTCGACCTGGAGATCGCCCCCAAGGGCGTCCTCGCCCCGCTCTTCTGGCTCTGGCGGGAGACGCGGCCGGTGGCGTGGCTGGAGGCCGGCGGCGAGCGGCGGCCGTTCTTCAACCTGGCCGACGCGGTGGCCGTTGCCCGGGCCGGGAACACCCTCTTCCTCGAAGCCGCCTGGTACACCCTGTCGGCCCGGCTGGAGGTCCGCCACCCGATTCGCGTCGTCGGCCGCGGGGCCGGGCAGACGGTGATCGCGTCGGCCGCCCCGGACTTCGCCCTCGGGGTGTCGGTCGGGGCCGGCACGGTCGAACTCCGGAACCTGTCGCTGTTCCACACGGGGTCGGCCCCGGCCGACGTGGTGCGGGTGGTGAAGGGCGAAGTCGCGTTGCACGCCTGCACCGTCCGCGGCGGCGTGGCCCTGCTCCCGAAGGTGGCCGGCGACGGCGTGCGGGTGGCCGACGGGGGGGCCACGCTCGTCGGCGGGGCGGTCGAGAACAACGCCGGGAGCGGGGTGTCGGCGGCCGGCGGCGGGCGGCTGACGCTGACCGGGACGGCGGTGCGGAACAACGAGTGGGCCGGGGTGTGGGCCGGCGGAGCGGCGGCCGAGGTCCGCGACTGCGAGGTCACGGGGAACGCGGCCAACGGCGTCGTCCTCGACGGCCGCGTCGTCGGCACCGTCCACAAAACGACCTGCAAGAAGAACAGGCGGAGCGGGGTGCGGGTGACGAAGGCGGCCCTGGCCGAGTTGCACAACAACGCCTGCGAGGAGAACGGGCGGGACGGCATCACGGCCGAGGGGGAGGCGGTGGTGTCGCTGGCCGGGAACAAGTGTTCGGCCAACCGGCGGGCGGGGGTGTCGGTCCGC
>JANPKP010000583.1:0-15311 GCA_031426095.1 Gemmataceae bacterium
CGGGGTACGGGCGGCGGAGCCACGGCTGGTCGGCGACCACGTCCCGGAACCCGAGCAGGGCGTCGGCGAGGGAGAAGGCGAAGGCGAACAGCAGCCCGGCCAGGTAGCCGAGTACGAACGGCACCCCCCCGTGCGGCACGCCGGCCTCCTCCCCGGCGACCCCGAGGGCCGTCCGCTTGCCGACGTAGACGACGGCGAGGAGGAACACGAGCCACCCGAACAGCCGCCGGCCGACGGCCCGGACGCCCGGGTTGCGGCTCGGAAAGAGGGTCCAGCACGACCGGAGCGTGAGCCGGCCGTCGGCCGGCAGGCCGGGCAGGCGGGTCGGCACCTGGAGGAGCGTGTTCACGAACGTGACGACGCCGAACAGCATGCAGGCCGACGCCCCGACCCAGAACTGGCTCATCCACCGTTCGTGCCAGAACAGGTCCGAGACCCCGAGTTCCCCGCCGACGATGCCCCACGCCATGCCGAGGTACAGGAGGATTTGGCCGAACAGGAGGGGGTACCCGAACAGCCACCGGCCCCACCCCTCGACCGACCCGTAGACGCGCGTGCTGTTCACCGGCTCGAACACGCGGTCGATGACGGCGACGACGAAGCCGAGGGTGCGGACGGCCAACCAGGGGCGCGGCGGGGCCGGGGGCGGGCCGGACATGGGCTTCTACCTCGAGTGTCAGGGCGGCGTTTGACCGAGGGCGAGTCTAACGGGTGCCCGCGTGACGTCCAAACGAATTCCCCCGCCTCGGCGGGCGAGTGCGGCCCGGACGAACGGGCCGGAGTCGAGCGAAGCGGGGCGGAATGCGGCGACGCTCCCGCTTTACCGGGTGGGGCGGTAGCGGGAGTGAGGAAGTCCTTACAGGGGCAGCAGATCGTGCGGAACGCGACGTTTAAAAGCGGGAGATTCCGGGGGCACTTCGGCCGAGTTCCGAGCGTTCTGGGCCGTCCGCGGGGCCGCTTGCCCGCCCCCGGCAGTCGCATACACTCACGTCGTCACCCGCACTCCGGGGGCTCACGCCGCCCGGCCCGCCACTCCCCGGAGGCTCTCCCGATGGGCTTCAAGCAGACCGCCACGCACAAGAACGGCAAGGGCAGCTACCACCAGATCGGCCTCGTCCGCGGCCAGTTCGGCAACGTCGACTTCGCCAAGTGGGTGAAGTTCATCGCCGACAGCGGGTTCGACGGGTGGGAAGAAGCGAGTTGGGAACTCGACCTCCGCAAGTGCGACACCGACGCCGGGGCCGCCGCCTACGCGGCCGAGCGGGTCGGGCTGGCCAAGAGCCACGGGCTGGAAATCTTCACCGTCGCCGCCCACCTCCAGGGGCAGGTGCTGGGCGACGAGCCGACCGCCAAGACGCTCAACTTCTGCAGCGGCAAGGGGGACGCCAAGGCCGCGTACCGGGAGTGGCGGAAGGCCGGGAACACCCCGCCGCGGACGGACCCGTACTACGTGCCGCCGGACGTGGCCGCCCTCGTCCACAAGGAGGCGACGGCCGACCTGCTGGCGGTCGCCCGGTACGCCGGGCACCTCTCCAAGCTCCAGGGGCGGAAGGTGGCCGTGCCCGGGTTCGTCGGCTCCCCGGCCGGGTGCTGGAGCCACTGGTTCCTCTTCCCGCCGCTGCCGACGGAGATCGAGGGGTACGCACTTCCGGACGTGCGCGACTTGTCCCTGGAACTGCTCGTGGAGCGGTTCGCCCCGGTGTGGGACGAGTGCAAGAAGTACGGCGTCACCTACGACCTGGAGTGCCACCCGAGCGAGCGGGCGATGGGCGACCTCGAAAGCGCCGGCGACTACATCACGCACATGATCAAGGCCGGGTACGAGGGCGTCGTCGGGTTCAACCTCGACGGGTCGCACATGGAGTGGCAGAACGTGTCGGTGATCGAGTTCGTGCGGGAGTTCCAGGGCTACATCCACTGCGCCCACGTCAAGGGGGTGCAGGTGGAGCGGGAGCACTGCCGGGGCGGGCGGCTCGGCGGGCACCGGAACATGGGCCACTGGACGAACGGCTGGAAGTTCGTGACGGCCGGCACGCGGCGGGACGCGAACTCGCTGGAGGAAATCTTCATCGAGCTGAACCGGGTGGGGTTCGACGGGGCGGTGAGCATCGAGTGGGAGGACAACGACGCCGACCAGTTGGCGGGGGCGAAGGCGGCCCTGGCCAACTGCCGGGCGGCCGACCTCCCCCCGAGCGGCATGAAGCACGACGAGATGCTCAAGGGGTGACTCGCGGCCGACGCCCCCGCCCGCCCGCCGGCCCGCCGCCGGGCGGGCGGGCGTTGCCTTTTCCGTACCCCCGTTGGCGCGGTGTTCGGGCGGCGAATCACTTCACTCGCAGCGTAATCGGCAAATCGCCACACCAGTTCCCCCGCGTTTCCAGGGGCCCACAATCGCTACGACCGCGACCGGTTTGACAGCCCCCCAATCCTCTTCTAGCTGCCTAATGCGGACGACCCGACCAACCCCTTCAATCGGGAAAGTCGGTTCATTCCGGGGCCGAAATCCGGCCCGGCACCCGCACATCCCTTCCTCATCCCCGGAGTTCGCCCGTGCGAATCTTCCCCCGCCCCTCCCGCCGCCCCGCGACGCCGGCCCGGCCGACCCGCCTCGGGGTCCACACCCTGGACGAGCGCGTCCTCCCGTCGGCCACCGTCCTCGACCTCACCACCGCGAAGGCCCAGGCGGCCGCCCCGAGCGGGGCGATCGTCCAGCAGACGGACGCCCAGCCGACCGGGACGGGGTTCATCCACTCGTTCGTCCGCCTCCAGGGGGCGGCGGGCGGGGGCGGGTCCGAACAGGGGTTCAACACCGACGGCCGGCCGCTCCAGTTCGACGAGAACAAGAGCCCCAAGTTCACCCGCTCGCTCAAGCTCGCGGACGTGCCGGTGGTGAACGTCGGCGGGACGCTCTACCGGGAGTTCCTCCTCGACATCAACCAGAGGTCGTCGTCCCCCCTGCTGTCGGTGGACGAGGTCAAGATTTACCTCGCGGGGGTCGGGAACCTGACCTCCCTGGCCGGGCGGGCGGCCGCGTTCGACCTCGACGCCGGGGGCGACGTCTCGGTCAAGCTCAACGCCGGGCTGAACTCGGGGAGCGGGTCGGGCGACATGCGGCTGCTGGTCCCGAACGCGGCGTTCGCCGGGGCCGACCCGAACGCCTTCCTTTACCTCTACTCGAAGATGGGCGGGGTCGCGGGGGCGACGGCCAACGGCGGGTTCGAGGAGTGGGCGGTGAAGGCGACCGGCGGGACGACGACCCCGACCGGGACGGCCAGCCTGTCCGGGTTCGTCCGGTTCGACGCCAACCAGGACGGGGTGATCGACGCGGGCATCGACTACGGGATCGCCGGGGCGACGGTCCGCCTCCAGGGGGTCACCACCGCGGGGCTGAACGTCGACCTGGTGGCGTACACGGACGCGAACGGGGCGTACACCTTCGCCGGCCTGGAGGCCGGGCTGTACACCGTGATCCAGGACCAGCCGGGCGGGACCGCCGACGGGCTCGACTACGTCGGCACGGTGAACGGGGTGGCGGTGGGGTCGCACGCCGAGGCCGACACCTTCTTCGGCATCCAGCTCGACGCCGGCCAGAAGGGCATCGACTACATCTTCACCGAGCGGTACAGCGAGTGACGGCAACCGCCCGGCCGGCCCCGCGACCCCGGGCCGGCCCCCGCGTCCGCCCCTCCCCACCGGCCGCGTTCGAACCTGCTCGCCGGAACCCTCCCCGCCCCGGCCGCCGTCGGGTATGCTGGCGGCAGGGGGTGCTTCCGATGAGTAAGGTGATTCTCGACGCGGAGACCCGGGCCAAGCTGAAGGGCCTGAACGGGCAGCTCGAACTCTATGACGAGCAGGGGAACCTGCTCGCCGTCTGCCTCCCGCCGGCCACTTACCGGGCGATAGCGGCCACGGCGAACCCGTTTACCGAAGAGGAGATCAAGGCCGCGTTCAGCCAACCCAAGACGGGGCGGCCCCTGGCCGAGATTCTCGCGGAACTGCGGGGGCGGGGGAAATGACTTGTGCCGTTATCTGGCAGGCACGAGCCGACGCCAAGCTCATCGAACTGTGGGATCAGGTGGCGGACTCCGAGGCGTTGGCCGACGCCGCCGACGCGGTCGATTCCATTCTGTCAACAAGTCCCTACGATCAGGGCGAGTCCCGGGAATCGCCCGCCCGGCGTCTCTGGTTCCACCCGCCCCTGAACGTGCTGTTCGAGGTCGATGACGCGGCGGCCACCGTGTTTGTCGCCGACATCAAATGGTTTCGGGGGTAAGCCCGCCCGCATGCTCCCCTCCCCCGCCGCCGTCGACGCCCTCCGGGCCGGCCTCGCCGCCGACCTCGGGGCGTTCACGCCCGAACTCGCCGTCGCCGGCGGCGTCGTCCTCCTGCTCCTCGCCCGGCTCACCCCCGCCCTCGACCGCGTTCAGCTCTGGCCGGTCGCCGTGCTGAGCGTCGGCGGGGCGCTCGTGGCACTGTTCAACCCGCCCGACCACGTGCCCGCCACGCTGTTTTCGGGCCTGCTCGCGGCCGATTCGTTCGCCGTGTACGCGAAGGCGGTGGCTCTGGCGGCGGCCCTGCTCGCGGTGCTGCTCACCGCCCTCACCGGGCTGCCGGACCGCGACGACTCGGGGGACTTTTACGTCCTGCTGCTCGGCGGCACGCTCGGCATGATGCTCATGACGGCGGCGAACCACCTGCTCATGGTGTTCCTGGCCGTCGAGATGGCGAGCCTGCCGGGGTACGCACTGGCCGGGTTCCTCAAGGGCCGGCGGACCGGGGGCGAGGCGGCCCTCAAGTACGTCGTGTTCGGGGCCGCCGCGTCCGGCGTCATGCTCTACGGCATCAGTCTGCTGGCCGGGATCAGCGGGACGGGCTCGCTGCCGGCGGTGGCGGCCGAAGTCGCGGGGCGGCTGCGGACCGGCGGGTTCGACCCGGTCCTCGTCGCCGGGTTGCTGTTCCTGGGCGTCGGGCTGGCGTTCAAGCTGGCCGCGGTGCCGGCCCACTTCTGGTGCCCGGACGTGTTCGAGGGGGCGGCGGCCGAGGTGGCGGGCTTCCTGTCGGTGGCGTCGAAGGCGGCGGCCGTCGCCCTCGCGGCCCGGCTGCTGGCGTCCCTCCACGACCCGCTCCCGGGCACGGTGGGTGTCGTGGTGGGAGTGGTCGCGGCCGTCACGGTCACGTTCGGGAACCTGGCCGCGTTCGGGCAGACGAACCTCAAGCGGCTGCTGGCGTACTCGACCATCGCCCACGCGGGGTACATGCTCCTGGCCCTGTCCACGCTGCGAAGCGAGGGCGTGGCGGCGGTGCTGTTCTACCTCGCCGGGTACGTCGCCCTGAACATGGGGGCGTTCGCCGCGGTGGCCTTCATCCGCAACCGCACGGGGTCCGAAGAGCTGGACGCCTGCCGGGGGCTGATGGGCCGCTCGCCGCTGCTGGCGGGGGCGTTCGCGGTGTTCCTGTTAGGCCTGCTCGGGCTGCCGCCGCTGGCCGGGTTCGCGGGCAAGTTCCAGGTGTTCGCCGCCGTCTGGGACGCGAGCCGGGCCGCGGCCGCCGGCGGGAACGCGAACCTGGGCACCTTCTACGCCGTCCTGCTCGCCGTCGGGGCGGTGAACACGGTGGCGAGCGCGTACTACTACCTCAACGTGGTCCGCGTGATGGTGTTGGAAGTCCCAAGTCCGGAAGTCTCAAGTCCCAAGTCGGAGGCGGGCCCGTCCGGCGACTTGGGACTTGAGGACTTGAGACTTGAGACGGGTCCGTCCGCGTACCTCGCGGGGCTGGTGGCCGTCGTGCTGGCCCTCGGCGTCGTGTGGAACCCGCTGACGGCGGCGGCCGACCGGGCGGCGACGGGGTTGGTTACGACGCCGCCAACCTCACGGTAGGCTCCGCGGTGCTTCAATCTTGTGGCCTGGGCTTCCAAGCCCGGGCGGGTCGGCGAGCCCGGGCTTGGAAGCCCAGGCCACAAGAAGCCGGTTCGGCACTCATTCCTCAGCACCCATCCGCCATGCTCATCGACACCCACGCCCACCTGTTCGACGAGCGGTTCGCGGCCGACCTGCCGGCCGTCCTCGACCGCGCCGCGGCGGGCGGGCTGGAGCGCGTCGTCACCGTCGGCATCGACCGCGAATCGTCCCTCGAATGCGTGCGGCTGGCGAAGCGGTTCGATCTGCTCGTGGCGGCCGTCGGCATTCAGCCGAATTCCGTCGCGGAGGCCAAACCCGGCGATTGGGACGCGGTCGTGCGGCTGGCGGAAACGGAGCCGACCGTCCACGCCATCGGGGAAACGGGGCTGGATCGCTACTGGGACCGCACGCCGTTCCCGGCCCAGGAGGAGATGTTCGCCCGGCACATCGAGCTGGCCCGGCGGCTCGGCAAGCCGTTCGTCATCCACTGCCGTGAGGCGGAGGCGGACGTGGTGCGAATGCTCCGCGGCGAGTTCGACCGGCACGGGCCGGTGCGGGCCGTCATGCACTCGTTCAGCGGCGACAAGGCGACGGCCGAGGCGTGCCTCGAAATGGGGCTGTTCGTGTCGTTCGCGGGGATGCTGACGTACAAGACGGCGGCCGACCTGCGGGCGGTGGCGGCGGCCGTCCCGCTCGGCCGGCTGCTCGTGGAGACCGACTGCCCGTACCTCGCCCCCGTGCCCCAACGGGGGAAGCGGAACGAGCCGGCGTTCGTGGCCCACACGGCGGCGGTGCTGGCCGAGGCCGTCGGCGTGACGGCGGACGTACTGGCGGGCCACACCACCCGCAACGCCCGCGCCCTGTTCGGCCTCTGAAGTGACCGCCGACGCTCGAAATTTGCCGCGAGCTTTACCGCATTTTACCGCATCGGTGCGATTGGGGTCGCCCGATCCATCGAAGATGATTGCACTTCGGGAATCGCTCCCGAATTTTGCGGTAACGCGGGAGCGTTCCCGCATTCCGGCCCGATCCGCTGGACGAACGGCGGTCCGTCACCCGGCCGCGGGCTGGCCGGGCGGCCGGCGGCCCTCGCTCTCGCGGGCCTTCTTCTCCTCCTCCTCGAAGCGGCGGTCGGCGTCCGGGTCGGTCGGCGGCGGCGGCACCGACGACCCGCACCCCCCGGCCGCGAGTGCGAACGTCATCCCGACGGCGTACCACGTCTGGCGGCTCACGGCGGCGTTCTCCGAGAAGAAGGGTCACAGGTCGTCCGGGTCGAACGTCGTCCCGTCGTTGCGGACGCAGGCCCGGCGGAACGTCTCCGGGTCGGGGTCGAAGCGGATGACCCGCACGGCCCCGTCGGCCATCGCGGCGTTCACGCCCGACGGGTGCGACGACCCGAACTGGTTCAGCCCGCTGAACCCGTCGGCCTCGGACGGGAGGGCGTCCGGCAGGTCCTTCGTCGGGCCGCGGCTGCCGGCCGGGGCCCCGGGGCCGCCGGTCCCGGCCGTGCGGAACACCTCGCTGTCCCACCCGGCCGCGTGGTACGACTCGTTGTCGTCGTAGGTCTGCGTCAGCCTGGCGATCTTGAGCCGCTTCTCGGACACGAGCAGGGTGGTCGAGGTGCCGTCGGTCACGTCTTTGATGCGGAGCTGCGTGCCGCCCGTCCGGGCCAGCACCCCGGTCGTCGGGCTCGGGGCCGCCGGGGGCGTCCCGGCCGACCCCTGGCTGTCGCCGGCGTTGGCCGCGTAGTCGCCCTTCGCCGCCCCCGCCTTGGGGGCCCGCCGGGTCGGGCAGTAGTACGCCTTCACGTGGCTCTGCTTGGCGGTGGTGTTGGAGGTCGTGTTGAACAGGCCGGCCTGGTCCATCTGCGGGAGGATTTGCCACGGCCAGCCCCAGTCGTCCTTGTTGTTGCTCCTGTCGTACGCCCCGCTGACGTACTGCGGGGCCGGGTCGGGCACCGGGCTCGGGCAGTCGGTCGCCGTCAGGCCGGGGTGCCGGGGGTTGTCGCACCCGTTCTTGCCCCCGGTCGGGAACCCCCCGTTCGCGTCGTGGTGCGAGTGCCAGGCGAGGCCGATCTGCTTCAGGTTGTTGGTGCAGCGGACGCGCCCGGCCGACTCGCGGACCTTCTGAACGGCGGGCAGGAGGAGCCCGATGAGGACGGCGATGATGGCGATGACGACGAGCAGTTCAATGAGCGTGAACGCCGCCCGGCGGCGGGGTGCGGGGGGGCCGGACATGACGATCCTTCCGGGGAGGGCGGAGGACGGACGACGTGGGCAAGGGTAGTGTAGCCCGGTAACCTGAACGTGAGAAGCGACGGCACGCGGATGACGCGGCAAAGACCGCGGATGGAAAGGATCGGAGAATCGGCGGGAAAGACGGACTCCATCGTGTGGCCCCGGCCCCGGCTCGGAAACCAGGGCCGGGGCCACACGATGGAGTCCCCTCTTAACAATTCGGTCCGTCCGATCCTCTCGATCCCGCGTCCCGGTCGGCGTCCTCCGCGGTCGCTGCCGCCCCACATTGCCGCGGAACTTTCCCCGGCGGGCCGTGTTTACCCCTTATCGACCCGTTCTCCCACCTCCCCCGGAGGTCCGACCGATGCGTCTGAACCGCCTGCTCGCCTTCGCCGCGTTCGCCGCCGGGGTGGCCGTCATGGCCGCCGGGCCGGCCGACGCCGCCGGCCTCGTCCCGCTCACCAAGCAGCAGATCAAACTGGCCCTCAAGGCCCAACTCAAGGCCGAGCGCCAGAAGAAGAAGGTCGCCGACGCCGCGGACGCCGCCGCCGGCGAGAAGGCCGCCGCGGACGCCGCCGCCGCCAAGGCGAAGGCCGACGCCGCGAAGGCGAAAGCCGCGTCCGCGTCGAAGCCCGCCGCCCGCAAGGACCCGGCCGCCCTCGCCGCCCTGATCGACGGCCAGATCGACCGCAAGCTCGCCGACGGGAAGGTGGTCGCCTCCCCGCTCTGCACCGACGCCGAGTTCCTCCGCCGGGCGTCCCTCGACATCACCGGCGTCATCCCCACCGCCGACCAGGCCCGGACCTTCCTCGACTCCACCGCCCCGGACAAGCGGGCGAAGCTGGTCGACGAGTTGCTGGACAGCCCCCTGTACGGCCGCCGGCAGGCCGACCAGTGGCAGGCCAAGCTCTTCCCCCGCGACTCGGCCAACCGCTTCGTCCTCCGCGAGCCGTTCGTCAAGTGGCTCGAAGAGCAGTTCAACGGCAACACGCCGTGGGACAAGTTCGTGTCCGACCTCGTGACCGCCACCGGCACCGTCGAGGCCAACCCGGCCGTCACCTTCTTCCTCGCCAACCGGGCGGTCGACAAGCTCACCGACCACACCACGAACCACTTCCTCGGCATCCAGCTCCAGTGCGCCCAGTGCCACAACCACCCGTTCGTGAAGGAGTGGAAGCAGACCGACTACTGGGGGGTCGCGGCCTTCTACTCGAAGGTCCAGCCGCAGAACCCGAAGAACGCCAACAAGGGGGGCGACAACACCCAGATCGGGGTGCAGGAGACGCCCAACCGGACGAAGGTGAAGGACTTCTTCCCCGAGGCCACCAAGATCGTCCCGCCCAAGTTCTTCGCCGGGGCCGAGCCGAAACTGAGCGACCGCGAGCCGCTCCGGCCGTCCCTGGCCAAGTGGCTGACCGGGGCGAACAACCCGTACTTCGCCAAGGCCATGGTCAACCGCACGTGGGCCCAGTTCTTCGGCCCCGGGATCGTCAACCCGGTCGAGGACATGAAGCCCGACAACCCGCCGTCGCACCCGGAGTTGCTCGACGGGCTGGCGAAGGAGTTCGCCAACGGGTTCGACCTCAAGCACCTGATCCGCGGCATCTGCACGAGCAAGGCGTACCAGCGGAGCAGCCGCCCGGCGGCCGGGAACGAGAAGGCCGAGGAGAACCTGTTCGCCCACCAGACGGTGAAGGTGATGACCCCCGAGCAGCTGTTCGACAGCCTCGCCGTGGTCGGCGGCGGGGCCGGCGAGGAGGGCCGGGGCGGGAAGAAGGGGGCCGGGGCCGCGAAGGGCCAGCCGAACAGCCCGCGGGAACGGTTCGTGGCCTTCTTCCTGGCCGGGGCCGAGGAGACGACGGCGACCGAGTACGACGCCGGCATCCCGCAGGCCCTGAGGCTCATGAACTCGCGGATGACGGCCGCCGGCCCGGGCCTCGCCCGCTCCATCGCCGGCACCGGGTCGCCGGCCCAGGGGATCGAGAAGATTTACCTCGCGGCGCTCTCCCGCCGCCCGACCCCGGCGGAGGCGGCCAAGCTCGCGTCCTACGTGGGCAAGGCCGCCACCCCGGCCGAGGGGATGAGCGACGTGCTGTGGGCCGTCCTCAACAGCAGCGAATTCACGATGGTGCGGTAACAACACACCAAGCCCGGGGATGGCCATCCCCGGGCTTTGCCCTCAACACACCCGCTCACATTCGCCCCGGAGCCTCCTCATGTTCTCCTCGGCCCTCCAAGACAAGTCCCGCCGCGACTTCCTCCGGCTCTCGGCCGCCGGCGTGTTCGGGGCGTCGCTCTCCGGGTGGCTGCCGGTCCTGGCCCGGCACGCGGCCGCCGCCCCGGCCGCCGCCGGCACCCGCAAGAAGGCGACGAACGTCATCCTCCTCTGGATGGACGGCGGCCCCAGCCACAAGGACACGTTCGACCTCAAGCCCGACAGCAAGGGGGCCGGCGAGTTCAAGCCGATCAAGACCTCGGCCCCCGGCATCCAGATCAGCGAGCACCTGCCGAAGCTCGCCGGGCACATGCACGAGGGCGTCCTCGTCCGCGGCATGAGCACGCCGGAAGGGGCCCACGCCCGGGCCAAGTACAACATGCACACCGGCTACCGCGAGGGCCAGGGCGGGCTGGTGTACCCGAGCTTCGGGGCGTTCACCGCCGCCGAGCTGGGCAAGGTCGACGCGGCCGTCCCGAACTTCGTCGCCATCGGCAACCGCAGCTACGGGTCCGGCTTCATGGGGCCGAAGTACCAGCCGCTGCTCGTGACCGACCCGACGAAGGGCGTCGAAGACCTGCGGAACGCCGTCACCGACCGCCAGCTCACGAACCGCCTCGGGCTGCTCCAGCAGATGGAGACGGCCTTCCACAGCGAGTACCGGGCCGACGTGATCGTGGACCACCGCACGACCTACGACCGGGCCGTCAAGCTGATGCACTCGAAGGAGGCGAAGGCGTTCGACCTGTCGGCCGAGTCGGCCGCGACGAAGGCCAAGTACGGCGAGGGGAAGTTCGGCGAGGGCGTGCTGATGGCCCGCCGGCTGGTCGAGGTCGGGGTGCCGTTCGTGGAGGTCAGCCTCGGCGGGTGGGACACCCACCAGGACAACTGGACGAAGGTGAAGAACAACAGCCAGCAGGTGGACGCGGCGACCAGCACCCTGCTCACGGACCTCAAGGAGCGGGGCCTGCTCGACACGACGCTGGTGGTGTGGATGGGCGAGTTCGGCCGCACCCCGCACATCAACACCCGCGGCGCGAAGCCGGGCCGCGACCACTACCCGAAGGCGTGGAGCCTGGCCATGTGGGGCGGCGGCCTGGCGGGCGGCCGGGTGATCGGCAAGACGGACAAGGAGGGGGCCGTGGTCGAGGAGCGGAAGACGACCGCCCCGGACTTCCTGGCGACCGCCTGCGAGATGCTCGGGATCGACCACCAGAAGCAGAACGAGACCCCGACCGGCCGCCCGATCCGCATCGTGGACAAGCCGAACCCGTTCACGAAGGACGTGGTGTGACGGGGCGGGAGCGAAGGTGTGGGGTGTGAGAGAATCAGGCCGAACCCGGGGGAGCCCACCCCCGGGTTCCGGCATTTTCGGATCGACCCCGCACTTCACACCCACACTCACACTTTTCCCGCCCCCCTTCCCCCGTCCGCCCATTTCGGTTCCCCGGACCGCGTTCGTGCGATATACTTGCCATTGCTCCGCGGCCCACCGCCCGCGGCGGCCAGGGAGTGCCGGGCGTGAAGAAGGCGATCATCAGCGACATCCACGGCAACCTGGAAGCCCTCCAGGCCGTGCTCGCCGACATCCGCTCGCAGGGGATCACGGAGATCTACTGCCTGGGCGACGTGGTCGGGTACGGGCCCAACCCCCGCGAGTGCATCGACCTCGTCATGGACTGCCGGCTCGTCCTCCTCGGCAACCACGATCAAGGCGCGATGTTCGACCCGGACGGGTTCAACCCCTCGGCCGAGCGGGCCATCTTCTGGACGCGGACGCAGTTGGAGACCGGCACCGAGCCGCGGCCGGTCCGCGAGAAGCGGTGGGAGTTCCTGGCCGAGCGGCCGCGGAGCCACCGGGAGAACGGCTACCTGTTCGTCCACGGGTCGGCCCGCAACCCGCTCAACGAGTACGTCTTCCCCGAGGACGTGTACAACCAGCGGAAGATGGAGCGCATCTTCGCCCTGGTCGAGCGGTACTGCTTCCAGGGGCACACCCACGTGCCGGGCATCTTCACCGAGACGATGCAGTTCCTCTCCCCCGAGGAGACGGACCACGCCTACAAGCTCGACGGCCGCAAGACCCTGTGCAACGTCGGCAGCGTGGGCCAGCCGCGGGACGGCAACTGGCGGCCGTGCTACGTGGTGCTGGAGAACGACACGATCCACTTCAGGCGGGTCGAGTACGACGTGGACGTGACGGTGAAGAAGATTTACGACGTGCCCGACCTGGAGAACTTCCTCGGCGACCGGCTCCGCGAGGGGCGGTAGAGTTACAAGCCCAGGGATGGCCATCCCTGGGCTTTGCCCATTACCGCGCCCACGGACCCCGCCGGTCCGTGGGCGTCCGAGTTTGATACAATGCCGGCGACCGCCCGCCCGGGCGGCGCCCCCATCCCGCGGTCCCCCCTTCATGCGCAACAACGGCCTCAACCTCGCCCTGTTCACCGTCCTCAGCGGGGCGATGATCGCGTTCTACCTCTACAGCGAGAAGAACCGGAAGCTGAACCCGCCGGAGCCGCCGCCGGCGGCCGAGGCGAAGACCGACCCGGCCGTGGCGGTGGCGGCCGCGGCCGGCCCGGCCGCCGCGCTGAGGCCGGGCGACTTCCCGAAGCCGGCATCGCCCCCGCCGCCGGCCGCCCCCGTCGAGCCGCCGACGCTCGTCGCGCTCGGGGACGACGGCTTCTACAACAAGCTGCTCCTCTCGACCCGCGGCGGCGGCGTCCAGCAGGTGGTGCTGCCGAAGTACCACGAGGCCAACCGCCTCGGGCTGGAGGCCAGGCGGCTCGACGACACCCCGTACCCCCTGTTCCTCGTCCCCGGCACCGTCCGCCCGCGGACGGCCCGGCTCGCCGACGAGGCCCCGTACCCGGACCTCGCCCCCGGCAAGACCGCCCCCGGGGCCAACCTCGCCGAGCCGTCGTACACCGTCTTCCACTACCCCACGCCGGACGACAAGTACCCGCTGCCCGACCTCGGCGAGCGGAACTGGAAGCTCGCCGCCCAGAGCCCGCCCGGCGAGCTGCCGCAGTCGGTCGCGTTCGAGACCGACCTCGGCGAGCCGTACTTCATGCGGATCCGCAAGACGTACACGCTCGCCCCGAAGGACTACCACGCCGGGCTCAAGGTGGCGTTCGAGCGGCTGCCCGGCGGGGCCAAGGGCAAGGGCCAGCTCCGCTACCAGCTCTCCGGCCCCCGGGGGCTGCCGATCGAGGGCGAGTGGTACACCTCGACGTACCGCAACGCCCTCATCGGCCGGGCGAGCAAGCGGGGCACCGCCGTGCGGACGCTCGAAGACCCGGCCACGGTGGCCGTCCGACGGGGGAGCGACCCGGTCGAGCGGGGCGAGTACGCGTTCAAGTACGCGGCCGTCGCCACCCAGTACTTCGCCTCCGCGATGGCCGTGGACGACAGCGTGCCCGGGTTCGACCCGTGGACCCGCGTCCGGGCCACCACCGAGCTGCCGCTCGCCCCGTCGCCGGACGAGGTGAAGCGGGCCGAGGAGGAGGCCCGGGCCGACCCGGCCGACCCCGTCAAGGCCGGGCGGGCCGCCCGCCTCCGGGCCCTGGTCGAGCCGTCGAAGTTCCCGCAGTTCGACGACCTGACGGTGCGTGCCGTGTCCGACCCGCTCGACCTGGCCCCGGGCGAGAAGGTCGAGCACTCGTACCTCCTGTACAACGGCCCGGCGAAGGTCCGCCTCCTCAAGCTCCTCACCGGCGACCGGGCGGTCGACCAGGGCTTGGTGGACCGCTACCTCGACGGCCTCGGGCTCAAGACGATCACCGACTACCAGTCGCCCACGGCCATCGGCAACTTCGCCAACTCGATCTACTGGACCGACCTCGTCCTGGTGTTCACCAACCTCATGCACTGGCTCCTGGCCGGCATCCACTGGGTGCTCGCCGGCCTGGGGCTGGGCGACATCAGTTGGGGCCTGTCCATCGTGGTCCTCACGGTCATGGTGCGCCTCACGTTGTTCCTCCCGAGCCGCAAGTCGACGCAGATGAACATGCGGATGGTGGAACTCCAGAAGCGGCTCAAGCCGGACATCGACAAGCTGCACGAGAAGTACAAGGACGACTTCCAGGCGTTCAACCGGGAGAAGACGGCCCTGATGCTCAAGAACGGCATGAACCCGCTCGCGGCGATGGGCGGGTGCGTGCTCATCTTCGCGCAGATGCCGATCATGATGGGCCTCTACTTCGGGCTCCAGGAGAGCGTGTTCTTCCGCCTGGAGCCGTTCCTCTGGGCCCAGAACCTCGCCGCCCCGGACATGCTCGCGTGGTGGGGCGAGGGCATCCCCATGATCAGTGCCCCGGACGCCCTCGGCGGGTTCGTCTACCTGGGGCCGTACCTCAACCTCTTCCCGCTATTGGCGGTGGGGTTGATGCTGTACCAACAGAACAAGATGATGCCGCCGCCGACCGACGAGGCGCAGGCCAGCCAGCAGCGGATGATGAAGATCATGATGCTGGTGATGGCGCTCTTCTTCTACAAGGTGGCGGCCGGGCTGGCGCTGTACTTCATCATCAGCACCGGGTGGGGCATCCTCGAACGGCAGTTCGTCCCCAAGCCGAAGGAGCCGACCGAGGGGCCGGGCGGCGGCCCCGACGGCGGTTCGGGGCCGAGCGACCCCACGCCGAAGCCTCAGGGCCGCGTGGGCCGGTGGAAGGCCCAGATGCGGGACAAGCTGGAGGAGTTGCAGCAGCGGGCCGAGGAGCAGTCGAGCCGCCAGTTGAAGAACAGCCGCGACCCGAACCGGCCGAAGCCGGACCCGTTCCGCCGCGACACCGGCGACCGCAAGAAGAAGCGGCGGAAGTGACGGGCGGGCGATTGCGGAATGCGGTTTGGAGGCGGAGCGACAGACCGGCGTCTTCCAACCCCGAAGGGGTGTCCGTCAATAGCCAGGGGTGGAGCGGAGCGCAACCCCTGGTCGGACCGGCCCCCAAAAGGATCGAACCC
>JANPKP010000584.1:0-6698 GCA_031426095.1 Gemmataceae bacterium
GGAACTTGGCGGGCCCTGCGGGCTGCCCTCCTGCTGGCGGTCGTCCTCGCGGCCGGCGTCGGCCTGGGTGTGGCCCTGGACCGCGCGTGGCTCCGCCCGGCCCCACCCGCCGCCCCGACGCGGCCCGAGATCGCCGGGCGGTGGGTACGGGTCGATAAAGGAACCCCGATGGTGTTCAACCCCGACGGAACATTCGAGGATGTCGGGGTGTTCACGATCAGCGAGGGCGGGAAGGTCCTCTCCCGGGATGAGAGGCCGGATGTCGGGCAGTGGCGGTGGGCGGACGCCGAGCGGATCGAGTTGGTGTCCCGCTTCTGGGGGCGGATGCAGGTTCGGGTGGTACTCTCCGGGGACTCCCTCAAGCTTCTGGGAGACGGCGGTGGGGTTTGGGAGTACCGCCGCTGACCGGCCTACGGACGCCGACCCAGGCGCTGCAGCAGACGACGGGGGCAGGTAGGTTTTCCCCAACCACAGCGCATCGGTGCCCCCGCCGCTGCTGAGCTGTGTCGTTGGCGGCGGAGACTCCTCCAGTAGTGTAACAGAACTACGCCGATGGGGTTGTGTCTGTAGTTCACACGAATTCGACACACTGATCGGAGCCGATATGCGCAGACTTCTACTTCTCGCAGTCGCGGTTTCCTTGTTCGTGCGATCCGCCCTTGCTGATGAGCCGATCAAATCCCAAAAGGGGCCGCTGACGGTCGAAACCGTCGATGACCTGACCCTCAAAGATGCGGCTCGAAAAAAGGAGCTGTCCTACAAGGTCTACTATCCCAAGACCGGCGGCCCTTTCCCGGTGATCCTGTTCTCCCACGGTTTCGGCGGCAACAAGGATGCGTTCGGCCCGATCGGCAAGCACTGGGCCAGTCACGGGTACGTGGTCATTCATCCGACCCACGCCGACGGACTCGGCCGACGGAAGGCCGACCCCAAGAAGGCCGGCGACGATAAGCCCGCCGCCCAACCTCGGCCCGGGGGGCTGCTCGGCGGGTTGAGCGATCCGGCGAAAATCGGCGACCGGGTGGCCGACTTGGTTCTGATCCTGGACAACCTGGACGACCTACCGAAATCGGTGCCCGGTCTGAAAGAGAAGATCGACGCGAAATCGATCGGTGTCGGCGGGCACTCATTCGGGGCGTACACCGCCATGCTCATCGGCGGAGTCACCACGGACCTTGGCAAAGACAAAGGCAAAAGCTTCTTCGACAAGCGGGTGAAGTGCATCCTGCCCATTTCCGGTCAAGGCACCGGCCAGCAAGGGTTGACCGAAGCGAGTTGGGACGCGCTCAAGCTTCCGATGATGACCATTACCGGAACGCGCGATCAGGGGGCCGGGGGCCAGGGCGTCGATTGGAAGAAAGAACCGTACAAGTACAGCCCCGCGGGTGACAAGTACCTCGTCGTCGTCGACGGGGCCAACCACCTTTCTTTTGGGGGCGGCCTCGGGGCACGCGGCGGGGACGTCACCGATACCGTCAAGTTATGCAGCACGCACTATTGGGATGCCTACCTCAAGAAGTCGGAAGCCTCCAAGAAGTACCTCCAGTCGAACGAGCTGGTCAATGACGCTGGAGGCAAGTGCGCCTTCGAGAAGAAATGAGCGGTTCGGTCATTGGGCGGCATGATGCCGAACCCGCCGCAGCAGCAGACCGCGGGCGTGTAGCGGTTCCGGCGCGGGTCGCGGCTCCGGACGGGGACGAGGGGTTGTTGATCCAGACGGGCGAAATCGCCCCCCGGCACAAGCCGGACGACTTCGAGGTGTTCTACCCGCGTCCCTACGCGCACCCGCCCGAGTTGAAGGTCATCGACCGGGGGCCAATGATTGTCTACGCGATCACCGAACAACACCCGCACGGGTTCAAGCTCAACGTGTCCGCGCGTGAAGTAGGGGACACGGTTGGCAGGTATCAGGCCCGGGGCGTGGCCGCCAAGTAGCTGGGACGCCGAATCAGGCGCCCGGCAGTGTGCGTAGGGCGAGGCGTGAACGGGGGGCTGAATAATTCCTGAAGCGGAGTTCGACACGCCGCCGAATACAGCGCCATGAACACGTTTCATGCCGACATGATCGCGCTGTGTGTCACGCCCGGCATCTTGATCTCGGCCTGTGGGGTAGTGGCGACGGCTCCCTACAACCGCCTGGGCGTGATCGTGGCCCGAGTCCGGGCGTATCAACAGCAAAAGATCGATCTGTTGGTCAAGCCTCAGCCGCACGACATGGCTGACACGCACTCCCTGCTCGCCATGCTCGACGCCCAGATCGCGGCGGTCACCGCCAAGGCCAAGATGATCCAGAATGGGCTGTATTGCCTGTTGGCGGCGATCGTCGCCTTCCTGCTCTGTTCTGTATGTGCCGGATTAGCGATCGTGTACGACCGGCTCGGTGTGGTCGCACTCGTATCGGGCTTCAGCGGCGTTTGCCTCTTCATCGCCGGGCTCGGGTGGGCCGTGCGTGAGGTCACGTGTGCCCTGTCCCCGCTGGAACAAGAAACCGCCTACCTGAAAGCCCTCTCGTCGCAGTTTCTGCTGAAGACGCGAGAGAGGATTCAGCTGAAGATTGCGGAATGAGCAAGGCTCTGCCGTTTGGCGAAGTGTGGGTTGCGGCTTGCTCCCCGCCGTTCCGACTCCTCCGCCCCCCTGCCCTCACGGTCGTCGGTCACACACCTGCGAGGGGCCGGGGCATTCGGGGTGGCTGACGGCACGGGGTGGCCAGCTTGGTCCGGCGTGACCCGAGCTTGCCGGAACTGGCCGACCTGCCTCCGGGCTGGCAGGCGTTGCGGGCCGGGGTCTGGCGACCGTGGCAGTGCTACCGGCATGAGGCAAAGGCCGACAGACGGCGAGAACCTGTAGGCTTTCAGGTGTTCTTAGCTCACGCGGCCCGCCGCGGCTGAGTGGGGTGGTTCGGCACGCCCAATCAAGGGGCTGCCCCGCGGCAGCCACTATCGAGAGGGGTGCCGCAGCGGCTTGCCTGCCAAAACTGTCGGGTCGTGCGTGCCGTCGGCGATCGCGGCCGAGCCGTTCACGAACACCCACTTCACGCCGACCGCGTACTGGTGCGGCTTGTCGAACGTCGCCGCGTCGCGGAACGCCCTCGGGTCGAACACCACCACGTCCGCGAACGCCCCCGGCTTCAGGTACCCGCGGTCGGCCAGCCCCAGGATGTCGGCCGGCAGGCCGGTCGCGCTGCGGACCGCCTGCTCCAGCGGCAGCACCCCGTCCTCGATCGCGTACCGGCCGATCTTCCGCGGGAAGGTGCCGTAGCTCCGCGGGTGCGGGACGGTGTCGCCGGCCACCTGCACCCCGCCGTCGCTGGCCGTCGCCACCCACGGCCGCTTCATGTACACCCGCACGTCCTCCTCGCTCATCCCGAAGTTCACCACCTGCGCCCCGCCGTTCCGCTCGATCTCCAGGGCCACGTCCACCGCGTCCTTCCCCTCCGCGGTGGCGACCTCGGCCAGCGACTTGCCCTGCCACTTCGGGGCCTTGGCGTACCGGGCGATCTTCAGCCGCGCCGCGCCGTCCCCCTTCAGCTCCCGGGCGACGTCGGCCCGAATCTTCGGCCCGGTGGTGGGGTCGTCGAGCCGGGCGACGAACTCCTTCTGCCCGCCCTCGCGGTACCGGGCCGGGACCACGATCGCCCGCAGCGACGTGCTGCTGGCGACGTACGGGTACTGGTCGGCGGTCACCTTCTGCCCCTTCTTCTGGGCCGCCTCGATCAGCGCGACGGCGTCGACCGACTTGCCCCACGCCGCCTTCCCGCTCGCCTTGATGTGCGACACGTGGACCGGGCAGCCCGACTCGCGGCCGACCCGCAGCGCCTCCTCGACGGCGTCGAGCAGCCCGGCCCCCTCGTGGCGGATGTGGCTCACGTACAGCCCGCCGTGCTTCGCCGCGGCCTTCGCCAGTCCGACGACCTCCTCGGTCTTGGCATAGATCCCGGGGTTGTAGATCAGCCCGGTCGAGAGGCCCCACGCGCCGTCGGTCATGGCCTTCTCGACGAGGGCTTCCATCCTCGCCTGCTCGTCGGCGGTCGGCGGGCGGTCGGCGTTGCCCACGACGAGGGTGCGGATGGTGTTGTGCGTGGCCCAGTGGATGACGTTGGTGCCGGCCCCGCCCTCCAACTCGGCGAAGTATTTGGCCACGTCCACCGGCCCGCCGCCGCAGTTCCCGGTGACGGCCGTGGTGCAGCCCTGCCAGACGTAGTTGGCGTTCGGCCGGCCGGCCTTCGACGTGATCGACGGGGAACCGGTGTCGCAGTGGGTGTGCAGGTCGATGAACCCGGGGCAGACGACGAGGCCGGCCCCGTCGATCTCGCGGGCCCCGTCGGCCCGGCCGACCTCCCCGACGGCGGTGATCTTGTCGCCGGTGATGAGGACGTCGCCGCGATACCCGGGCTTGCCGGTCCCGTCGACGACGGTGGCGTTGCGGATGACGGTGGCCCTCGGCGGGTCGGCGGCGAACCCGGCGGCGGCCAGAAGGCCAACGGCGAGTGCGGCGAGCGTGCGCATGGGTTGGCTCCGGGCGTGGGGGTCGGGCGATTATCCCCCGGGCCGGGGCGATTCCCAAGCGGAAAGCCGACGTGATCTTCGGTGTTGAGCGTGGGAAAATCGCGTTCGGCGGCGGAGAGCCTTGACCCTCGGTTCACGCCGAGCGAGAATCGAGCCGTTTCACAGGTTCCGCGTAAGTGGGATTGGCTGCAGGCCCGCAGCCTATCACCGGCTACGGGCGGGGATAGGCTGCGAGCCCGCATGTTGCGTGTCCGCTGGCTCGCAGGCTAATCACAAGTTCGGCGATGGAGGCAGCGGATGGGGACCACGGATGGCATGCCCCCTTTGCCGCAGGGTTGGGTGTACCCGGACCGGGAGTGGTCGGAGTCTCTAATGGTCGAGTTCCGCCGCGAGCTGCCGCCCGGCCACCTTCTGCACGGCCGCCGGGTGGAGTTGATCGCGGCCCGCGAGGGGACCGACGACGTGCTGTTCCGGCACTCGGATGAGCCGGGCCGTCTGACGGTTGTCCACCTGACATGGCTGGGGCGGGAAGAGATCAACGCCGACCACCCGTGGGTGGAGTTCGACGGCGACGCCGCCAGGTTCTGGGCGTGGGAGTTGTCCTGGCACGGCGGGCCGCCCACAGACGCCGAACCGGGCGCTGCAGTAGACGGCGGGGCATGATTCGGTTCTGAGACTTCAAGCTCTCCGGTGCCCCGCCGCTGCTGAGCTTGGTCGTTCGGCGGTGTAGACTACATACCGATCAGGAAGGCGGGAGCCGTGGCGCGAGTGACCGGGATCGGTGGCGTGTTCTTCAAGAGCAAGGGCGATCCGTCCACCCTCGCCGCGTGGTATCAGAAGCACCTCGGCATGCCGCTGGAAGCCTTCGGCGGGGCCGTGCTGCGGTGGCCCGCGGACCGGGCCGACGACAAGGGGGTCACCGTCTGGTACCTCGCCGCCGGCGACAGCAAGTGGTTCGCCCCGAGCCACTCGCCGTTCATGATTAACTACCGCGTCGACGACCTCGGGGAGATGCTCACGCAACTCCGCGACGGCGGGGTCGAGGTGATTTGAGGCCCGGAATCGCACGAGAACGGGCGGTTCGCGTGGGTCGTGGACCCCGACGGGAACAAGGTGGAACTCTGGGAGCCGAAGGCCTGGGACGCGAAGAACAAGCCCGCCTGACCTTCGAGCCGTCGGGGCCGCAGACCCCCGCCGCCGGATCGCCCATCCTCACATCTCCTTTCACACCTCCCACTCGCCCTCAACTCGCGTAAAGCGTGCGGCCGATACCGATGGTACGGATTGTTCGGCCCCTGCGCGTCGTAACGGGTGAGCCATGCGAATCTCGGTCCCCGCTTTCCCCGTTTTCGTCCCCGTTTCCGCCCGCCGGCGGTGGATGCGGCGGCTCGCCATCGTCGCCGTCCTGTGCGCCGCCGGGTCGGGGTGCAGCCGCAAGTTCTTCCGCCAGCGGGCCGACAACGACGTGACCGGGGTGCTGACCGAGAAGAACATCGTGCCGGCCTGGAAGGTCGAGAACTGGCACGTCTATCCCGACCCCAACGCCCGGTACGCCGACTTCTCCAAACACCCCGACCGCCCGGCGTTCCCGCCGGACGACCCGAGCGCGTTCCTGCTGTCGCCCAACCCCCAACACCCCCGCAAGCACGCCGGTGCCGGCCGCATCGACGGCACCGGCTACCTCGACCGCCTCAGGGTGTGGGACGCCGAGAACCGGGCCGCGGCCGCCGCCAACCCCGAAGTCACCGACGACCGCAAGGAGCCGGACCCGCTCACGCCGAAGCTGGTGCTCCCGCCGAAGGGCGAGTTGATCCCGCCGCCGCAGGCGATCCCGCCGGAAAAGACGGGCGGGGTGGGCGGCAATCCGGGGGCGTCCGTGACGCCCGTGCCGGCGGTCGGGCCGCGTGTCCGCAACGCCCGGGGGGCCGCGCCGTCGTCATCGCCCCGCCCCGCCTCCTGGGTTCCCCCGCCGGCGGCCGGCGTCGTACCAGTGGCGTTCAAACAGCCGCCGACGGAACTGCCCGACATCCCGAACCTACCGACCGCCGAGCCCACTCCAACAGTGGACGTGAAAACGACCACGCAGGGGCCGGGCAACGTCGGCGGCGGGGCGGGGGCCGGGGGCGGGGCCGCGAACCCGGGGGCGGCCCGGGTCAGCGGCGTCGGGGCCAACCCGGGCACCGGCCCCGGCGA
>JANPKP010000585.1:0-17059 GCA_031426095.1 Gemmataceae bacterium
GAGGTCGGGGGTTCAAATCCCCCCGGCCCGACTTCGACCGGCCCGGCGGCAGCAATGCCGCCGGGCCTTTTTCGTTCCCCCTCCGCCGCATCCGCCTTGACCCAGTATACGCCGCACGGCAGACTGCCGGCCCGACGCCGCGCCGCCCGAATGTCCGTTCGGGGTCGGGCCGCCCGCGTCGCTCAGGGCCGCCCCGCGGCCGGGAAGGATTCCCGTGACGGCCCTTCGCTCCTTCGCCAGCCTCTTCGCACTCTCACTTGTGATCGGCTGCGATGCCGGCCCGCAACCGACGCCCGCCACGCCGTCGGCACCGGCCGCCGCGAGTGGTTCCGCGTTCGCCCCCGCGGCGTGCGGGCGAATCACCGGCCGCGTCGTCTGGCGGGGCGAACCGCCGGTCTGCCCGTCGCTCATTTTTGCGAAGCTGAACCCGGACGGCGGGTTCACCGTGGGCATGACGGAGAACCCGCACGCCCCGAAACTCAACCCCGCCGGGCACGCCCTCGCCGACGCCGTCGTGTACCTCAAGGGTGTGTCGCCGGCCGTTGCGAAGCCCTGGGACTTGCCAGCCGTCCGCGTCGAGATGGCCGACCAGAAGGTCCGCGTCCGCCAGGGAGACGGCGAGCCGCGCCGCGTCGGCTTCGTGCGCCGCGGCGGGGCCGTTACGATGGAGTCGAAGGACGTCGTCTTCCACTCGCTCCGCGGCCGCGGGGCCGACTTTTTCACGCTCGCCTTCCCCGACCACGACAAGCCGCTCTCACGCGCGCTCGATCGGACCGGGCTCGTCCACCTCACGAGCGGGGCCGGCTATTACTGGGCGTCGGCCCACCTGTTCGTGGCCGACGAGCCGTACTTCGCCGTCACCGACTCCGATGGCCGCTTCGCCTTCGACGGCGTGCCGTCCGGCCGCGTCGAGGTCGTGGCATGGCACCCGAACTGGAACGTGGTCCGCCACGAGCGCGACCCCGAGGCGTGCGTCATCACCCGCCAGCACTACGGCGAGCCGTTCGAGGCGGCGGTGCCCGTGAACGTCGAGAAGGGGCGTTCGGCCGAGGTGACGGTGACACTCTCCGAGAAGCGATAACCCGACCGGCCCCTTGCGTTCAGCCGGCCGCGTGACCACAATGACTCCGTTGTGAACCTCTCCTCCTCGACGCCGCCCGCCACGGGCCTCCGTGGGGGCGACCGACGTGCGAGGGCCGCGAATGCTCATTTACCCCGCCATCGACCTGCTCACCGGCCGCGCCGTGCGGCTGCGCCAGGGCGACTACTCGCGGGAAACCGTTTTCTCCGACGACCCCGCCGCCGTCGCCCGCCAGTGGGTCGAACAGGGGGCCGACCGCCTCCACCTCGTCGATCTCGACGGCGCGAAGGCCGGGAAGCCGATCAACGGCCCCGTGATCCGCAAGATCGTGGAGGCCGCGGGGGTGCCGTGCCAGCTCGGCGGCGGCATACGCTCCGACGCCGACCTCGCCGCCGTTTTCGACTGGGGCGTCCGCTGGGCCGTCCTCGGAACACGCGCCCTTCAAGACCCGGCTTGGGTCCGGGCGGTCGCCGAGCGGTTTCCGCAGCGGATCGTGCTGGGTGTCGATGCCAAGGACGGATACGTGGCGACGGACGGCTGGCTGAACGTCTCGCGGGTCAAGGCCGTCGATCTGGCGAAGCAGGTGAGCGACGCCCCGTTGGCCGCGGTCGTGTATACGGACATCGCGACCGACGGCATGATGGCGGGGCCGAACTTCGAGGCGCTGGCCGAGATGCAGGCCACCGTCCCGTTGCCGGTCATCGCCTCGGGCGGCGTGTGTACACTCGACCACGTTTCCCGACTGACGGCGGCCCGGACCTACGGGTGCATCATCGGCCGGGCGCTGTACGAAGGCACGTTGTCGCTACCCGAGGCGATCCGGCGGGCTTTGCCGGGTTCCCCACGAATGTAGCCACCGCGTCCGGCCCCGGGTTTCTGACAGGGTAACGCCCTGTTGTTCAAGAGCGAGGTGACAGCGAACGAGACGACTCCTCTGACGCGCACGACCCCACCGCCTCCCCGGCGGGTTGAGCCGCGATCGCGCCACCGCGAGCCGCCATTTTCCTCCGGCCCCGAACGGGGCTCACATCACGCACGGGAGGGTTTGGAATGGCCGTCAAGCACTTGGTGGAGAACGTCCGCGACATTGCCCTCGTCGGGCACCGCGCAGCGGGCAAGACAAGCCTCGCCGACGCCCTGCTCTACGAGGCCCACGCCGTCGACCGGATGGGGAACGTCGACGAGGGCACGTCCGTGTCCGACTTCGACGACGAGGAACACAAACACCACTTCTCCATCGACACCGCCGTGCTGCACGCCGACCACGACGGCAAGCACCTGAACATCCTCGACGCCCCCGGCTACCCCGACTTCATCGGGGCCGCCCTCGAAGCCCTGGCCGCCGTCGAGACGGCCGTGGTGGTCGTGTCGGCCGTCAACGGCATCGAGGCCAACACCCGCCGGATGTTCACCGAGGCCGAACACCGCGGGTTGAGCCGAGCCATCGTCATCAACAAGCTCGACGCCGAGAAGGTCGACCTGGCTACCCTGACGAAGAGCATCCAGCAGGCGTTCGGCAAGGCGTGCGTCCTGTTCAACGTCCCCGACGCCGTCGGGCCGCGCTTCAGCCGCGTCATCAGCGTCCTCCACCCGCCGACCGACGCCCCGAGCGGCGGCCCGGTCGAACTCGCCGTGGTGCGGGCCGACCTGCTCGACGCCGTGGTGGAGGCCGACGACGTGCTGATGGAGAAGTACCTGACGGAAGGCACCGTCAGCGACGCCGAACTCGACGCGGCCGTGCCCGTGGCGCTGGCCGCCGGCACGCTCATCCCGGTCTTCTGCACGTCGGCCAAGAAGGACATCGGGGTCCGCGAACTGCTCGACTCGCTGAGCCGCTACGGGCTGTCGCCGACGTTCGCCCGCAAGTGGCTCCGCAGCCTGAAGGCGGGCCTGAACGGGTCGGCGAAGGGCCTGGAGCCGGCCGCGCAGAGCGAGTTCGTGGGGCAGGTGTTCAAGGTCGTCAACGACAAGTTCGTCGGCCACCTGAGCTTCCTCCGGGTGATGGCCGGCACGCTCACGCAGAACCACAACGTGGTCAACCTCCGCACCGGGCAGACGCTCCGCGTCGGCCACCTGCTCGAAACCCAGGGGAGGGAACACACGCAGGTGAGTGAGGCCGGGCCGGGCGACATCGTGGCCGTGGCGAAGGTCGAAGGCTTGGAAATCGGCGACACGGTGGCCCACACCCCGCACGCGGACAGGCTCCCCTACCCCGCCTTCCCGGCCCCGATGTTCGGCCTGGCCGTGGAGCCCAAGAACCGCGGCGACGAGCAAAAGATTTCGACGGCCCTCCACAAAATCGCGGAGGAAGACCCGACCGTGAAGGTGACGCACGACCCGCAGACGCACGAGCTGGTCATCAGCGGCGTCAGCCAGTTGCACCTCGACGTGGTCCGCGACCGCCTCAAGGCCCGCTTCGGCGTGGAGGTGGTGACGAAGGAGCCGAAGGTGCCGTACCGGGAGACGATCCTCGGCGAGGCGGCGGCCGACCACCGGCACAAGAAGCAGACAGGCGGCCGCGGCCAGTTCGCCGAGGTCCACCTGCGGCTCTACCCGCTCAGCCGCGACATCACCACGCAGGCCCAACTGGAGGAGCGGTTCGCCAACAAGGCCCGCTTCGAGAAGATGCGGTCGGCGAAGTACCACCCCGACTTGAACCTGGCGTTCATCGACCACACGGTCGGCGGGTGCATCCCCGGCAACTTCCTGCCGGCGATCGAGAAGGGCGTCCGCGAGGGGATGGAGCGCGGGGCGCTCGCCGGCTACCGGATGCAGGACGTGGCCGTGGAGGTCCACTTCGGCAAGTTCCACGATGTCGATTCGTCCGAAGCCGCGTTCAAGACGGCCGGCCGGCTGGCCTTCAAGAAGGCGTTCCTCGCCGCCCAGCCGACGCTGCTGGAGCCGGTGGTGAAGCTCGAGGTCACGACCCCGTCGCGTTTCACCGGGGTTGTCCTCGGCGACCTGCCGACGCGACGGGCCCACGTCGAGAACCAGGAGACGCTCGCCGGCGACGTGACGGTCATCACGGCCCGCGTCCCCCTCGCGGAGGTGGCCAAGTACGCCGCCACGCTCGGCGGCATGACCCAGGGACAAGGCTCATACGCGATGGAACTGAGCCACTACGACGCGGTGCCGGCGAACGTCTGCCATCAGATCGTCGGCCGGGCCAAGATGGCGGCCGACGAGGACGAGTAGCGGTTCGCGTTCGCGTTAAACGAGTCGTACCGCCCGAAAGCCCAGGGACAGCCGTCCCTGGGCTTTCGCGTCCCAAACGTCGCACCCACGGCCTCGTTGTATCCGATACAATCCCAGAGCGATCCCGCTCCCCGGTCCACGGACGGTGCCATGAAGGCCGACGACAACGTCTTCACGCAGTTCTTCCTCGGCGAATGGTACTTCGCCCTCCCGCTCGTCCTCATGTCGCTCGCGGCGGGCGCACTGGTGGTGTGGCGGGCGCTCCTCAACCGCTCGGCCAACACCGACCTCGACGCCTTCCTCCCCGACTTCCAGGACGCCCTCCGCAAGAGGGGCGTGAAGGGGGCCGTGGCGATGTGCAAGAAGGAGAGCGGGCTGATCCCCAGCCGGCTGTTCGTGGCCGGGCTGGAGGCGGCCGACCAGGGGGCGGCGGCGATGCGGCGGAGCATGGCCACGGAGGCCGAGTTGGAGATCGTGCCGCGACTGCACTTCCTCCTCGCACCGATCCTGGCGGTCGCCAAGATCGCCACGATGGTCGGACTGTTCTTCACCGTCATCTCGATGATCAACACCTTCGGGGCGATCGGCGCGGAGGCCACGAAGGGGGGTGGGGCGAAGGGCATCGGCGGGCACTCCAGCAAAATCGGGCTCGCCCTGTTCGCCACCGCCCTCGGGCTGTTCACCGCCATCCCGCTCGTCTTTTCGCACGTCCTCTTCAAGGACTGGATCGCCCGCTACGAGATCAAGATGAAGGCCGCGTCCGCCAAGCTCATCACCCTCGTCACCAACTACAAGCGCGACCCCAAGCTCCTCGACCCGAAGCCGACGACCCGGCCCGCGACGACGGTTCGCGACGCCGACGACGAGGCGACCGCCGCCCGGGCGAGGGCGTAACGTGAGTGACCGCCCGCGAAACTTCGACGTCTGGTTCCAGGCCGCGAACACGGTCTACAAGAAGGTTCCGTTCCAGGTCGTCGCCGAGTGGACGCAGGGCGGCCGCCTCGCCCCCACCGACCAGCTCCGCCCCGCCGGCACCGAGCAGCCGTGGAAGCCGCTCGCCGAGTTCGAACTGCTCGCCGATTACGTCCCCCGCCCGTCGCCGCTCCCCGTAGCCGAGGACGACGGCAGCCCCGCCCCGGTGCCGGCCGACGAAGTGGAAGTCGGCGTCGTCCGCCGGCGTCGCCGCGAGGAGGAGGACGACGACCCGGACATGATCCCGCTCATCGACGTGAGCCTCGTCCTCCTCATCTTCTTCATGCTCGTGCAGGCGGCCGGGGCGCTCTCGCCGGTAGACGTGCCCGAGATGAAGTACGCCACCACGCCGAGCAAGGACGCGGACGCCGTCACCCTGAGCATCGAGAAGCGCTCGGCCGACGAGGTGACGTACTCCGTCCGCGTGGGCGAACAGCCGCCCGCCGCCGAGAACGCCGCCCTCCCCTCCCCCGAGGCCGCGATCAAGGCGCTCGACGGCGTTCTCGCCGGGGCCGTGCGGCCGCCCGAGGTGCGGGTGGCGTGCGCGAAGGACTTGCCGAACGAGCGGGTGTACGAGCTGACGCGCGAGCTGAAGGCCCGGCAAACGAAGGGGCAGATCGCCTACTTCGTCGCCGAGGTCAACGAGCGGGGGAAGCCATGAGCGGGTGGCGCGTCCGGGCCGAGGGGTCGCCGACCGCGACGGCCGTCGCCGGCCCCGCCGAGGTGGCCGAGGGGCTCCGCGAGGGCGTCTGGCTGCCGACCGACGAGGTCCGCGGGCCGGCCGACGCCGCGTGGGTGCCGCTCGAAAGCCACCCGCTGTTCGAGGAGACCGCCGCCGAGCTGGAGCCGCTCCCCGAGGTGCGGGACGACACGCACCTCGATATGAACCCGCTCATCGACGTCTGCCTCGTGCTCCTCATCTTCTTCATCCTCACCATCACCTACGAGTCGCTCCGCCGCACCGTGGACGTGCCGCCCGAGCAGGCCGAGGAGAAGGGGGCGGTCACGGTCCAGTTCAAGGACGTGAAGGACCAGGTCATTCTCCTCTCGGCCCGCATGGACGGCGACAAGCCGGTGGTGAAGATTCAGGACGTGGTCGTGCCGGTCGAGGAGTTGGAGAAGGAGTTGAAGGCCGTCGTGGCCCGGACCGGCCGCACACAATTGCTCATCGACGTGCCCGGCGACGTGCCGTGGGGCGTGATGACGGCCGTCCTCGACGCGGCGAACGCCGAGGGGAGCGGCATCAAGGCCCTGACCCGGGTGCAGCCGAAGAAGTGAATGCCAGTAATGGGACGCGGGTGACGCGGATCAGGACGCGGATCCAAGCCGGGATCAGCGAGAACAAGGGCTGTTTAGAGACAGAGGGCGTGGGCCGACTTCACATGGTCCACCCCCTCTTTTGTTTCAATCCGTCTTCATTCCAATCCTCTTCATCCGCGTCCTGGTCCGCGTCATCCGCGTCCCATCGACCCCTTATTCGTCACCGCATCGCCTTCTGGTCGTAGACCACGATCTCGTAGCTGCCGCCGCGGATCGTCACTTGGAACACCGTCTCCTCGATGTCCTCCGAACGCCGGCCGCGGTACCGCCGCTCCTTGTCGGCCAACTCCTCCTCCAGCCCCTTCGGGAAGACGGCCCAGAACGACCGCGGGGTGAAGTCGAGCTTCAACGCCTCGGCGACTGCTTCGACCGACGACGGGCGTTCGTCGCCGAAGCGGATCTGCTGGGCGAACTTGGCGTCGTCCTCGGCACCGCCCCGGCGGCCGGTGGCCACCTTGGGGTTGTCGAACACCAGCCAGTGGTCCGCCCGCGGCACGGGAACGATCACGACCGCCCCCATCGCCGCGAGTTGGTCGAGGTAGTCGCGGCCGCTCGCCGTACGGAACTTGATGACCCAACGGAGCGACCGGGCCCGCGGCGTGTTCGGCCCCGAGCCGCCGTTGCCCGCCCCCGGCTGGCCGGTGTCGCCCGTGCCGGGGTTGTCGGTCGCCCCCTTGCGGGCGCCCAAGCCGAGGGCCTTGTCGCGGAACACCTGGTCGAGCGCCGCCAGGGCCTTGGCGTTAGCCGGGGCGATGGGCAAGTTCGACTCGGGGTTCTCGACCTGGATCGCCTTCGTGATCTCCTCGCGGATTTCGGGCAGCGGCCGCACCGCCGGCAGGGCGTCCTGCGGGGTCTTTAGGGGGTTCGAACTCCCCTCCGCGACCGGCTCGGGCTGGCCGCCGCTGCCGGCCGCGCCGAGGCCCGCCTCGTCCGGCCCGCCGTCTAGCGATATGGTTTTGACGGGGAGAGGTTCACTCTGGCTATTGGCGTAGATCACATAATAAACCCCTACGACTTGGGCTGCACCAAATAAAACGTGAATGAACGTCGAGAACATGAACCCGAGTGCAAATTCCGATTGCCTGTTGTATTTACTCCAGAATGCTGTCGGTGGGGGTACCCTGAGCAAGGGGATGTCCGCTCCATCATCATCAATGCGGCTGGTCGTGTTCTCATCCGGCATGGCAGACGCCCTCCTCTCAGCGAGACGCAGCCCTACGCACCCATTCAACCTAACCCCACGGTGGTCGTTTGCAAACGGGGAACGAAGAAAGCCCTGGGGTTGCAACCCCAGGGCTTTGAGCTTTTCGTTTCAACCGCGTCGCGCCGCCGTTACTTCTTGACCTCGTACTCGGCGTCGATCACGTCGTCGCCGCCCGCGTTGGCCGCCCCGCTCGGGGTCGGGCCGTCGGCCGGGCCGGCACCCGCCGCCCCCTTCTGGTAGACGTGCTGGGCCATCGCCGCGCTCGCCGTCTCCAGTTCCGTCAGGGCCGCCTTCACGGCCGCCGGGTCCTGACTCTTGACCGCGTCCCGGACCTTCTCCACCGCCTTGGCGATCGGGGCCTTATCGGCCTCGGTCAGCTTGTCGCCGCTCTCGGCGAGGGCCTTCTCGATGGCGTGGATGCGGTTCTCGGCCTCGTTCCGCACGTCGGCGAACTCCCGCTTCTTCTTGTCCTCGTCGGCGTGGGCCTCGGCGTCCTTCTTCATCTTGTCGATCTCGCTCTGGCTCAGCCCGCTCGACGCCTCGATGCGGATGCTCTGCTGCTTGCCCGTCCCCGTGTCCTTCGCCGACACGTTCAGGATGCCGTTGGCGTCGAGGTCGAACGTCACTTCGATCTTCGGCGTGCTGCGGGGGGCCGGGGCGATGCCGTCCAGGTGGAACTGGCCGATCTTCTTGTTGTCGCCCGCCATGGGCCGCTCGCCCTGGAACACCTCGACCTCGACCGACGGCTGGTTGTCGGCCGCGGTCGTGAACACCTCGCTCTTCTTCGTCGGGATCGTGGTGTTCCGCGGGATCAGCACGGTCATTACGTCGCCGAGCGTCCGCAACCCGAGGGAGAGCGGCGTCACGTCGAGCAGCAGCAGGTCGCTCTTGGAACCGAGCAGCAGTTGCGCCCCCTGGATGGCGGCCCCGATGGCGACCACCTCGTCCGGGTTCACCCCGCGGTGCCCCTCCTTGCCGAATACTTCCTTCACGAGCTGCTGCACCCGCGGCATCCGGGTCATGCCGCCGACCATGACGATCTCGTCGATCTGGCCCGGCTTCAGCCCGGCGTCGGTGAGGGCGGCCAGCACCGGCTTCTTGCACCGCTCGATCAGGTGGTCCACCATCCGCTCGAACTGGTTGCGGGTGATCGACATCATCAGGTGCTTCGGCCCGCTCGCGTCGGCCGTGATGAACGGGAGGTTGATGTCGGTCGTGGTCTGCTGGCTCAGGTCCTTCTTGGCCCGCTCGGCGGCCTCCTTGAGCCGCTGCATGGCCATCGCGTCCTTGCGGAGGTCGATGCCGTTGTCCTTCTTGAACTCGTCGGCGATGTGGTCCATCACCACCTGGTCGAAGTCGTCGCCGCCCAGGTGGGTGTCGCCGTTGGTCGACTTGACCTGGAACACGCCGTCCTCGCCGACTTCGAGCACGCTGATGTCGAAGGTGCCGCCGCCGAGGTCGAACACGGCGATCTTCTGGTCCTGCTTCTTGTCGAGGGCGTAGGCCAGGGCCCCGGCCGTCGGCTCGTTGATGATCCGCATCCGCTGCTTGTTCTTCTTGCCGGTGCCGGGATCCTCGATCTCCCACTCGGTGTCGAACCCGGCCACGCTCGCGGCGTCGATGGTCGCCTGCCGCTGGGCGTCGTTGAAGTACGCCGGGACGGTGATGACCGCCTTGCGGACGGTGTGCCCCAGGTACGCCTCGGCCGCCTCCTTGAGCTTGCGGAGGATCATTGCCGAGATTTCCGGCGGCGTGAACGTCTTGCCGTCGATGTCCACCTTCACGAGGTCGGCCGGCCCGCCGACGACCTTGTACGGGACGAGCTTCTCCTCGCTCTCCACCTCGTTGTGCCGGCGGCCCATGAACCGCTTGATGCTGTAAATCGTCCGCCGCGGGTTGGTGATCGCCTGCCGCTTGGCCGGGTCGCCGACGAGCCGCTCGGCCTTGTCGGTGAACGCCACCACGCTCGGGGTGATGCGGTTCCCCTCCTGGTTAGCGATGACCTTGACTTCCGTCCCTTCCATAACGGCGACGACGCTGTTCGTCGTGCCGAGGTCGATGCCGATGATCTTCTCTTCCGCCATGGTGAATCTCCCGTGTTACGTCGGCGCGACTTCGGGCGGCCCTTCACATCGAGTCTATCCGATGACCGGCGGGCCTGGATGAAACGGTCCGAAGTCGTGGAGCCGGGGTGGTTACTCTCTGTGTTGGATGCGACCGTCGCCAATTGGATTCGGGGTTGTGGCTGCGAGAACAGCATCCCGTGTGCCGGACGAATACTTTCGCCGTAACTTGTTTAGTGCAAGCAACATGCAATAACCAGCGTCGTCGGCTTTCTTTACGCTTCAGCGAATTTCCGCCATTATGGCAGACCATTAAGGGTCACTGCCGATGATTTGACGGTCCAATCAGGTGATCTCGCCGGCGCACGTTGCAAGTCGAAGGCTTTTCGCGGAACCGGGCTCCGAACTCGCTGGCGTTCGTTGACGGGCCGGCGGGCGGCCACTACACCGTTCCGTAATCGTAGACCCTCGTACCGTCCCCGGACCGTTCTCATGGCGCGTAAACCCGACGACGGACAGGGCTCCCAGGCCGCCGACAAGGTGGCCGCCAACCTCAAAGCCCTCCGCGTCCAGATCGACAAACTCGACCTACAAATCCTCGACTCCGTGAACAAACGGGCCGCCGTCGCCGCCCAGATCGGCAAGGTGAAGTCCGAGCAGGGGGGTGAGGTCTACAGCGCGGCCCGCGAGGAAGAAGTCCTCGGCAACGTCCTGGGGGCGAACAAGGGGCCGCTCGGCGAGGTGACGCTCAAGGCGATCTTCCGCGAGCTCATCAGCGGCTCGCGGGCGTTGCAGAAGAACCAGAGGGTCGCATTCCTCGGGCCAGAATACAGTTACAGCCACCTCGCCGCCCTCGAACGGTTCGGCGAGGCCGTCGAATACATGCGGGTCGGCACCATCGCCGCCGTATTCGAGGAGGTCAGCCGCCGGCACACCGACTTCGGGGTGGTTCCGCTGGAGAACAGCACCGACGGCCGCATCGCCGACACGCTCGACATGTTCATCCGCCTGCCGCAACTCCGCATCTGCTCGGAGATCCGGTTGAGGGTCCACCACCACCTGCTTGCCAACTGCGAACAGACGGAAATCCAGCGCGTCTACAGCAAGGCCCAGGCCCTCTCGCAGTGCCGCAACTGGCTGAGTAAGAACCTCCCACACGCCTCACTCCACGAGGTGTCGAGCACCACCGACGCCGCCCGCCTCGCCAAGACGGAAAAGAACGCCGCCGCCGTCGCAAGCCGTCAGGCGGCCGTCCGTTACGGCATCCGCACGCTCTACAGCAACATCGAGGATTCGCCGTTCAACGAGACCCGCTTCGCGGTCATCGGGGCGAACGACTCGACGCGGACGGGCAAGGATAAAACGGCGGTGATGTTCCAGATCAGCCACCGGCCGGGGGCACTGGCGAAGGTGCTGACCATCTTCGACACGAACAAGATCAACCTGACCTGGATCGAGTCGTTCCCCTACAAGGAAGCGAAGGGCGAGTACGTCTTCTTCGTCGATTTCGAGGGCCACCGCGAGGACGCGAAGGTGAAGAAGGCCCTCGCGGCCCTCGAAGCCTTCTGCGACGCCCTCTCGGTCCTGGGATCGTTCCCGTTCGCCCAGCCGTCGGACGAATGAGCGTTGGCTCGTTCGTTGTCAAGGAAAATGAGCGAGAATCGTGGGCCGCTCCCGCGTTACCGCTCAAGGTGGTGGCGGTTTCCCGAAGTAGCCATCGCCAAATCACTTACTACGACCTGAAGACGCACTATGCGGTAAAATCAGGTAACGCCCCCGGCAACTTTACCGTGCCGCCACGACGCACCCCGCTGTTAGGCGGTTGGTTTGCCCGCTAGCACTCCATAAAACACGTCTCCGACGACCTCTCCTCGGAGCCATCAACGGACGGCAGGCCATGATCCTCGTGATGCGACCCGACGCGACCCTCGACCAGATCGACCACGTCATCGAGCGGGTGAAGGAACTGGGCTACACCCCGCACGTGAGCCGGGGCGAGACGCGGACCATCGTGGGCGTGATCGGCGACGAGCGGCGGCCGGAGGTGTCGAACTTCTCGGCCATCCCCGGCGTCGAGTCGGCCCTCCCGATCATGAAACCGTTCAAGCTCGCCAGCCGGGAGTTCCACAAGCCGGACACGGTGGTGACCGTCGGCAAGGTCCGCATCGGCGGGGGCCACCTGGCCATGATCGCCGGCCCGTGCGCCATCGAAAGCTACGAGATCGTCGATACCATCGCCAAGTACGTGAAGGCGGGCGGGGCGAACATCCTCCGCGGCGGGGCGTTCAAGCCGCGGACGAGCCCCTACGCCTACCAGGGGATGGGCGAAGACGGGCTGAAAATCCTGCGGGACGTCGGCCAGAAGTACGACATGCCGGTCGTCACCGAGGTCATGGACCCCCGGCAGGTCGAGCTGGTGGTGAAGTACGCCGACATGCTCCAGATCGGCGCGCGGAACATGCAGAATTTCGACCTCCTCAAGGAGTGCGGCAAGACCGGGACGCCGGTCCTGCTCAAGCGAGGCATGGCCGCCACGGTGAAGGACCTGTTGATGTCGGCCGAGTACGTCCTGTCCGAGGGGAACAAGGACGTGGTCCTGTGCGAGCGGGGCGTGCGCAGCTTCGAGGACAGCACGCGGAACATGCTCGACATGAGCGCCGTGCCGAACGTGAAGGGGCAGAGCCACCTGCCGATCATCGTCGACCCGAGCCACGCGACCGGCCGGCCCGACCTGATCCCGAGCATGGCCAAGGCGAGCATCGCGGCCGGGGCCGACGGGGTCCACGTCGAGGTCCACTCGTGCCCCGAGAAGGCCATGTCCGACGGCCCGCAGGCGCTCCTGCCGCACCAGTTCCTCGACCTGATGGGCGACCTCCGCCGGCTGGCCGACGCGGTCGGCAAGCATTTCTGGTCGCCGAACGAGAACTGACCGGGTGGCCGACCCATTGACGACGGGGTGAAGCACCGATGGCACGCAAGAAGTTCGTCGCCGGCAACTGGAAAATGAACACGACGCTGGCGGAGGCCAAGGCGTTGGCCGCGGCCGTCGCCAAGGGGGTCGGCACCGACACGACCGTGGACGTGGCCGTCTGCCCGCCGTTCCCCTGGCTGCTCCCCGTCGCCGACGCACTGAAGGGGTCGGCGGTGACGCTCGGGGCGCAGGACGTCCACTACGAGAAGGAGGGGGCGTTCACCGGCGAGGTCAGCCCGAAGATGCTGACGGAGGCCGGGTGCAAGTACGTCGTGGTCGGGCACAGCGAGCGGCGGCACGTCCTCGGCGAGAGCGACCTGGCCATCAACCACAAGGTCCACACCGCGCTCGAAGAAGGCTTGCACGTCATCCTGTGTATGGGCGAGACGCTCGCCGAGCGTCAGCGGAACCTCCAGGAGCGGGTCTTCCAGCGGCAGGTGTTCGCGGCGTTCGCCGGGCTGACGGACGAACAGTTCAAGCGGGTGGTGATCGCCTACGAGCCGGTCTGGGCGATCGGCACCGGGCAAACGGCCACCCCGGAACAGGCCCAGGAGGCCCACCGCTTCATCCGCGCCAAGATGGCCCAACTGTACGGCGACGGGATCGCGGACGGGCTCGTCATTCAATACGGCGGGAGCGTGAACGCGGGTAACGCCGCGATCCTGATGGGCCAGCCGGACGTGGACGGGGCACTGGTCGGCGGGGCGAGCCTTAAGGCCGACACCTTCCTGGCCATCGTGGCAGGCGCTGCCGGTGGGAAGACCGCCGGCTGACCCGGCGGCCCTGCCCTTTCCGACAAGGGCCGTTTAACTTACACTAACGGTTCGCCGTGAGCGACCGCCGTACGTCCCCGTGCCCCAGGAGGCCCGCCGTGAGCTTGATCGCCGTCAGCATCTGGTCGCACCTGCTTAACGTGGTGGTCGTCGCCCTCGGGCTACTCTTGATGCTCATCGTCCTCATCCAGCGGGGCAAGGGCGGCGGGCTGGCCGGGGCGTTCGGCGGCGTCGGCGGGTCGAGCCCGTTCGGCTCCCGGGCGGCCGACCAGTTCGTGAAGGTCACTCTCTACATGGCGGCCGTCTGGGTGCTGCTCATCATGATCCACGTCAAGGTCGTGAAGTACGACGTGGCGACCCGGGAGAACACCCCGTCGTTCACGCAGTAGCGGCCCGCGGTCGACCCCACCCCCGATCCGCCCGGGCTGGCCCCGGGCGGGTCGATCCTTTTCCGCGAGGCGAGCCGGCGTGTTGCTGAGCATGACCGGGTTCGGCGAGGCCCGCACCCAGACCGACACCCTGGCCGCCGCCGTCGAGGTCCGGGCGGTCAACAACCGCCACCTGAAAGTGACGGTCCGCGGGTCCGACCCATACCCGATGTTCGAGGCCGAGTTGGAGAAGGTCGTCCGCCGGCACGTCCGCCGCGGCACCCTTCTCGTGAACGTCCGGGTCGAGCGGCCGGGGAAGGCCGGCGGGTTGACGCTCAACACGGTGGTGTTGGCGAACTACCTGGGCCAGATCCGAGCCGCCTGCCTCGAAGCCGGCACCCCCGAGTTCGCGGCCCCGCTGCTGGCCGGGGCGTTGGCCCTCCCCGGCGTCGCCCCCGAGTCGGCCCGCGCCGGGGCCCCGCCGGAGGACGAGTGGCCGGTGGTCGAGAAGACGTTGGAGGACGCCCTCCGCAAGCTCGACGGCATGAGGCGTGAGGAGGGCCGGGCGATGGCCGCCGAACTCCTCCACCACCACCGCCACGTCAAGGACCAGATCGAATTGATCCGCCAGCACCTGCCCGCGGTCACGGCCGACTATCGGCAGCGTCTGCTAGAGCGGGTCCGACTGGCGGTGGCCGACGCGGGGGTGGTTGTCGAGCCCGACCACCTCGTCCGCGAGGTCGCCCTGTACGCCGACCGCACGGAGGTGGCCGAGGAGGTGACGCGGCTGACCGCCCACCTCGACACCTTCGAGGCCATCGTGAAGAAGGACGACGACGGCCCCGGGCGGAAGCTCGAATTCGTGATTCAGGAGATGGGCCGCGAGACGAACACCCTCGGCTCGAAGGCCGGCGACGTGACGATCTCCCGCCACGTGGTCGAAGTCAAAGCGACGCTGGAGAAGATTCGGGAGCTGGTGCTGAACGTGGAGTGAGTGCCCGGGACGGTGGTTGGTGCGACCCTAGCGAAGGACGAGTGACGAATGTCGAGTGGCGTGGCCCCGCTGATCGTCCTGTCCGGCCCGAGCGGGGTCGGCAAGACGACACTGGTCGATGCCCTCCTCGCGCGGAAGTCTCTCCCCCTGCGGCGGGCGGTGACGGCTACCACGCGGCCGGCCCGGCCCGGCGAGGTGCCGGAGGTGTCCTACCACTTCTGGACCCACGACCAGTTCCGGCAGGCCATCGCCCGCAACGAGATGTTGGAGTACGCCGAGGTCCACCACCGGGACTTCTATGGGACCCCGCTCAGTGAGGTCGATCCGTACCGGACGGCCGGGACGGCGGTGATCCTGGTGATCGACGTGCAGGGGGCCGGGCAGGTCCGGGCACGGTATCCGGACGACCACGTGTCGGTCTTCGTCGTCCCCCCGGAGTTCGACGACCTCCACCACCGCCTCACGGGGCGGGGGGAAGCCGAGGAGTCGATTCAACGGAGGCTCCACACCGCCCCCGGGGAACTCGCCCGGCAGTCCGAGTACGACAAGGTCTTGGTCAACGACGACGTGGCGACCGCGACGGCCGCCTTGGAACAGATGATCCGCGACGAACTCACCCGAAGGGGGTTGTGATGCTCGACGAGTTGAAGGAAGAAGGGATCGTGAACAAGGTCGGGGGGCGGTTCAAGCTGTCCACCCTCATCCAGAAGCGGATGGTCGCCCTGAACACGGGGGCCAAGCCGCTCGTCGATCTGCGGCTGATGGACAAGAGCGACAAGATGGCGATCGTGATCCAGGAAATCCTCCAGGACAAGATTTACCTCGACAACACGGGCAACCTGCACGAACACCACCACAACCCGAACCTGTTCGCCAACCTGCCCGGCACCTACCCGGGAGCCCCGAACCAGGCCCCGCAGCAGGCCCCGGCCTCCCAGGCGACCGACGACTGACGCCGGCCGGCGGCGGGCCGCACCGTGAACCCGCCGCCCCCACACCTCGTAGTGAAGGCGCCCGCCCCGGACCGGGCCGCCCGCGGCCCGCCCCACTGGCCCGAGCCGACCCCGTTATGGCCGAACCGACCGCCCCCCCCGTTTACTCACCGACCGCCACGCGGGACAACTACGCCCCGTACTCCTGGCTCGCCGTGGCGGCGATGGTCGCCGCCGTCGTCGGGTCGTCCCTGATCGCCGGATTCGGCTACTGGGCGTTCAGGGCGAGGCGGCCGCTGCTCGAACCCGTACTGTTCGCCATTCCCCTCATGGCCGTCGCCTTGAGTTTTGCCGCGCGGCGGTCGATCCTCAATTCGGAGGGGACGCGGGACGGCCTCAAGCTCGCCAACTCCGCCTGGTGGACGGCGGTCATTTCCTCCCTGGGTTTCGGGGCCTACCTGTTCACCGTCGAGTTCTCCGTCCGCCGGGACGCCGCAGCCGAGGTCGAGCGGTGGGCCGGCTTCGTCACCCGCGACGAAGTGAGCCGCGCGTTCCACCGCACCCTAGACCCGGGGTTGCAATCCGGGCTCAGCGGCGACGACGGGAAGCGGATGGAGGAACTTTTCCGCGAGCCGTTCGTCGCGTTCCGACAGTCGCAGGTTGTGCGCGTCGTCCGCCGCAACAAAGGCGAGTGCCGCTTCGAGCCGGGCGGCCTGCGGGAGTGGGACTACCAGGCGAAGGGCCTCAACTGCGTCTACACCGGCACCCTCGTCTGCCCCGAAGGGCGGTTCACACTCGCGGTCCCACTTCGGGCCGCGGAGGGGCCGGCGACTCGGGGGGCCGACGCCCCGGCCGGCCGCCAGTGGCAGATCAGCCCCGACCAGTCGGGGGCGGGCTACGTAACGGCCGTGACGCTGACGCCTTATGGGTGGGCGGTAGCCGAGCTGACCCGCCAGGGGGCCGCCGTGGGCCGCGGGTTCGTGGTCACGTCGGCCGCCGGGCGTGGTGCCCAGCTCGCCGCCTACGTCGAATACGCCCTCGGCGGCGACCCCGGCCTGGACCCCGTTCTCGCCCCGCTCACGGCCGCCGGCGTCACTGCCCGCCAGGCCGTGCTCGGCGGCGGCGGCGGGTCGATCTCGCCGCCTGCCGAGTGGTTCTCCCACACGGCGGACAAGCTCATCTCGCT
>JANPKP010000586.1:0-8507 GCA_031426095.1 Gemmataceae bacterium
CAGCGAAACGATCACTGCCCGGAAGCTGCCGCCGCTCTTCACATAAGTCTGGTCGGCGTCGATCAGCGTCTGGGAGTCGGCGAGCGTCTCGTTGCGGCCCAGATAGAAGCGAAACGCGTGGCGGATGATCGACTGGCGGACGCGTTCGGAGCGAGCGAGCCGGTCGATCAGATCGAACGGATCGGCAACGTCGCCATCGAGTCCCGGATCGCCCGTGCCGTCGAGGCGACCGGTGGTGGTCACGGCCTTTGACTTGTACACGTCGCCGGCGTTGCCCGGGCTCGTCTTGATCAGGTTGTCCGGGTGTTCGAGGCTCTCGACTTTGCGGAAGCGGCCGAAGTCGTCGAAGGCCTCAAGCGGCAGGCCGAGTGCGTTCATGTGTTGATGGCACTTCTTGCACTGCGATTGCTCCGTCGCCACCTCCAGCCGTTCGCGGAACGTCCGGTGCGGGTCGTCTGGCACTTTGGCATCGACGGTGATCGGCACGTCCGGCACGTAGCCCGCCAACAGTTTCTCGCGGATCCACCGGCCGCGGCGGACCGGGTCGTTGTGGAAATTCGACGAGAATGCGACGAGCCAGGCGGGGTGAGTGAGGATCCCCTTACGGTTCGGCATCGCGAACGGCTGCACGGGATGGTAGTCGAGGTCGTCGTTGCCTCCGTACTTGCCCCCTTGGCCGGGCGTCCTCGGCTGGTTGTAAATCGGCGAATACCAGTACGAATTGCCGTGTGACCACGGAAGTACGGTGAAAGGCGTGCGGCCGCGGCCTAACGTCTGTTCGAAGTGGGTCATGTATCGAACGAGGCTGTTGTCGTGGACGCGGCCGCTCTTCGGCGGGAGGCCTTTCGGGTCGAGGTATTTACGAATCGTCGCGTCGTGGTCCTTCAGGACTTGGTCCGGATTCCCCTTCCAATCGGTTTCCCGAAGCACCTCGTATGCTTTCTTCCAATTTGCGATAATCTGGCCGCCTTTGGCGTTATCGACGTTGTGGTACATGAAGAACTGGTCGGTCGTCAGCAACTTCTCGAAGACATTATGATCCTGAGCCAATACCCAGTCCACCACTTGATCCGCTTCGTCGATGAGTCGCCCCGGCGTCCCGGTGTTGCCGCGGTCGGCGTTTGCGTAGTGGCCGTCACCCCGCTTTGTGTCTTTGAACACTTTGACGGCCATCGGGTAGCCGAAGAATTCGCGGAAGAAGCGGTTGATCCTCGGATGCGACGTACTGGCGGGTTCGAAGTGAAGGCCGATGAGGCTTTTGTCGATGGGGCCGCGGTTATAGGTCTTGTTGTCGAGGAGTCGTCGGACTTCGCGTTCGTAATCGGCTTTCGAATCCAATCGCCCGTCGTTCGCGGCCTTGGTCAGAGCGGCATCCGGGCCGCGGTCGCCGAGGGCATACGCGATGGCCAACGCGGCCTCGCGGGGGGCAAGTTTCCGCCGGTCGTGCTCGTCTTCCGGACCGGCCCCGAACTCCAAGCGATAGACGAACTCCGATTCCAAAAGCACGGCCATCAGCATCTGCCGTAGCCCTTCGGCGTTGCCACCGAGTTTGATCGCGTCACGGCTGAAAACTAAGTACTTTTGCAGTTCAGGCTCCGTCGGCGGGCGCTGCAGTACGCAGTCGAACTGCGTCCTCACCGCGGCTCGGAGTTCATCGTCTGTCGGAACGGTTTGTTTCAGCACCACGGCCTCAAACGCGGGCGGGGTCACCTTCGGCACCCAGCGATCCTTCTCCTTCGGGTTGTTGGCCTTGGCAGTGGCGTTGGCAGACTTGGTTAAGGCCGGTAGGAGTTGACGCGCGGAAATGCATTCCGCGTTCGTTTTCATGACGAGCAGATGCGCTCCATTGAGCGTGCTGAGATCGTAATCGCGGACCCCGGGGTTGTCGGCCAGGACGAACGGATTCGTCACCCCGGGGAAGCCGGAGCGTTTCATCTGTTCACGTTCCTTACCCTCGAGCCCGAAGACATCGAGGACTCGCTCATCAAAGATTTGCGGGCTGACGAGCCAACGACGGGCGGGCGTGAACGGCTTGTCCCGGTTCGTCCCATTGAAGAGCGCGAAGTGAGAGACGTAGTTCCCGGCGTCGGGGTAGGGCAGTTTGGCGTCGAGTTTCGAGGCGTTGTGCTTGCGGAGTTCCGCCTGGACCCACTCACCCAGCGCGGCCACCTCCTCCTTCTCCGGTTGATCGGACTTGGCCGGCGGCATCATCTTAAAGAAGAGTTGATCTTGAATCTTATTGAGCAGATCGAGCCGCGTATCGAGCTTGAGCGATTCGATGTCCGTCAGATTTACGCCACCCTTGCCGGCTGCCCCGTGGCAATCCTGGCAATAGGTCGATATTGTCCGCAGAGCGTCCGCCGGGATCGACGACGAGGTCGGTTTTTCGGCACCGGGAGCGTGTGAACTGAAACTCGCGATCAGCGCGAACTGGACAAAAATACGCCCCATCGTCGCCCTCATTATTTCGAAGCGTTCCACGCCTGTCGGGTCGCGAGCGGCACGCAGCGAATCCCCTTGGTCGCTATTTGCGGGATCGGCGGGGGCGGAACACCAGCAGGCCGGCCGCCGCGAGGACCCCCGCCGTCGCCGGCTCGGGCACCGGCACCACCTCGCCGCTGAGCAGGATCGCCGCCCCCGTGCCGAACCCGGCGAACGTGATTTGGCTCAACTGGCTAGAGGACAGGCCATTGGCGTCGGTGCCTACGAACAGGTGCGAGTTTCCGACGCCCGCCCCGTCGCTGTTGTAGCCGGTGATCGTGAGCGTGCCCGACCAGGTGGCGGCCGAGCTGTTGCCGAACGACAGGGTGGTGTTCCCCGCCGGCGTGGCGAAGTCGATGATCGAGCCGGTGGACAGCGTCAGGATGCCGCCGGTCTGCGAGCCGTTCGTCGTCCCGCTGGTCGCGGCCAGGGTGCCGCCGTTGAGCACGACCGGGGAGGCGTTCGGTTTCGCCCCCGAGATGTCGAGCGTCAGCCGGCCGAGCGTCACGGTCGTCGTGCCGGTGTAGGCGTTCGCACCGGCGAGGATGAGGGTGCCCAAGCCGATCTTGGTCAGGGAGCCGGACGAGGTGGCGGCCGCGCCGGAGATGGTGAGGGCGTTCGCGGCGTCGGAGACATCAATGCTGCTGGTGGTGGAGTTCGTGAGGGTGAGGGCGCGGTTGGTGCTCGCCGTCGCCCCGGTGTATCGCAGGGTGCCGCCGCCGAGGACGAGGTTGGCCGCGGCGCTGGCGGCCTGCCCCAGGTTGCCAGCGACGCCGCCGTTGCCGATGGTGCCCACACTCAGGACGCCGCCGTTAATGGTGGTGACGCCGGTGAAGGTGTTTGTGCCGGAGAGGGTCCAGACACTGCCGGAGACCGTCAGATTCACTAGCCCAGTCGAGGCGTTGTTTTGAATGACGCCCTGAATTCCGTTGGCACCACTGGTCCCGTCGTACGTGCCGCCGAGGGTCAGGGTGCGGGGGACGGTAGGGGCGATTCCTGTGACGAGACCGGTGCCGGGATTGACGTAGGTGGTGGAGAGGGGATTGAAGGTGGCATTCGTGAATGTCAGTGCCCCTGTTCCGTTGCTTAATATGCTGCCCCCGCCAGTTCCGCCAGCCCCGTTGATAGGTGAGCCAATGAAGACTTGTTTGTCCGTGCTGGAAGCGGCACCGGTGAAGGACAAGGTGCCAGAGCCACTCGCACGACCCAATTGGAACGCCTGATTGATCCCCAGAGGCTGTGCGGTCGCGGCGTTAGTGATGGTGGGCACCTCCAAAGTCCCAGTAGCGATAATGGCCATGGCCTCGTAGGTATTCGCTCCCGAAAGGATCCATTTGCCGGTGCCGAATTTTCCGATCGCCAACTTGCTGGTTCCGCTCGTATCGCTGATGTTTCCAGCGAAGGTGTTGTTGCCGGAATTGGCACCCCCGAAATGAAAAACACCATATGAACTTGAGATGTTATTCACCACCATGTCGGTGTTGAAAGTGACCGTTCCGGTGCCGTCGTTCGCGAACATGCTCACAGGATTGGTGCCATTGCCGTCCGTTCCCGCTCGGTCGGTCGCGCCGCCGTTGACCATGGTGGCGGCGATGACGATCTGACGGTTGGCAAACGTGATGTTCGAAGAGCCGGTGTAGGTGATCCCTTGACGGTTGCCGTTCTTGGCGAAGGTGAAATTGCCACCGTCACCGAGACTATTGAAGGTGAAGAACTCGTCCCCAGCGTTGGCCGCGGAAAGGATGACGTTCCCGGTAAACGTGTTCGCGGTGTTCGTGAAGGCGAGAATCCCTTGCTGTCCGCTCGTCCCACTGTTCGGGAGAGTGATGGAGTTGTTGCCGGAGAGGACACCGCTGAACGTGGCCGTGGATGTAGTCGTGGCTGGATTCTGCAACGTCAGGGCAGCACCGACGTTGATGGCGTTCGCGTAGGTGATGCCGCCAGTGACATTGATTCGGGAACTGCCCGTGACGGAGATGCTGCCCGTGCCGAAACTATTGGCATTCGAGATAGTTACGGTACCGGCGGCGAGCGTAGTCCCACCGGTGTAGCCGTTCGCGCCGGATAGGGTCAGCGTGCCGGTACCGGCCTTGGTCAAGGCCAGCGTACCGCCGCCGGTGCCGTCTCGGATCGTGCCCGCGTAAGTACCGCTGAGGTTCGAGGCGTTGCCCACGGTGAGCGTGGCGTTGGCGACACTGCTACCGTTGGCGTTTTGTACAAACGTCGTGCCGGGGGTGGCGTTCGTCGAAAGATTCGCGATGGTGACGCTGTTGCCCGCCAAAGCCAAAGTGCCGGTGCTGCCGGTACCGAAAGTAACGCTATTCGGTGTGGCGCTGTTCAGCGAGCCCGCATTGCCCAAGGCCACGGTACCGGCGTGGATGATAACTCCGCCGGTGAAGGTGTTGTTACCATCGAGGGTGAGCAAACCGCCGCCGGACTTGGTAAGGGATGTGAGGGTGGTGTTGACAATACTCGAAGAAATGCTGAGGCCGCCCGCGGTGTTGTTCTGAATGATCACCAGATCTTTGCTGGCGGCACCGGTGAGTGTTCCACCGGTGATCGTGGAGAGATTGCCGCCGACGGCGCTGCCGACGAGGATGCCACCCGTGGAAAGAGTATTGGTACCCGCCGCGAGGGTTATGGTATTGGCGGCAGTCGCGCTGAAGCGCAGGCTATTCGCCGTGATCGCGGCGTCGAGAACACCCGCATTGTTATCCACGTCGATATTCAAGTTGGTGTAACCGACAGAGGTGGTGCCGGCCACGCTGGTCAGGGTGTAGGAAGCGCCAGCCAGACCACTGATTGCGACGCCCGTGCCGTTGGCGACCGCCCAGGAATCACCGATGGTGAACCCGGCCATGATGCCATTGACGTTGCTCCCGGTGTCGGCTGCGATAATGCCCAAGCCGGTGGTGGAAAAATCGTAGAACCTGTTGCCGGTTCCGCGTGAGACGGTGCCGAGGTTCAAGGTATTGCCCGCGACTCCTGCGATAATCGATTCCCCGGTGATGCTGGTGGTGGTGAAGGTCTGAGTGTTGGTGCCGGTGCGGGTGTAGTTGAACGAGCCGCCGCTCAGGGTGAGAACGGTGGAAGCGAGCGAGCCGTTGGCGGTGCCTCCGCCGAGGTTGATCGTGCCTGCGTTGATGATCGTCGGACCGGTGTAGCTATTTGCACCGGTGAGAATCAGAAAGCCGGTGCCAGCCTTTGTGAAACTGGTACCCGCGCCTGCCAGGACTGAGCCGATGGTGCTGCTCGCGTTGTTGACCGTGGTGGTTTGAACTGCGGCCAGAGCGATGCTACCGCCTGATAATACGATGGCTCCCGAACCGGGCGCGAAGGTGATATTGCCCGAAGACACGGTGCCCGAAACGGTGATCGTGCCGGCCGCCAAACCGGTCGCGCCGTTGCCGAAGTTCAGGGTGTCGGGCGTGCCAGTTGTGACGCTTCCTGGAAGCAGTGCCCCAGTGGCGCTCGTGCTCCACCCTTGCGTAGTACTGCCGGTGGTCGGTGCGGCCCAGGTACCCGCAGCGGTGCCGAAGCCGGCGGTGGTGCCGTTGTTATCCCAGTAGTACGTCGTCTGGGCCCTGGCGGCGGGGGCCAGCGACGAGACGATGGCGAATGCGGCCAGCATGCGGGCGAATCGCGATGTCATTAACAGTTCCCCGGGATAGAAACGAATGAGCGGTCGTCGATCGGGTGACGATTTTCGATGCCGGGGTGGAGAGCCCGCGTGATTTATAGACCACAGCTTATCTGGCTCGCTTATCATTTCCGTGTAAATCACTAGTCTTTTTGGGAATGGTACCTTGAACGGAACCCGCCGCCGCGTCGGCGTCATGCTCGACCTGGCATGGCCGTACAAGCGTCATGCGGCGATTTTTGCCGGGATGCAGCAGTACGCCGAGGCCCACGGCTGGCATTCCATCATCGACGAATTCGCGCACATCACGGTCCGCGCCCGGCGGGGCCAGTCCGTCCCGTACGATGGCATCGTCGCCCGGGCGAACCCGCAACTGGTCCAGATCGCGGCCAAGTGTGGGATCCCCTTAGTGAACGTCTTTCCTAGCTTGAGGAACCGGCATCTCGTGCCGGGGGTCTACCCGGACGGCACGGACGTCGGCCGACTCTGCGCCGAGCATTTTCTGGCCCGGGGTTTCCGCAACTTCGCCACGCTGACGTCGCCTCAGAACCGCACGGAAGAGCTCGCCGTGACGGAATTCGACCGCATGGCCCGTCAGGCCGGGTTCACACTGGATTCGGCATTGATTCCACAGCGACCCGAGCAGGACCTCGCCCACTGGCGCAAGACCAAGCGGATCATCGAGCGGTGGATGCGGCCCTGGACGCCGCCCATCGGCGTCTACGTCGGGCAGGAAGCCGTCGGCCGGCTGGTGGTGCAGTTGGGCCACGACCGGGGTTGGCGTGTCCCGGAGGACGTGGCGATCATCGCGGGTCAGAACCAGGAGACCCTGTGCGAGTACCCGCGGCCGTCGCTCACAAGCGTGGAAATGGGTTACGAGCGGATCGGCCTCGAGGCCGCCCGACTCCTCGACCGCCTGATGGACGGCGAGCCGCCGCCCGCGGAGCCGACCCTGATGCCGCCGCAAGGCCTCGTCGTGCGGGAATCGACCGACTTCTTCGCGGTGGACGACAAACTCGTGGCGGCCGCGCTCGTGTTCATCTCGGCGAACAGCCATCGCCGCATCGGCCCGGACGAGGTGGCCGAAGCGGTGGGGGCCGAGACGCGGACGCTGCAAAACTACTTTCGGCGGGTCCTGGACCGGCCGGTGGCCACCGAGATCCGCCGCGTCCGCATCGAGCGGGCCAAACGCGAATTAACCCAGAGCCAACGTCCGCTCGCCGAAATCGCCCGCGACGTCGGGTTCGGCGACATTCAGCAACTATACGTCGTCTTCCGCCGCGAAGTCGGCATCACCCCCAGCGACTATCGCAAGCAGCGGAAGCTGGAAAAACGGACATGATCGTTGTTCTCGGTCGAAAACAGATGGTCTTGCGTGGTGTCAGTCCGCTGAAGCAGCACAATCGGTTAACGGCCGCAACGGCCGTTTTGGACGGACAACCTTGAGTGTGCGGAGCCCTGTCACCGTGCCCCTCCCGCCCGGTTGCAGTTCCGGTACCGGCCTCGCCCCGCTCCTCCCGGTCTTTACGACTGACGCCACCGCGGGTCACTCCCTCGGGGTACGAACGAGGCGCAGTCCTTTGAGGCCGGATGCGGTTGCGACCGCGGCCACCCAGGGATTCCTGCGACAGTACCGGTTCGGACTTATTCGACCCGACGAGACATTTGTCTCGGGCTAAGGCGCTGCGAGTCACTGCCGCAGGTGCCGATTTTCCGGCCCTTCACCCTGCCGCATGCACACGAAGTCGCCGATCGCGGAGCGCACCGGCCGTCACTAAAATTTCGCTGGGTGAGCAGAGCCACAGCCGGGAAACCAGCCGCACTCGTTGCGGCGGCGATGCGTTCGGCGGATAATCCGGCCTTGGCGTGTCGGCTGACACCCGCCGGTTCGGCGTGCTTGCCACCCTGGGAACTCGGTCTACGCGCCGAACAGCGGCCGGGTGACCGGGTCCTGGCACCGACACGGCGTTCGGACGCATTGCGTGTAGGGTGGCGGCCGGCCACCCCGGTTGGGCAGAGTCGTGACCGTCAACGGCGGTGCTCGGGAAGGGCTGGGCCCGGGCCCGGCGGATCGCCCCGCTCGCCCAGCTCGAGCGCTCCGTCATGTCCTGCCTGCTGTGGGAGGACGAGCACTACGAGGACGGGCAGTCCATCGGCCAGCGCATCGCCGCCCTGGTGAAGCAGGTCCCGGCCGCCGAGGTCGCGGGGCTCGCCGTCCGGGCCAAGGTCGACATGAAGCTGCGGCACACCCCGCTCCTGCTCGCCCGCGAACTGCTGCGCACCCAGGAAGGCCGGGCCGAGTTCGGCGCGGTCGCCGCGAAGGTGTTCGCGCGGCCGGACGACGTGGCCGAGTTCCTGGCGATCTACTGGAAGGACAGCAAGGACG
>JANPKP010000587.1:0-3484 GCA_031426095.1 Gemmataceae bacterium
TTAGCCGGGGGGGGGCGTTGACCCCCCGGTTTGCCCCCCCACAGCCCCGCCCCCCCCGGGGGACTCCCCGCCCCCGCCTCGCCCGGCCTCGCTCGCACTCACCACCACACGCCGGCCGGCTCACGCCCGCCGTTCGCCCGACCGGAGGCCCACATGCCGTCCGTCACCGTGATCGTCCCCGTGCGGAACGAGGCCCGGTCGATCGAGCAGACGCTGCGGTCGCTGCTCACCCAGGACTTCCCCCGGGAGCGGTACGAGGTCGTCGTCGCCGACGGGGCCTCGACCGACGGCACCGTGCCCGTCGTCCGCCGCCTCCAGGGCGAATTCCCGAACCTCAGCCTCGTGTTCAACCCCGGCCGCTTCAGCAGCGCCGGCCGCAACACCGCCCTGCGGCACTCCACGAAGGACGTGGCCGTGGTGGTCGACGGCCACTGCCACGTCCCCGACCGGAACTACCTCCGCAACCTCGTCACCGCGTTCGAGACGAGCGGGGCCGACTGCCTCGGCCGGCCGCAGCCGCTCGACGCGGCAAACCCGTCGGCCTTCCAGCGGGCCGTGTCGGCGGCGCGGGCCAGCCGGCTCGGGCACAACCCGGAGTCGGACATCTACTCGGACGAGGCCAAGTTCGTCACCCCGCAGAGCACGGCGGTGGCGTACACGCGAAAGGTGTTCCACGCCGTCGGCCCGTTCGACAGCCGGTTCGACGCCTGCGAGGACGTGGAATTCAACCAGCGGGTCCACGACGCCGGGCTGACGTGCTACTTCTCCCCGGACGTGAAGATCGCGTACCACCCCCGCGGGTCGTTCGCCGGCCTCTTCTACCAGCTCGCCCGCTACGGCATGGGCCGCGCCCGCCTCGCCGGCAAGCACCCGCACTCGCTGACGCTGCCCGCCCTGGTCCCGCCGCTGTGGGTGCTGTGGGTCGTGTGCGGCGGCCCGCTTTCGCTGCTCGTCCCGTACCTCGGCTGGCTCTGGGCCGGGAGCGTGGCCCTGTACGCGACCGTGCTGGTCGGGGCGGCGGTGGCGCTGTCGCGGGGCCAGCCGCGGGGCGTGGGCCGCCGCATCCCGCTGGTGATCGTCGGCATCCACGCCGGGTTCGCATGGGGCTTCCTGCGGGAAGCGTGGCGGCAGGTGCGGGGGCGGCTTAAGATGACGTGACGGCAGAATGCTGGCCCACGAACTCATCCGGGCTCACTCATGCTCCGAGCTGTCGGGATATCGCTCACAGCCAGCGTGGTCCTTTGCATATCCGCGTGCGCCGACAATCCGAAGCCGACGGACGAAAGCTTGGACGGCGAATGGGCTGCCACAGCGATTTGGTATCAGGGTGGCCCGCGGGTCGATGGTGACCTTCGCGCTATCCTCGCAGGCGGCAAATGGACGATGAAGAAGGACGCCGTCGAGAACACTTTCAGCTACAAGAGCGATGCCTCGAAAATACCCGCAACGATTGACTCATGGCGAGTCGTCGACGGTGTCACTTACCCGCCGTCCAAGGGCATTTGGAAAGTGGAGAAGACTTCGGGCACGTGGAAAAAACAGAAGACGACTCTGACGATCTGCACGGCCTACGGCGAGGCTGACCGTCCGATCGACTTCACGCCGACGAGCGACAATGTCCTCATGGTGTTCGAGCGGGTTGAGAGGTGAGCCGGGTTTCGCAGCCTCGTGCCCTCACGGCATTGTCCCACCGCACCATGCCGACCTACCATAGCTTCACAGCCCACCCCCGATCACGTCTCCGAAGGAGCCTCCCTCATGCCCCGCCCCCGTGCCGCCGTCGCGGCGGTCCTGCTGGCGGTCGCCGGCCTGTCGTTCGCCCAGCCGACGGCCGTGCCGCCGCTCGTGAACCCGGCCACCAACCCGCACCCGGCCAAGCCCTCGACCGTTGAACTGCTGCCGAACGAGGCGCTGCTGACGCCGTTCAAGGACGTGGTGCCGGTCACGTTCGTCACCAAGAATCAACCCGGGTGGGCCGCCCTGCCCCAGTACTGGAACGACGCGACCGAGGAAGCGATTGACCCCGCGACCGGCGAGAAGCTCACGCGGAAGGTGGTGAAGATCAAGGTGCCGCTCGGGCTGACGGCCGCCCCGCCGGTGCCGGCCGAGAACCCCATCACCCTCGCCAAGTGGTCGCTCGGCAAGCAGCTCTACTTCCACACCGGGCTGTCGTCCGACAACTCGGTGTCGTGCTCGTCGTGCCACCAGCCGGGCAAGGGCTGGTCGGACGGGGCCCGCACGTCGAGCGGCATCCGCGGCATGCTCGGCGGGGTGAACTCGCCGACGGTGGTGAACAGCGCGTACAACCGCCTCCAGTTCTGGGACGGGCGGGCGGCGTCGCTCGAAGAGCAGGCCCAGGGGCCGGTCGGCAACCCGAAGGAGATGTTCGGCCCCGCCGCCCGGGCGGCCGGCGGACCGGAGCCGGACGCCTGGGAGGAGGCCGTGGAGCGGCTGCGGGCCAGCCCCGAGTGGGTGCGGGCGTTCGAGCGGGCGTTCGGCACCGCCCCGACCCGCGACTCGGCGGCGAAGGCCATCGCCGCCTTCGAGCGGACGGTGCTGGTCGGCAACGCCCTCCACGACAAGGCCGAGGCCCGGATGCGGAAGCGGGTGGCCGACGAGGAGACCGGGAAGTTCGAGCTGACGGCGGCCGACTACGAGGCGGCGTTGAAGGACGCCTTCGCCGCGAAGGACGCGAACGCCCTCGCCGCCCTCGGCCTCGACCCCGAGAGGGACGCGGCGAAGGCCGGCGAGGTCGGCGGCCGGCTGCTAAACGGGCGGACGCTCCTCTTCGGCAAGGCCCGCTGCACGAACTGCCACGTCGGCGACACCTACTCGGACGGGGGCTTCCACAACCTCGGCGTCGGCGTGGTGAACGGCGAACTGCCGCGGGCCGAGTTCGGCCGGTACGCCGCCCTGCCGACCGGGCACAAGGACGCCAACCTCGTCGGGGCGTTCAAGACGCCGGGGCTGCGGGCCCTGCTGTCGAGCGCCCCGTACATGCACAGCGGCGACGAGACGACGCTGGAACAGGTGATCGACTTCTACAACCGCGGCGGGAACGCGAACCCGTTCCTGAGCGAGAAGATGCGGGACACGGCGGCCGAGGCGGCGTACCTCAAGGCCCGCGCCGCCGGCCAGCCGGTCGACCCGGCGGTGGCCACGTTCGGCCCGTCGCGGAAGCCGATCATCCCCTTGAAGCTGAACCTCACCGACGCCGAGAAGGCGGACCTGGTGCTGTTCCTGAAGGCGCTCCAGGGCGACCCGGTCGACCCGGTGGTGGCCGACCCGACGCGCTTCCCGGACGCCACGGGTCGGGCGTCGAGATAAGGGGTGGTCCGTAACATAAAGCCCACCCGCTGTAGCGGGTGGGCTTTGTCGTTTCGTTCCCCGCACGGAGTCCGCCGCATGTCCGACGCCGCCCCCGAGCCGGAAGCCTGGCAGCCGCTCCCGCCGGTCGAGCGGCGCGTCCTCGGCGTGCTGGTCG
>JANPKP010000588.1:0-2078 GCA_031426095.1 Gemmataceae bacterium
CCGGGACGGCGGCCGGTGGCTGCTCCGAAAGTTCCACGACCGGCTCCCGCGGGTGCGGGAGGTGATCGCCGATAGCGGGTTCCGCCGGCGGTTCATCGACGGGGTCCGGCGGCACCTGTACTGGCGGGTGACGGCCACGGCGACGGCCCCCACGGGGTTCAAGATCCACCCGCGGCGGTGGGTGGTCGAGCGGACGTTCGGGTGGCTGGTGTCGTACCGCCGGCTCGGGAAGGATTACGAAGCCCTGACTGAGACGAGCGAGGCCATGATTCGGGTCGCCATGATCCACCTGATGCTCAGGCGGCTGCCACCGCTCAGGTAGTTTTCAGATGCTCTGTAACGCGGGTCCTGCGCCGGGCGGGTGTCCAGCGGGCTCCGCACGCCGCGGCGCGTGACGTGATCGGGCGGTGCTTTATCGTCAGAGTGGCTCGACTGAACGCGGCCGACCACCGACCCACCAGCGGTTTCACCACCCCCACCTTGTTGAACTCCAGAGCGAAACCGACAAACGACTCCCTTTATCCCGTCTAGAAAAGCGCACTAATAGAGCACATCGCACGCTAACAACGTCTGTCAATCCCACCTCGCCCCAGTATCCCGGGCTCCTGCGGGTCGAAAACCGATAATTCCGCCCATTCCTTATTGACAGGGATAGTGGACAGCCGTATATATAAATGTGTCGACCGCTACTGAGGAGTTCGAGCGGCCGGCGGGGTGCGACGCGGGACGGACATCTGGACGGAGGGCGAGTCATGGAAAGCTGGCGTCAGGTTTGGCGGGACGGGTTCGTGCCGGTCCTCTCCACGGCCGGGCTGGAGTCGCTCCGCGACGCCCTCCGGGCCGACGACCCCCGGCTCACCCAGGGCAGCACCACCACCCCGCCGCCGCTGATGTGCGTGCAGGACTGGCCGGTCGAGGCCGCCTGCGCCCTCGGGTTCTGCGGCTGGCAGGGCGAGGGGCTCGAGACCGTCGGCGAGGTCGAGGAGTTCTTCGCCCGCGCCTGCTTCGAGGCCGACCAGCGGCTCGGCGAGCCCGCCGCCTGCCGGTGGTTCCTCAACTGGTTCGACGACACGGCCCGCGAGGAGGTCCGCCGCGACCTGCTCGGCGAGGTCGAGTTCGCCCTCGCCGACCGCCTCCCGGTCGAGGCCCCCGCGTCCGGGCGGGTCGGCCGCCCCGACAGCACCACCGCCGCCGCGTGATCGGCGACCCGCCGGCCCCCGCCCGGGCCGGCGGAATGACGACCGGTGAATCAATCCCCACCCTTAGCCGCTACAAGTGAAGAGGCCCGCCCATGTGCCAGGTCCAGGTCTGCCGCCACTGCAACCGGTCGAAGGTCAACCGCCCCCGCGGGCTCTGCTGGAGCTGCTACTACACCCCCGGCGTGAAGGACAAGTTCCCGTCCACCTCGAAGTACGCCCGCCGGGGGGTCGGCAACTTCAGCGGCAACGCCCCGCTCCCCCCGATCCCGACCACGGCCGCCCCCGGCACCCCGGAGAAGCTGGCCGTGATCGAGCTGCGGGCCCGGATGAAGCAGGCCCTCTTCCACCCGGCCGATGCCCGCCACGCCGGCGACGCCCGGCCGCTGGAGTTCCTGCGGAAGAACCCGGTCGTCCCGGCGGCCGTCCACCACGCCGGCCGGGCGGTGGCGGACGTTCTCGGTAAGAACGCGATGCCGGCGGCGTAATGCTAGGTGGGCGAACGACCACGTTCGCCCCACGGGCCGGGCCGGTTCGGGGGAGGAAGCGCCCCCCGGGCCGGCCCGGCCTTAGCTTGCGCGGGGGAACGGGTTGCGACGCCCGCCCGCGGTGCCAAACAAGTGTGGCGTGCGCCCGTTGTGAGGGCCGTGCGCTCGCAATCGGGGGAAGTTGGGGGGGCAGTTTCCGCCGCCGGAGTGGCGGCGGAGTAATCGTGGGGTAAGTTTCGGCATCGACCGCACAACGACTGGCGCACAACGGAGGGTAGCGACATGTTGGTCCTGAGCCGGAAACTCGGAGAGAAGATCTTCATCGGGGACAACATCTGTATCACGGTCGTGGACATCGACCGCGGCAAGATCCGCCTCGGCATCGAGGCTCCCC
>JANPKP010000589.1:0-2704 GCA_031426095.1 Gemmataceae bacterium
GCGGGCCTTCGTCGGTGCGGACGGTGCGATTCGCGGTGACGTGCCACCTCCATCGGCCGCCCCGCGAGCCGACCCGCACGCCAACCTCCCCCGTTCGCGGCGGCGTGGCACGCGGCCGACCGCCTGTGACGATTGCAGCGGACGCCCGACATTATGGCACCTCGCGGTCCCCCGCCGCACGCAGTGATCGGTTCTAAACTGGTAAGGAGGGTTCCATGCGTGGAAGGGCCAAATCCCATGAGTGACATGAGTCCGGCGGTCGAGCGGGCGGTGGAGGCGGCCCGGCGGCGGGCCGGCGGCGGCGACCTCCTCCCGCTCGCCCACCTCGCCCTCGAATTGCTCGCCGACGACGAGGGCCGGCCGGCCGTCTTCCTCGAAGCCCGGGGGGTGTCGCTCGACGCCGTGAGGGCGGGCCTCGAAGCCCTCCCACCCGCCGCAGCCCCGCCACCGCACGTCCGTACCCTGTTCGCCGCCGCCCGTGAGTGGTCGCTCGCCCACCGGGCCGACCCGGTGTTCACGTCCGACGTTTTTCTCCTCGCCGTATTGCGGTCCGCCCCCGCGTTCGGGGCCTCGGCCGCCGACCTCGGCTTGTGGGCCGACGACCTCGAACGCTCGCTCGCCGGCCCCGCCGAAACGCCCGCCGCGATGACACACGCCTCCCACGACGAACCCGTCGCGGCCGCCGTAGGCGGGGACCACTTCGCCGCGGCCCGCGTGATCGACGCCAACCTGAACCGCGCCCGCGAGTCGCTCCGGGTACTGGACGACTACTGCCGCTTCGTCCTCGACGACGCCTTGCTGACCGGACAGTTCAAAGCCCTACGCCACGACCTCGCCGCCCTCACGGCGACGCTCCCGGCCGGCCTCCTGCTCGCGGCCCGGGACACGACAGGCGACGTGGGCACGAGTCTCGTCGGGGCCGCCGAGTACGCCCGCTCGTCGCCGCGGGAGGTGGCGGCCGTGAACCTCAAGCGGCTGGAGGAATCGCTCCGCAGCGTCGAGGAGTTCGGCAAGCTCCTCACGCCGGAGTTCGCGGCCGGCGTCGAACGGCTCCGCTACCGGGCTTACACCCTCGAACGGGCCGTCGTCCGCGGGGCCGACGCCCGCGACCGGTTGGCCGGGGCGACACTCTACGTCCTCGTGAGTGCGGCCGAGTGCGCGGCGTCGCTGGAGCGAACCATCGAGCAGGCGGCCGCCGGCGGGGCCGATGTCGTCCAACTCCGCGAGAAGAGTTTGACCGACCGGGTTCTGATCGAACGGGCCCGGGACGTGCGGGGGTGGACGGAGCGGGCCGGCGTTCTGTTCGTGGTGAACGACCGCCCGGACGTTGCCCGCCTCGTCGGGGCCGATGGGGTCCACCTCGGGCAGGACGACATGCCCGTCGCCGACGCCCGCCGTGTCGTCGGCCCGGACACTTTGATCGGAGTCAGCACACATTCGGTGGATCAAGTCCGGCAAGCGGTCCTCGACGGGGCCGACTACCTCGGCGTCGGCCCGACCTTCCCCTCGCGGACCAAGTCCTTCGACCACTTCCCGGGCCTCCGGTTCATCCGGGATGCGGCGGCCGAGACCACCCTGCCGGCGTTCGCCCTCGGCGGGATCGGCCTCGAAACCGTCGCGGCGGCCGTGTCTGCGGGTGCGAGGCGAGTCGCCGTCGGGGCCGCTATCGCCCGAGCGACCGACCCTCGGGCGGCAGCCCGGGCTTTGACAGACGCACTCTCCGCCGGCGGATCGGTCACAACCGGCCCCGCGGTTTGAGGTTCCTTTCCGAATGACGGGTGGCTCTCAACCCGCGAACGCTCCCCGGTCGAAGGAATAGAAAGTTGTCAGGATGGAGGAGCGGGAACATTCTGGTAAAATGGGAAGAATACAATCCGGCAGATGACCGCGGGGCGGAGACGCCCGTTCGGGCCGACGGGTCGCGTGCCATTGTCCCAGCAGCGCCGGAGAGTCAGGGCATGGACGGGCTACGTGACCTGCTCGACGTGATCCGTCAGAAAGGGCTGGCGAAGGGCCGCATGCGGGGCGTGTTCCACGTCGCCATCGGCCGCACGGTCGCCCGCCCGGACGGCACCGTCGTCGCCACCGGGGTGACGTGGCGGGAACTCGCCGAGTGGCTCCGAGTCCTCCGCTACGAGACGGAACTCGTCCGCGAACTCGGGGCCGACCCGGACACCCTCTCCCCCCGCGACCGGCAGAAGTTCTGGTACTCGGCCATCGCCCTCGCCCGGGTCGATTCGGCGGCCGCGTTCGCGGAGGCGGCGAAGCTTGCCGACGCCCTCAAGCCGCTCGGCTTCGTTGTGGGTCCGCCGCCGGCCGGGGCCGTGCCCGCGACTCCGCCCGTCGTGTTGCCGACGCCGACACCCAAAGTCCAGTCACCGCCGCCACCTGCGCCGGTGAAGAAACCGCCGGGGAAGCCAAAGAAGTAGCCCACTTCAATCCACGAGCCCCGACCCGAACGCTTCTTCCTCCGCCGTCGACTCCGCGGGGTGGGCCGGTGGGGCCGCCACGTCCGTCGCTACCACCGCCGTCGCGTGTTCCTCGCCCTCGACCACGTCGGCCGCCGCGTGGGCCCGCTGGATCGTCTCCTCCGTACTCGACGGATCGACCGCCCGGCACGTCTCCGTCAGCGTGTCGGCGATGGCCCGCAGCCGGCCCGCCCACTCGACCGGATCGGCGCCGGCCGGCGTCAGTTGCTCGAACT
>JANPKP010000590.1:0-7236 GCA_031426095.1 Gemmataceae bacterium
CCCGTGTCGGGGCGAACCCGGGGCGAATGTCTTGTGGCCCGGGCATCCTTGCCCGGGCTGGTCCACGACCCCGGGCTTGGAAGCCCGGGCCACAAGACCGGGCGTCTTCATGGCCCCCGACACGGGCGGGCGAGCCGCCCGTGCCACCCGATCCGGGGGTTCGAGGCTCCCGCTCACCCCAGCGTCATCGCCAGCTCGTAGACTTCCTCGGCGTCCATCACGAGGGCGTTGCTCTCGAACAGCTTGGCCACGGCCGCCCGGTGGACCTTCATCTTCATGCCGCCGACGCCGAGCGCCCCGTAGCACGTCAGGCCGTCGCGGGCGGCCGCCTTGTCGGACGGTTCCACGCCCTCGATCCCGGCCGGCGGCACCCCGTTCAGGTCGATGGCCATCTGCAACACCTTGCAAGTGTCCCGCACCTTCTTCGGGAGCAGCACCGTGCCCGTGGTGCCGGCGGCGACCACGAGGTGGCGGCCCTCCAGCGCCTTCGGGCCGTCGGCCGCGGTCGCCACGCTCACGGCCTCCACCTTCGCCCCCGGCACCCGCGTGCGGACCTCGGCGCACACCGCCTCGGCCCGGTCCACGACCCGCGACCCGACGCGGACGTGCCCGCCGAGCCGGGCCAGGAGGCGGGCCACCCGCTGCCCCACGGGGCCGGTGCCGCCGAGGACGAGGGACGGCGTGTTCGTGAGGTCGAGGTGCCGGCCGGCGGCCTTGACGGCGGCGGCGGCCGTGGTGTTCGCCCCGTTCGAGTCGAGCAGGAGCGAGACCGTGAGGCCGTACTTCGGAAGGAGGTGCTTCCGCACCTCGGCCAGCACCGCCTCGCCGGCCGCCACGTCGGACCCGCCGACGAAGACGGCGGTGCGGTGCAGGTCCTTCGGCCCGCGGGTGAAGATACACCCGTGGACGAGCGGCATGACGTTGGCGGGCGTCACCCCGCCGTAGGAGAACAGGTGCCGCACCCCGGCGTCGACGGCCACCACCCGGTCGAACACGCTCGGGAGCGGGTCGGTGTCGAGCTGGACGAGGATCGTGGACTTCTCGGACATGGCGATTTCGGAATGCGGAATGGGGATTGCGGATTGCGGAGTGGAACGCGGGAACCGTGGCGGGCGTTCGGAATGCGGGGTTGAATTCCGCATTCCGAAATCCGCGTTCCGCATTTCCGCTCACTCGAACGGGTGCTTGGTCTCCTTCTTGGCGATGATCTCGTCGATCGTCGGGAGGGCCTTCATGGCCTGGCGGACGGCCAGCTTCACGGCCTCGTAGTTGTTCTTGTAGATCTTGGCGTTGTCGTTGGCCGTGGGGGCGATGAACACCCCGCACACGATCACGTAGTCCTCGGCCTTGTCCTTCGGGATGACGCCGTCGACCACGCTGTCGACGACCGCCCGGGCGACGGCCGCCTGGGCCGGGCCGAACATCTGCATGACCTGCTTGCCGCCCTTGAGGGTCACCTTCGTGACCATCACCGTGGCCGGCTTGGCCGGCAGGTTGGGGGTGACGACGGCGAGGAGGTTGGTGTGCCCGTGCGACTGGTTGGCGAGGGCGTTGGCGAACGCCGTGCCCACCGGCCCGTCCTTCGGCCCGATGAGCAGGTCGATGTGGGCCACGTTGTCCAGGTCCGACCCTTCGATAACCAGACCTTCACCGACGAACATCGACGACATGGCGGAGCGCCTCCGGCGGAGCGGGTGGGGGAGCGTGCAGTCACGCGCTGACGGTGAGGATGCTACCGGCCGGCGGGGGAACGGCAACCGCTACCGCCAGAACTGCCACCACGCCCGCGGCGGCCGGAGCGACACCCGGCCGGCGGCGAAGTCGACGGTGAGGACGAGCCCGCGGAAGAAGTCGAGGCCGAGGAGGCCGTCGACGGTGACGCCGCGGGGTAACTCGTGCGCGATGATTGGGAAGCGGGTTTGCGTGCGGTCGAGGACTTCGAACCGCGAGACCGGTATCTCCGGCACCAGTGCTTCCCCGGTCGCGGATCGCATCGTCACGAGGCGGTCGGCCCGCGCCGGGTCGTAGCCGGCCGCCCGTAGAAACCTCGGCCGCACGGACGTCAGGGTCGCCCCGGTGTCGAGGGCCATCTTGACCGCAATCGTGCGGGCCGGCCCAATCAGTTCGGCCTCGACGACGACCGCCCGGCCTTTCGGGTCGAAGTGGGTGCTCATGCGTTGAGCATCCAGACCTCGTCCGGTGCCGGATCGCCCATGAAGAAGACCGCGATGTCGCCCACCTCTCGCGGCAAGTCGACCAAACGGCGGTCGAGGTCATCCCGGTCCGTGGTGTGGAAAATGACGTGCCCTCCCAACACCTTGAGTGGCTTCCGCTGCTTCCGTGGCTTCTCGATCAGCACCCACTCGTTCGGATACCGCTTCTCGATCTCGGCCATCGTCAGGTACGGCTCGCCCATGTCCGGCCTCCGTCGGGTTCGACCCCATCATAACCCCGCCCGCCGCGATGTGGTATGATTCCCCCTGACCCCACGCCCCGTCCGAGGATGCCCCCATGCGTCGCGCCGTGATCGGCGGGGCGGCCGCCGCGATGGCCGCCGCCGCCTACCTGCTCGCCCCCGTTCGGCTCGCCGTCTCCGCCCCGCCGCTCGCGGAGCGGGACGTGGCCGTCCTGCGGGCCGCCGTCCGGCCGAGTGACGGGGAAGACCCGTTCGCGTCGATCCCGTGGGAGACGAACCTGTGGGACGCCCGCACGAAGGCGGCCGCCGCGGGGAAGCCGCTCCTGCTCTGGGAGATGGACGGGCACCCGCTCGGGTGCGGGTGAAACAACGTCGTGGTGGGCCGTGCGTCCGCCTTCGCCGATCCCGAGATCATCCGCCTCGCCACCAAGGAGTTCGTCCCCGTCGCGGGGGACGACTGGTACCAGCGCCGCCGGACCGACGCCGAGGGGCTGTTCTTCAAGAAGCTGACCGACCAGGGGCCGCGGGCCGGCACGAAGGCCCACACCCACCAGGGCATGTACCTGTTCACGGCCGACGGCCAACTGCTCGGGTTCAAGAACGCCTCGCAGCAGGTCGACGCCACCCGGCAGACGATCCGCGACGCCCTGGCGAAGTTCCGCCAGCTGCCGGCGGCCCGCACCCGCCCGGGGGCGGTCAGCGTGCCCGAGCACGGGCCGCTCGACCCCCAGTTCGCCCGCGTCCCGCCGGAGGGGGGGCTGGTGGCGAGCGTCTTCACCCGCATCCTCGACTACGGCCCCGGCGGCTACCGCAAGGGCAAGTGCGAGGCGTTCGGCGGCGACAAGGCGGCCCGCGACCACCTCTGGCTCACCGCCGACGAGGTGAAGGCGATGGCCCCCGCGAGGGCCGAGGTCGGCTCCCGCTACCCGGTGCCGAAGGCCGTCGCCACGCGGCTCGCCCGCTTCCACCTGATCGACAACACCCGGGGCGAGCCGCCGGACTGGCAACCGGACCAGGTGCGGCTCTCCCGCATGACGCTGCGGGTGGCGGCCGTCACGCCCGACGGCATCGACCTGAAGCTCGACGGCGAGGTGCTGCTGGCGACCGACGCCAACCCGGCGAAGGCCGACCGGGGGTTCGAGGTCCGGCTCGTCGGCGACCTCCGGTGGAAGCCGGCGGCCGGGGCGTTCGACCGCTTCGACGTGACGGCCGTGGGGACGTGGTGGGGCGACATGCACGACATGCAGAAGGGCCGCCCCGGGCGGTCGCTCCTGGGCGTGACGGTCGAGCTGGCCGGCGACCGCCCGGCCGACCGGGTGCCGCCCCAGTGGGCCCGCAACCCGGCGGCGTACTTCGGGCGGGAATGAGAACCAGGAGACAGGAATCAGGGGACAGGAGCCGGAAAGCGTCGCTTGGTACTGGCCTCTCTTTTGTCTTTCTGGCACCTGTCCCCTGACTCCTGTCTCCTGGTCGCGGGTTGGTCGTTGCGTCCGCCCAGCGGGTCGTGTACCGTAACACTCTCATCGTACCTTCACGCAGTCTCTCGCGCCCACATCTGAGGCGTTCGCTATGCCGATCGAAGTCGCGTGCCCCGGGTGCAAGGCCACCCTCAAAGCGCCGGACGCCATGGCCGGCAAGAAGGCCCGCTGTAAGGGCTGCAACACGTCGTTCGCCCTCCCCGGGCCGGCCCCCGACTCGGTCGGCGAGTCGCAGATGCTCTCGGCCATCGACGCCCCGGTGGTGAAGCCGCCCAAGGCGGCCCCGGCCCCGGTGCCGGCCGGCGACCCGTTCGCGTTCGACGCCCCGGCCGCCGAGGAGCCGCGGCCCGCGAAGGCCGCGTCCCGCCCGAAGATGGCCCCCGTGCCGCCGCCGGCCCCGGTCAAGGCGGCGACGCCGAAGCGGGCCCCCGTGCCCGCGGCCGGCGACCCGTTCGCGTTCGGCGGCGACCCGGAGCCGGGGCCGGACGACGAGCCCGACCCGACCCCGCTGCCGCCGCCGAAGGCGAAGGCCAAGCCGGCCCCGGCGGCGAAGAAGGCCCGCCCGCCCGAGCCCGAACCGACGCCCGACGAGGACGACGCGCCCGCCCCCGCCCGTGGCGGCGACCCGTTCGCCTTCTCCGGCGGGCACGCCCCGGTCGCGGCCCCGACCAAGTCGTCGCACAAGGAGAAGGGGCTGCCCCCGGCGAAGGCCCCGGCCCGCGGCCGCAAGGGGGCCGCCGCCGCCGCGGAGCCGGCCGACGACGGGGACCGGCCGGCGTACCGCGGGGCCGAGGCCGAGAAGGGGGCGGGAAAGAAGACCCTCCTCTTCGCCGGCGGGCTCGGGGTGGTGGCCATCCTGCTGGTCGTCGTGGCCGTGGTGGTCGTGACCAACAAGAAGAAGAAGGACGAGGCGGTGGCGGCCGCCAAGAAGGAGGTCGAGGACAAGGCGAAGGCGGAGGCCGCGGCCACGGCCGCCGCCACCCAGAAGGCGCTGGAGGAGGAGCAGGCGGCCGAGGAGGCCAAGAAGAAGGCCAAGCAGCAGGCCAAGAAGGGCGGCACCCCCCCCGCCGGCAAGCCCGACGACGGGAAGGCGCCGCCGGCCGCGCCCCCCGGTGCCCCCGGCGTGGCGAAGGTTCCCGCGGCCGCCGACCCCACCGGGCCGCCGATCCCGCTCCCGAAGGGCGTGCCGTTCACCTTCGCCCCCAAGCCGCTCGCCAAGGTCGCCCCCGGCGGCAAGCCGGGGACGCGGGTGCCGGTCGAGGCGGCGGCCAAGAACGTCCTCAAGGTCTTCCCGCCGGACGCCGACCAGGAGCGGGTCGCCGTCGTCTTCCGCACGGGCGGCAGCGGGAAGAACGAGAAGCTTGCCTTCGAACGCTACTTCGCCGGCGTGTCCGACTCCAAGATCGAGTTCGATGGCGACGGCCGGGCCGGCCCCCGCCTCTACGACCTGTCGCCCGACGCCACCCGCTTCGCCGCCCTCGTCGACGGCAAGCTCACGGTGTGGGACGTGGCCGACAAGGAGAAGAAGGGCGAGCCGTGGGACCTGTTCGCGTCCGACCCGTCGCTCGCCCCGCACAAGGCGGCCGGGGCGGCGGCCCTGTACTTCGGGGCGAAGGGGCCGCTGGTGGCCACCGTCACCCCGGCCGGGGCCGTCCACGTCTGGGACTACGAGGCCCGGAAGATGGTCGGCGAGTGGGTGCCCAAGGGGCCGGCCTTCAAGGTCGTCGACGGGGCCGGGGTCGCCGTCGATCCGGGCCGCGGGACGGTCGGCGTCGTGGCCGGCGGCACCCTCTTCCGCATCGCCATCGGGGCCGGGGCGGCCGTGCGGGGCGAACTCGACCTCGGCGGGGTGGTGAAGCCGCTCGCCCTCGGCATCGGCGACGCCGAGGCCCGGGTGGTCCTGGTCGGCGAGACGCTCGGGGCCAAGTCGGAGCGGGTGGTGCTGCGGTACAAGGGCGGCGAGAAAGTCCCGGCGGTCGCCCGCTGGCCGGCCGCCGCCGGGGAGCCGGCCGCCGCCGGGTGGGCGTCGTCGGTGGTCGCGGTGGTCACCACGGCCGACGGCAAGTCGGTGGCGTTCGACGACGAGGGCGTGGGGCTGGTGGCCAACCGCCCGTTCGGCCCGGTCGGGGCCTTCAGCGTGGACAAGGGGGCGGACGTGCAGCAGGTGCCGTCCCGCACGAAGAACAGCCTGTGGGTGCTCGCCGCCGACCCGGCCGACCCGGCGAAGGCGATCCTGGCCGGCCTGGAGATGCCCTTCGAGGGGTACGCCGACCTGCAGGCCGTCGACGTGAAGCAGCCCGTCTCGATGGTACTGCTCGTAGTGAAGTGAGTGGCGGGGATGGGCATGTTCGTTTAGGGCCGCGACCGCGGGTCGCGGCGCTAAACGGAGGCCCCGCGGCGCGTCACGCCGCGTACCCGATGCCCCGCAGGGCGGCCCGCGTCAGCACGAACGGCCCCCGCGGGATCGCCCCCAGCCGGAACCGCGGCAGCAACTCCCGCGGCGTCGCCGGCGTCGGCCCGTCCGCCCACCCGCACGACCACGCCAGCAAGCCCACCACCGCCGCCGGCGTCACGCCCGCCGTCCGCAGCGCCGCGAGTCGGGTGTCGCCGTGCCGCTTGGCCAGCCGCCGGCCGTCCTCGCCGACCACGAGCGGGACGTGGGCGAACCGCGGCGGCGTCGCCCCGAGCGCCCGGTAGAGCAACAGTTGCCGCGGGGTGGACGGCACCAGGTCGTCGCCCCGCACCACTTCCGTGACCCCCATGTCGGCGTCGTCCACCACCACGGCGAGCTGGTACGCCGGCGTGCCGGCCGCCTTCCACACCACGAAGTCGCCGCCCACTTCGGTCAGGTCGATCCGCACGTCGCCGAGGTAAAGGTCGGTGAACGCCGGCGAGTCGGCCACGCGGAACCGCCAGGCGAACGGCCGGCCGGCGGCGGCCAGCGGGACCGCGTCGGCGGCGGTGCGGCCGCGGCACGTCCCGGGGTAGACCGGCCCCTCGTGGTCGGCGTGCGGGGCGCTGGCGGCGGCCGCCACGTCCGAGCGGGTGCAGGTGCAGGGGTAAACGAGTTCCTGCCGCTTCAACGCCTCCAGCGCCCGTTCGTAGAGCGGCAGCCGCGAAGTCTGCACGACGGGTTCGCCGTCCCAGTCGAGGCCGAGCCAGCGGAGGTCGGCGGCCGCCTGCTCGGCGGCCCCGGCCTTCACGCGGGGCGAGTCGATGTCCTCGACGCGGAGCCCCACGGAGACGCCGCCGGAGCGGGCGGCGAGCCACGCGGCGAGGTACGTGCGGGCGTGCCCGACGTGCGGCGCGCCGGTCGGCGACGGGGCCAGGCGGCCGCGGGGG
>JANPKP010000591.1:0-2393 GCA_031426095.1 Gemmataceae bacterium
GGTCCACCGGGGGGGGGGGGGGCCCACCCCCCTTTTTTTTTGGGCCCCCCCCCCCGCGGTTGTTAATATTTCGGGGGCCCCCCCCCCCCCCCCCGCCGAGGCCACCGGCGGCGAGTTCAACTGGGACAAGTTCGTGGCCGAGCGGCTGGGGGCCGGGACGGTGCAGTTGTACGACGAGTCGCTGGAGCGGATGGAGCGGGAGGTGCTCGTGCGGGTGCTGAGGCACACGGGCGGGAACCAGGTTCAGGCGGCCCGCATCCTGGGCATCACCCGGGGGTCGCTGCGGACGAAGATTCGGGCCCTCGGCATCAACATCGGCCGGTCCGTCTGGTCGGACGACGACCAGGGTGAATGACGGCCGTGCAGCGGCGGCCGGCCCCGCGGCGGGCCGGCGGGCGTCCGGGGCCTGGATTCCCGGGCGTTCGCGCAATCGCGGCGGGTTGGCACCCGCGTTGCGTTAGCCCCCCGCGGCGGCCCCACACCTCTCCCCGGGGCCGCCCCCCGCCGCCGCCCGCCCCCCGAGGGTCCGCCCCCGATGGCCGATCACCCCGCCCCCACGGCGGCCGTCCCGCCGCTGACCCCGGGCTTCGGGCCGAACCTGAAGTTCGACCTGCTCTCCGGGTTCCTCGTCTTCCTGATCGCCATGCCGCTCTGCCTGGGCATCGCCAGGGCGAGCGAGTTCCCGCCGATCGCCGGCATCTGGACGGCCGTCATCGGCGGCCTCCTGACGACGTTCCTGAGCAACTCGCAGCTGACGATCAAGGGGCCGGCGGCCGGGCTCATCGTGGTGGTGGCGATGGCGGTCGTGGACCTCGGCCAGCAGGCCGTCCCGGCCCTCCCGGCGGCGACCGAGGCGGCCATGCGGGCGGACGGGAAGGGGGACGAGGCGGTCCACAAGGAACTCCAGGTGCAACAACTGAAGGCCGGCTACCCGCTGGCCCTCGGGTGCGCGCTGGCGGCCGGCGTCCTCCAGGCCCTGCTCGGGCTGTTCCGGGCCGGGACGCTCGGCGAGCTGGTCCCGCTCACCCCGGTCCACGGGATGCTGGCGGCCATCGGCATCACGATCATGGCCAAGCAGTTCTTCCCGATGCTCGGCATCACCCCGGCCCCGCCGTCGGACTGGACGCCGATCGAAGTCATCGGGGCCATCCCCGGGGCCCTCGCCCACATCAACGGCACGGTGGCGGTCGTCGGCCTGTTGAGCCTGGCGATCCTGATCGCGTTCCCCTACCTGAAGGCCGCCGTCCCGGCGCTCAAGCCGGTGCCGGCCCAGGTGGTCGTGCTGGCCGTCGGCATCCCGCTGGCGATGGCCCTCGGCCTCCCGGCCCTGCTCGGCGACGCCGGCCGGCCGAAGTTCATGGTCGTCATCCCGGACATCCTGGCGGACCCGGCCGGGGAGCTGCCGAACGCCTTCCACTGGCCGGTCTTCGACGCCCTCCTTACCGGCCTGGGGGTCAAGACGGTCGTCATGTTCTGCCTGGTGGCCAGCATCGAGAGCCTGCTCAGCGCCCAGGCCATCGACCTGATCGACCCGTGGAAGCGGAAGACGAACATGAACCGCGACCTGCTCGCGTGCGGGGCGGCCAACACCCTGTGCGCGGCCGTCGGGGCCCTGCCGATGATCTCCGAGATCGTCCGGAGCAAGGCGAACATCGACAACGGGGCCCGGACGAAGTCCGCGAACTTCTTCCACGCCGGCTTCCTGCTGGCCTTCGTGCTGCTCCTGCCGGCGGTCATCAACACGATCCCGACGGCCGCCCTCGGGGCCATGCTGGTGTTCGTCGGGTTCCGGCTGGCGAGCCCGCGGGAGTTCGTCCACATGTGGACGGTCGGGCCGGAGCAGCTGGCCGTGTTCCTGACCACGATCGTCGTCACCCTGAGCACCGACCTCCTGATCGGGGTGCTGAGCGGGGTCGCGTTGAAGATGGTCCTGCACGCGGTCAACGGGGCCCCGATCACGGCCATGCTCCGGCCGCAGGTGGAGACGCGGGACGAGAGCGGGGTGACGGTCGTCCGCGTCAAGCGGGCGGCCGTGTTCAGCACCTGGCTGGGGCTGAAGTGGGCCATCGAGCGGGCCGCCGAGGGGAAGCCGGCGGTGGTCGTGGACCTGTCGGAGACGAGGCTGGTGGACCACAGCGTGATGGAGAAGCTGCACGCCCTGGAACATGAGTTCAAGGACGCCGGCAAGCTCCTGACGCTCCGCGGGCTGGAAGGGCACACGTCCCTCTCGACCCACCCGGCGGCCGCCCGCCGGCGGTCCGGCGGGGTGCCCGCGTCCCCGAAGGACTCGGGGACGCCGATGGGGGCGTGACGATGACACGGTGACAAGGTGAGGGGGTGACGCGGTGTCGAGGCACTGCCCGTGTCAGCCTGTCACCCCCTCACCCTGTCAC
>JANPKP010000592.1:0-3001 GCA_031426095.1 Gemmataceae bacterium
GCCCAGACTCGCCCGAGCGGCTGGTGTCCGTTCAGTTGCTCACTGAGTTCGGCCCCGGGTGAGCGTCAGACGCCGAACCAGGTGGCGTGTTGCCATCGAGTCCACAACTTTAGGGTTGTCGCACCGGCCGGCGTGCCGCTCGGCCTTCCGACGTGCCTCCGCGGCCCCAGGCAGTCTTGACGCTCCTACAATACTCGCGGTTTCCATTCACGGACCGGGTCACGCCGTGCGACCGAGTCGCTCGACTGCGTTGCGTGAAAGTCCGAGCCGCAGGCCGTCGGGTTGACATACGCCCTCCTGCCGCGTTGATCCTGGTACCGCCCTCGACGGCTGACACCCCCTATCAAACCGCCAGGCTATCACGATGAGCACCGTCACCCTTCTTGAACTGCAGCAACAACCCGCAGACGTACTGGAGCGGGTCTTGGCCGGCGAGCGGCTGACCCTCGTGTGCGACGGCCGGCCCGTGGCCGAGTTGCGTCCCGTCCCGGCGACCGACCTGCCGCCACGGCCCCGTGGCCGCTGCGCGGGTCTGTTCCGGGTGCCCGACGACTTCGACGCCCCACTGCCCGAAGACGTCTTGCGTGGGTTCGAAGGGCGATGAAACTCCTGCTCGATACGCACGTCTTCCTCTGGCACGTGACCGACGACCCGCGGTTACCGGCACCTTTCCTTGCGGCAATCCTCGACCCCGCCAACGAGGTCTACCTCAGCGTCGCGTCGGTGTGGGAGGCGGTCGCTAAACACGCGACGGGCAAACTCCCCCTCCCCGGCCCGCCGGAAGTGTTCTTGCCGGACGAACGGCGGGCGCTCCGTATTGCGTCGCTCGTGATCGATGAAGGTACGATGCCTCATTTGGCGGGCCTGCCCCTTCTCCACCGCGACCCGTTCGACCGGGTGCTGATGGCCCAAGCCCTCCAGCACCGGCTGCTACTTGCGACCGTAGACGCGGACATCCTCGCGTACCCCGTGCCGACGCTCTCGGCAACTTGACCCCCTGATGTGCAAGATCCCCCTCACGCCCAACTCATCTTCGAACACGGCTCCTGTGTGTTTGCTCCCCCTACAATACCCCCGGTTCCAGTCACCCCACCCTGAGGCCGCGCCGTGAAGATCGAGCTGACCTATTGCAGTGCGTGAGGGTACGAGCCGCAGGCCGTCAGTTTGACGGCGACACTCCTGGCCGCCCTCAAAACCCGCCTGGCCGCGTTGACCCTGGTGCCGTCCCGGGGCGGCTGTTTCGAAGTCCGGGTCGACGGCGAGCTGATCCACTCCAAGCTCCAGACCGGCCAGTTCCCCGACGAGGGGGTGGTCCTCCGCGCCGTGTCCGGGCGGACGTAGCCGCACCCACGGGTCGGTCTTGTCGCCAGCCGTGAGTCGGGCTATCGTCCGGCCGTCGTCCGATTCCCCGGAAACACCTTCCGCCGCGAATCGGCCCCCACGGCTCAGGAGGTCGCCCAATGGCGGAAGTCGCAACCCCCGTCCGCGCGGAGTCGCCGACGACCCCGCACGCCACGCAGCCGTCGATCGCGGAACTGGTCACCAACGACATCTGCATCGACCAGGCCCCCAGCCCGGAGATGGCGGTCAAGCTCATCCCCGACTGGAGTTCGATCCTCCCCGCCGAGCTCAACTCCCCGGGCGGGTTCGCCAAGCTGTTCGACGACACCCGCGTGACGTGGGCGCTCGAACACCTCGGGGGCGTGGCCGGCCAGACCGTCCTCGAACTCGGGCCGCTCGAGGGCGGCCACACGTACATGCTGCACAAGGCCGGGGCCCGGAGCATCACGGCCATCGAGGCCAACAAGCGGTGCTACCTGAAGTGCCTGATCGCCAAGGAGCTGATGGGCACCGACCGGGCCCGGTTCCTCCTCGGCGACTTCATGCCGTGGCTGGAGGCCGAGCAGCGGTCGTTCGACGTGGTGTGGGTCGCCGGCGTCCTGTACCACATGGTCGACCCGATGCGGCTCCTGCAGTTGGTCGGCGCGTGTACGAACAAAATCCACGTCTGGACCCACTACGTGCCCGACGAGGGGTACAAGGGGACGGAGCCGTGGACCCAGCCGATCGTCGCCGTCGAGGACCGGATGATCAAGGGCCGCGTCGTCCCCCACTACGTGCGGCGGTACTTCACCCAGACCACGAAGACGTCGTACTGCGGCGGCGTGTTCGAGACGGCCGCGTGGCTGCGGCGGTCGGACATCCTCGACGAGCTGAAGCGGATGGGGTTCACCGACATCAAGATCGGGTTCGAGGAGCCGGACCACCCGCACGGCCCGTCGTTCGCCATCGCCGCCTCGCGGCCGTACCGTACAATCCGCCGGATGCGGTGGAAGCTGGCCCCGAAGGGGTCGGCGGCCGACCGCGTCATCCGCTCGGCGATGCACCGCCTCCGGCCCCGGAACTGACGACGGGTGTTGTAGGGTGCGTCGTGGCCCGCTCGGGGGCCGCGGACGCACCGCGTGAAGCTTCAGCGGATCGGGCGTTTGTTCGATCCGCACCGCCATAATGGTGCGTCCGCGGCCCCACAGCGGGCCTTGACACACCCTACGAAGCCTCAGCCTCCTCCGCTCCCGCCCCGAAAGCGGGAGCGTTCGCGTTTTCCGCCCGCCGCCGCTTGCACATCCCCGGTTTCGATCTTACTGAACATACATCCACATCCCGCACCCACCTCGCAGGTGCCGCCATGACCCCGCACGCCCCGAATGTCGACGCCGACCCGTTCGCGCTGCTGCGCGACGCGGCCGAGCTACGCGCCGCCGGCCGGCCGTGGGACGGGACGGCGGCCGAACTCGACGCCGACGAACGCGAGCTGAAGCAACTCGCCCGGGAGAACCGCCGGTTCTACCGCCGCTCGCTCAAGGAGGCCCGCGACGAGCTGGTCGAGGACGCCTTCGCCGAGGCCGTGTTCTCGCTACGGAAGCAACTCCGCAGCCTCGAAGGGCGGACCGTCGGGCGGGCGTCCGAGGCGCTGGTGAAGCTGTGGGGGAACATGCTGCGG
>JANPKP010000593.1:0-45055 GCA_031426095.1 Gemmataceae bacterium
GGGCCCTCCCCCCCCCCCCCCCCCGCCCCCGGGCGGGCCCCCCCCGCCGGCCGGGTGGGTGTGCCCCCCCACCCGACTTCTCAATGCCGGTCCAACTCCGCTTCCAGGAAGCGGACCATCACCCCCAACGCGGCCCGCACGTCCTCGCGGCGGACGCTCTCGCCGGGGTGGTGGCTGACGCCGCCGGGGCTGCGCACGAACAGCATCGCCGCCGGGCAGAAGTCGGCCATCACGACCGCGTCGTGCCCGGCCCCGCTCACCACGGCTTCCGGGGGGTGGCCGCCGGCTTCGAGGGCGGCCGCGAGGCGGGCCGTCAGGCCGGGGTCGCACGGCACCGCCGCCTGATCGAGCGCCGGCTCCACCGACCCGCCCACGCCGCGGCTTCGGCCGGTCGTCTCGGCTTCAGCGAAGAGACCCGCCACCGCCCGCGCCCGCACCGCGTCGTCGGCGTGCCGCACGTCCACGCTCAAACGGACCTCGCCGGGCACCACGTTCCCCGCGTTCGGCGACACGGTGAGGCTGCCCACCGTCGCCCGCAGCCCGGGCGTCGAACGGCCGCACGCCTCCACGGCCGACACGAAGGCGGCGGCGGCGGCGAGGGCGTCGCGCCGCAGTTCCATCGGCTGGGTGCCGGCGTGCCCCGCCTTCCCGGTGAACGTGATCCACGCCCGCGTTTGGCCCATGATGGCCGGCACCACCCCGAGCGACAACCCCTTCGCCTCCAGCACCGGCCCCTGCTCGATGTGGGCCTCGAAGTACCCCACCACAGACCCGGCCGGGTACGCCGCGTCCGGCACGTCGGCCGGGTGCAGGCCGTAGGCGCGAATGGCGTCGGCCACCGTGAAGCCGTCCGCGTCCCGCCGGTGCAGCAACTCGTCCGTGAGCTTGCCGCACACCGCGAGGCTGCCGAGGTACGGCGTGCGGAAGCGGACCCCTTCCTCCTCCGAGAACGCGGCCACGTCGAGCGTGTTGAGGAACGTGCGACCGTGCAGCGCCTTCGCCGCCGCGATGCCGAGGAGGACGCCGAGAACGCCGTCGTACTTCCCGGCGTCCGGTACCGTGTCGACGTGCGACCCGACCACGAACACGCGGTGCTCGCCGGCGCTCCCGAGGGTGCGGCCGATGACGTTGCCGACGGCGTCGAGCCGGGCGTGGAGGCCGGCCTTGAGCATCCACTCGGTGAGCAGGTCGTGGACGGCGTGGGCGGGCGGCTTGAGGAACGTGCGGGTGAGCCGGCCGGGCTCCTCGCTGAGCCGGCCGAGGGCGTCGCAGCGGTGCAATACCTCGTCGGCGAGGGCGTCCAGGTCCATGCGAGTCCCACGCGGTTGGAACGAGCGGCCGGCGCTTGTCGGGGGAGAGGATTCGTGTAGACTACCGTAATCCCCCACGCCGGCAACGGGCCACCCCCTCCCTTCGGGCCCGCTCCGCTCGGAGCTTCCCGCTTCATGCGCGACCACGTCCGGTTCCACCTGAACGGCCGGCCGCACGCCGTCCGCGGCGGCGACGCCTTCGCCCCCCTCACCGACTACGTCCGCAACACCTGCGGGCTCCCCGGCACGAAGGTCGTCTGCGCCGAGGGCGACTGCGGGGCCTGCACCGTTCTCGTCGGCCGGCCCGACGGCGGCGGGGTGAAGTACCTCCCCGTCGATTCGTGCATCCAGTTCGTCTACCAACTGGATGGCACGCACGTCGTCACGGTCGAGGGGTTGCCCGAAACCGGCGACGACCTGCACCCCGTCCAGAAGGCGATGGTGGAGTGCCACGGGTCGCAGTGCGGGTACTGCACGCCGGGGTTCGTGATGGCCCTCGCCGGGTGGGCCGAGGGCGGGGCGGACGCCGACCCCGCGGCCGTCCGCACCGCCCTCACGGGCAACCTCTGCCGCTGCACCGGCTACCTCCCCATCCTCGACGCCGCGAGTGCGATCAGCCGCACCCCGCCCGCGAGGCTGGCCGACCGCCCGGACGCGCCCGCTTTAGGGAAAGAACTGGCAACGCTGACCGCGGAGCCGCTGACGGTGGGCGACGGCCGGCGGACGTTCGTCGCCCCCACCACGCTCGCCGACGCCGTCGCCTTCAAGGCCGCGAACCCGGCCGCCGTGCTGGTGAGCGGCGGCACCGAACTCGGCGTCCTCCGCAACAAGCGCGGGTACGACCCCGACACGCTCCTGAGCCTCGCCCGCGTCCCCGGCCTCGACCGCATCGAACATGACGGCGACCGCCTCCTCATCGGCGCGAACGTGACGTGGAGCCAGATCGAACGCGAAGTCGCGCCGCTGATTCCCGCGTTCGGCCCCATCGTCCGCCGCTTCGGCTCGCCGCAGATTCGCAACGTCGGCACCCTCGCCGGCAACGTGGTGAACGGCTCGCCCATCGCCGACTCGCTCCCGCTCCTGATGGTGCTCGACGCGGAAGTCGAGATCGCCGGCCCGAGGGGCACCCGCACCCGCCCGCTCGCCGGCTTCTACACGGGGTACAAGCAGAAGGACCTCGCCGCCGACGAACTGCTCACACGCATCGTCCTGCCGCTCCCCACGCCCGGCGACCGGCTGCGGCTCTACAAGGTGTCGCGGCGGACCGACCTCGACATCGCCACCTTCGGGGCGGCGGTGCGAATCCGCGAGGCGAACGGCACCATCGAGCGGGCGGCGGTCGCCTACTCGGGCATGGCGGCCACGGTGGTGCGGCTGCCGAGAACGGAAGCGGCCCTCGCCGGCGGACCGTTCCGCGAGGCGACGTTCCGCCAGGCGGGCACCGTGGCCCGCGGCGAGGTGTCGCCGCTGACCGACGTTCGGGGCGGCCGAGACTACCGCGGCGAGTTGGCCGCGAACGTGCTGGTGAAGTTCTTCTTCGAGGAAGCCGGCGGGGATTGATGTTCTTGTGGCACCGGCCTCTGGCCGGTGCGAGTCATGCACCGGCTAGTGGCCGGTGCCACAAATCAACGACCGCGGACCGACTCATGCCCACCCTCGGCCAACCCCTGCCGCACGACTCCGCCGCCGAACACGCCCGCGGCGACGCCGTTTACGTGGACGACGTGCCGCCGCTGCGGGGCGAACTCACCGTCGATTTCGTCGGCAGCCCGCTCGCCCACGGTACGATCACCGCCGTCGATGTCGCGGACGCCCGCAAGGTGCCCGGCGTGGTCGCCGTCTTCACGGCCGCGGACGTGCCCGAGAACAGCACCGGCCCCGTCTTCCACGACGAGGAAGTGTTGGCGTCGGAGGTCGTGCTGTACGTCGGCCAGCCGGTCGTCGCCGTCGCCGGGGAGAGCCGCGAGGCCGTCCACGCGGCGATGAAACTCGTGCGGCTGACCATCGAGCCGCTGCCGCCCGTCGTCACCATCGAGGCGGCACTGGCGAAGCGGCAGTTCATCGGCCCCACGCGGAAAATCGCCCGCGGCGACGCGGCCAGGGCGCTCGACGCGGCGGAACACCGGCTCACTGGCGAGTTCGTCATCGGCGGGCAGGAGCACTTCTACCTCGAATCCCAGGCGGCCGTGGCGGTGCCGGGTGAGGGGGGGGCGGTCGTCGTCCACTCGTCCACGCAGAACCCGACGGAGATTCAGTCCGTCGTCGGCCGCGCCCTGAAGATACCGCTCGCCCAGGTGGTGTGCGTCTGCAAGCGGATGGGCGGCGGCTTCGGCGGCAAGGAAACTCAGGCCGCTCTCCCGGCGATCCTCGCGGCGCTGGTGGCGAGCAAGACCCGCCGCCCGGCCCGCATGGTCCTGCACCACGAGCAGGACTTCGCCGCCACCGGCAAGCGGCACCCGTACTTGTCGCGGTACGACGTGGGCTTCACGGCCGACGGCACGATCACGGCGTTGAAGGCCGAGTTCTACTCGAACGGCGGCTTCTCGGCCGACTTGTCGCTGGCGGTGATGGAACGGACACTCCTGCACGGCGAGAGCGCGTACTACATCCCGGACGTGGAGTTCACCGGGGCCGTGTGCCGGACGAACCTGCCGTCGAACACGGCCTTCCGCGGCTTCGGCGGGCCGCAGGGCGTGGCCGCGATGGAGAACGTCATCCAGGAAGTGGCGGCCTTCCTCCACCTCGACGCCCTCCACGTGCGGCGGGCGAACCTCTACGGCGGCGAGGGCCGAAATGTCGCCCCTTACGGCCAGGTGATCCGCAACAACCCGCTCCCCGCCATCCTCGACCGGCTCGCGACGACGAGCGAGTACGAGAAACGCCGCGAGGCGATCACAGACTTCAACGCCCGGTCGAAGACGCACCGCAAGGGGCTGGCGTTGACGCCCGTGAAGTTCGGCATCAGTTTCACCCGGCGGACGCTCAACCAGGGGAACGCCCTCGTCAACGTCTACCTCGACGGCACCGTGCAGGTGTCCAGCGGCGGCACCGAGATGGGGCAGGGTTTAACGACCAAGCTCCGTCAGCTCGTGGCGGATCGTTTGGGAATCGCCGCCGACGGCGTGCGGGTGATGGCGACCTCCACCGAGAAGAACAACAACACCTCGCCGACCGCGGCTTCGACCGGCACCGACATCAACGGGGCGGCCGCGGTGAAGGCGGCCGACGCCATCCGCGACCGCCTCGCTGCCGTGGCCGCCCGTCACTTCGTACAGGACAACCTCGAAGCGGTGCCGGAGGCGGTCGATTTTGCCGACGGGTTCGCCTTCGACCGCCGCGACCCGGCCCGCCGCATCGCCTTCCCGAAGCTCGTGCAGGACGCCTACGAGAAGCGAGTGGACCTCGGGGCCCGCGGCTTCTTCGCCACCCCCGGCGTCGATTTCAACCGCGAGACGGGCCGCGGCACGCCGTTCAAGTACTACACCTGCGGGGCCGCGTGTGCCGAGGTGGTGGTCGATCGCTTCACGGGCGAACTGGCGGTGGAGCGCGTCGATCTGCTGATGGACCTGGGCCGCATGATTAACCCGGCCATCGACCGCGGCCAAGTCGTGGGCGGGTTCGTGCAGGGGATGGGATGGGTGACGACGGAGGCCCTCGTGTACGGCCCCGACGGCCGGCTCTGGTCGGACTCGGCGACGACGTACAAGATTCCGAACGTGACCGACGTGCCGGCCGCCTTCCGGCTCGACTGGTTCGACGGCCCCGACGACCCGAACGCGGTGTGCGGCGGCAAGGCGGTGGGCGAACCCCCCTTATTGCTCGCGCTCGCGGTGTGGGCGGCGGCGAAGGACGCAGTGGCGACCGCCGCCCCCGGCCGCCGGCCGTCGCTCGACCTCCCGGCCACCGGCGAGGAGATGCTGCGGCGGCTGACCCAGGTGCAGACGCCCGCGGAGCATGACGTGCAACCGGACGGCCACCTGAACGGGGCGGAGCGCGTCCGCCCGGCGGTGGCCCCGGTGCCCTCGACGGCGGTGGTGTGACATGCCCGCCCCGAGCCTGCTCGCGGAGATCGAAGCGGCGGCAGTGGCCGGCTTGCCGTGCGCGTGCTGCACCGTCGTCGCCACCCGCGGATCGACGCCGCAGAAGGCCGGGGCGACGCTCCTCGTGTACGCCACCGGCACCCAGAGCGGCACCCTCGGCGGCGGCTGCGTCGAAGCCGAGGTGCGGCGGCGGGCGCTCCACTCGCTCGCGGCCGGCGACGGCGGGCCCGCGTTCCACACCTTCACTCTCGACGACAACTACGGCTGGGACGACGGCCTCATCTGCGGCGGCCGCATGACGATCCTCGCCGACCCGCTCGACCCCTCCGCCGGCGATTACTTCGAGCTCTTGCGGGAACTCGCCGATGGCGGGGTCGGTCGCACGGAAGTGATCGCGTTGCCCGACAACCGCGCGGGCCTGACCGTCGGATCGCGGCACCTGTTCTCCGCCGACGGCCGCCCGGTCGCGTCTCGCAACGGCCCCGCCGCCGACCTCGCCGCACGCCTTCCGGCACTCACGTCGCGATCGAAGCCGACGGTTGCCGACGGGCTGGCGTTCCTCCCCACGCCGCCACGCATCCGCCTCCTGATCGTCGGCGGCGGGCACGTCGGGCAGGCCGTCGCCAGGCTCGCGGCCGAGGTGGACTTCGACGTGTGGGTGGCCGACGACCGCGACTCGCTCGTGAGCGTTGAACGCTTCCCGCACGCCGCCCGCCGCCTCGCCGGCGACATCGGCCGGACGCTCAAGGCGCTCGTGCCGGGAGTCACGCCCTCGACGTACTGCGTGATCGTCACCCGCGGCCACAACCACGACGAGGAAGCCCTGTTCCACCTCGCCCCGACGGCCGCCGGGTACGTCGGCATGATCGGCAGCCGGCGGAAGGTGAGGCTCATCTTCGACGACCTGCGGGCGAAGGGCGTGACCGACGACGCGCTCTCCCGCGTCCGCGCCCCGATCGGGTTGAACATCGGCTCCGAGGCGGTGAACGAGATCGCCGTGAGCATCGTGGCCGAGCTAATCGCGCGGCGCAGCGGCACGCTTTGACACACCCTTCACGCGGAGGCGTCCGTGGGCGAAACTTCACTCCCGTCCCTGCCCGACACCGACCCCCGGTACATCAACGCCGACATGGCCCCGGTCCCCCTCGCGGGCCGCAAGTGGGGCGTCCGCGACATGGCCGCCCTGTGGGTGTCGATGGCCGCGTGCATCCCCACGTACTTCAGCGCGTCGTCGCTCATCGCCGGCGGCATGAGCTGGTGGCAGGCCGTCCTCACCATCTTCGCGGCGAACGTCATCATCCTCGTGCCGATGATCGTCAACGCCCACGCCGGGACCAAGTACGGCATCCCGTTCCCGGTCTACTGCCGGGCCGCGTTCGGGCTCCGCGGGGCGAACGTGCCGGCCCTCGTGCGGGCCTTCGTGGCATGCGGGTGGTTCGGCATCCAGACGTGGATCGGCGGCACCGCCGTCCACACCATCCTCGCCGTGTTCGCGCCAGATGTCCTGGCCCAGCCGAAGCTCGACGTCCTCGACATCACGGCCGCCGAACTCGGCTGCTTCCTCGTGTTCTGGGCGGTCAACGTCTTCGTCATCGTCCGCGGCATCGAGTCGATCCGCATCTTGCTGAACATCAAGGCCCCGCTCCTGATCGCCCTCGGGCTGCTGCTCCTGGCGTGGGCGTACTCGGCGGCCGGCGGCTTCGGGGAGGCGCTGAGCCGGCCGTCGACGCTCGGCCCCGACAAGTTCTGGCTCGCGTTCGCCGCGGGGCTGACGGCCAACGTGAGCTTCTGGGCCACCCTGTCACTGAACATCCCCGACTTCTCGCGGTACGCCCGCACCCAGCGGGACCAGGTCGTCGGGCAGGCGGCCGGGCTGCCGACCACGATGGCCCTGTACGCCTTCATCGGCGTCGCCGTCACGTCGGCCGCGTACATCATTTACCCGAACGCCGACCAGAAGAAGTTGTGGGACCCGATCTACCTGCTCAACCAGTTCGACAACAAGACGGCCCTCGTATTCTCCATGCTGGCGATCTGCCTGGCGACGCTGGCGACGAACATCGCGGCGAACGTGGTCAGCCCGGCGAACGACTTCGCCCACCTGTGGCCGCGGCGGATCGGCTTCCGCGCCGGCGGCGTCATCACGGCCGTCCTCGGCGTCCTCATCATGCCGTGGAAGCTCCTGGCCCTGCCGGGCGACTACATCATCGTCTGGCTCGTCGGCGTGTCGGTGCTGCTCGGGTCCGTCGGGGGCGTGCTGGCGGCCGACTACGTGGTCGTGCGGCGGGCGCGGCTCCACCTCGCCGGCCTTTACCGCCGCGAAGGCCCGTACTGGTACGGCAATGGGTCTAACCCGGTAGCCCTGGTGGCGATGGCGGTCGGCATCGCCCCGTGCGTGCCGGGGTTTCTGGAGGTGATTAAACTCGTGGAGGTGGGCGACCCGTGGACGACGATCTACAGCTATGCGTGGTTCGTGAGCTTCGGGCTGGCGTCCGCGGTGTATGTGGTGGGGATGGCAATGAGGAAGCGCCCCGTTTAGTGACGCGACCGGCGGTCTCATCTGGCGACCGCCGGTCGCGGCGCTAAACGGCATTCTGCACTCACACCTTGCCCGTCTTCCAAATCGGGTCGTGCGACGACTCCCCGGCCGAGGCGAACCACCGCGTCATCGTCACCTTGTGCCGGGTGTAGAACTGGACGCCTTCGAGCCCCTGGACGTGGAGGTCGCCGAAGAACGACTGGTTCCACCCGCTGAACGGGAACCACGCCATCGGGGCCGGGACGCCCACGTTGATGCCGATCATCCCGGCGTTGAAGTGCTGCTTGAACTGCCGGGCCGCGTACCCGCTGCTCGTGAAGATCGACGCCCCGTTGCCGTAGGGCGAGTCGCGGCCGATGGCGAGCGCCTCGTCCAGGTCGCCGGCCCGCACCACGGAGAGAACGGGGCCGAAGATTTCGTCGCGGGCCACCCGCATCCCGGGGGCCACCTGATCCAGCACGCTCGGGCCGATGTGGAAGCCGTCGCCCTTCATGGCCGAGCGGCCGTCGAGGGCCACCGTCGCCCCCTCCTTCGCCCCGATGTCGAGATAGCTCGCCACCCGGTCGCGGTGTTCCCGGCTGATCACCGGCCCCATGTCCACGGCCGCCCCGGTGTCGGTCGGGCCGACCGTCATCTTGCCGGCCCGCTCGCACAGCAACTCCACGAGCGGGGCCGCAATCTTGCCCACCGGCACGGCCACGCTCCCGGCCATGCACCGCTCGCCGGCACAGCCGAAGGCGGCAGCCTGGATCGCCTTCGCGGCCTGTTCGAGGTCGGCGTCGGGCATCACGATGAGGTGGTACTTCGCCCCGCCGGCCGACTGCACCCGCTTCCCGTGCCTCGCCCCCGTCTCGTAAACGTACTTCGCCACCGCCGTCGAGCCGACGAACGAGATGGCCGCGACGAGGGGGTGCGTGAGCAGGGCGTCCACGCACTCCTTGTCGCCGTGGACGACGTTGAACACGCCCGCCGGCAGCCCACACTCGGCGAGCAACTCGGCGAGCCGCACGGCCGACAGCGGCACCTTCTCCGACGGCTTCAGGATAAAGGTGTTCCCGCAGGCGATGGCCACCGGGAACATCCAGAGCGGCACCATCGCCGGGAAGTTGAACGGCGTGATACCGACGCACACGCCGACCGGGTGGCGGACAGCCTCGCTATCCACGTTCGTGGCGATGTTCGGCAGCACCTGCCCCATGAGCAGGCTCGGGATGCCGCACGCGAACTCCACGACCTCAATGCCGCGTTGGACCGACGCCCGGGCCTCGGGGAGCGTCTTGCCGTGTTCGCGGGTCACGAGGCGGGCCAACTCTTCGGCGTGGGCTTCGAGCTTGTCGCGGTAGCGGAACAGGACGCGGGCGCGTTCCACGGCCGGCGTCTCGGCCCACGCCGGGAGGGCGGCGGCGGCGGCCTTCACCACCTCGTCCACCTCGGCGGCCGTGCAGAGCGGGACGCGGGCGATTTCGCGGCCGGTGGACGGGTTGAACACGGCCCCGGTGCGGGTCGAGGAACTCTCCCGCCACGTCCCGGCGACGAACAGAGGGACGGTCGGCGTGGCGGTGTCGGCGGCGGGCATGGGGTGGCTCCCGGAGAGGTGACGGGGACAGTGTAGCGGGGCCACTTGCCCCCGCCCACGGCCCTGCTATGATCGACACTTCCTCCCCCCCCCACGCCCGAACACCAGGAGTCCGCCATGCCGCGCGTCGTGCGGGGGGGCTTGATCCAGGCCACGCTCTGCGAGCCGGTCACGTCGCCCCTCGAGAAGGTCAAGCGGGCGATGGTCGACAAGCACGTCGCCCTCGTCACCGAGGCCGCCGGCCGCGGGGCCCAGGTCATCTGCCTCCAGGAACTCTTCTACGGCCCGTACTTCTGCGCCGAGCAGGAGAGCAAGTGGTACGACCTCACCGAGAAGGTGCCGGACGGGCCGACGACGAAGCTGTTCGCCGCCCTGGCCAAGAAGCTCGGCGTGGTGCTGGTGCTGCCGGTGTACGAGGAGGAGAACACGGGGGTGTACTACAACACCGCGGCCGTGATCGACGCCGACGGCACCTTTAAGGGCAAGTTCCGCAAGATCCACATCCCGCAGTGCGCCCCCGGGTTCTTCGAGAAGTTCTACTTCCGGCCCGGGAACATGGGCTACCCGGTGTTCGACACGGCCGTCGGTAAGGTCGGCGTCTACATCTGCTACGACCGCCACTTCCCCGAGGGGGCCCGGGCGCTGGGCCTCAACGGGGCCGAGGTCGTGTTCAACCCGTCGGCCACGGTGGCGGGGCTGAGCGAGTACCTGTGGAAGATCGAGCAACCGGCCCACGCGGTGGCGAACGCCTATTTCGTGGGGGCGATCAACCGCCCGGGGTGGGAGGAGCCGTGGCGGATCGGCGAGTTCTACGGCCAGAGCTACTTCTGCGACCCGCGGGGCAAGATGCTCGCCGTCGGCAAGCGGGACGCCGACGACATCGTGATCGCCGACATGGACCTCGACCTGATCCGCGAGGTGCGGAACGTCTGGCAGTTCTACCGCGACCGCCGGCCGGAAACTTATGGGGCGCTGACCGCACCATGAACGTCGGGCAAAGCCCACCCGTCGCCACGGGTGGCTTGTTGGCGTTATCCACATTTCGTCGGAGGTTCCCACCCATGTCCACCGCCGCCCCGGCTCTCAAGCGCACCCCCCTTCCGATGGCCCCGCACACGCCGCAGCCTTACGACGGCCCTTCGAAGGCCGAGGTGATCGCCCTCCGCCAGCAGTACCTCTCACCCGGCCTCGTGACGTACTACAAGAACCCGCTGCTGATCGTCGAAGGGAAGATGCAGTACCTGTGGGACGAGACGGGGAAGCAGTACCTCGACGCCTTCGCCGGGATCGTCACCGTGTCCGTCGGCCACGCCCACCCTTACGTCCTGGACAAGGTCACGAAGCAGCTCGGCACGCTCCAGCACGCTACCACGATCTATCTGCACCCGACCGTCGGCCAGCTCGGCAAGAAGCTCGCGGACAAGATGCCGGCCGGGAGCGGGTTGAGCATGAGCTACTTCACCAACAGCGGCAGCGAGGCGAACGAGGTCGCCGTCCTCTCGGCCCGCGAGTTTACGAAGAACAGCGAGGTCATCAGTGTTCGCAACGGCTACCACGGCGGCACGTCGCTCCCGATGGGGCTGACGGCCCACGGCAACTGGAAGTTCAAGTCGAACGCCACCGTCAACGTCAAGCACGCGACGCCGGGCTACTGCTACCGCTGCCCGTTCGGGCTGGAGTACCCGAGCTGCGAACTGAAGTGCGCCACCGATACGGAAGACCTCATCAAGTACGAGACCTCGGGCGAGATCGCGGCGTTCATCGGCGAGCCGATCCAGGGCGTGGGCGGCACGGTGACGCCGCCGAAGGAGTACTTCAAGATCGTGTACGACATCGTCCGCAAGCACGGCGGGCTGTGCATCGCCGACGAGGTGCAGACGGCGTTCGGCCGGACCGGCGACCACTACTGGGGGTTCCAGAACTACGGCGTCGTGCCCGACATGGTGACGATGGCGAAGGGCCTCGGGAACGGCGTCCCCATCGGGGCGATGACGACGCGGCCGGAGATCGCCGCGATGATGAAGAACCGCGTCCACTTCAACACCTTCGGCGGCAACCCGATCAGCGTGACGCAGGGGCTGGCGACGCTCGACGTGATCGACGCCGACGGCATCCAGGCGAACGCCAAGGCGGTCGGCGGGCACCTGAAGGGCCGGTTGATGGAGCTTCAGGACAAGCACGCCCTCATCGGCGAGGTCCGCGGAATGGGTTTGATGCTCGGCGTCGAGTTGGTCCGCGACCGCGCCTCGAAGGAGCCGGGGAACACGGAGGCGGCGGCGGTCCTGGAGTTGTGCAAGGAGCGTGGCCTGATCCTCGGCAAGGGCGGCCTCTTCGGCAACACCTTCCGCATCAAGCCGCCCATGTGCGTCACGAAGACGGACGCCGACTTCCTGGTGGACACGGTCGTTGAGGTTCTGGAGATCGTGGGGACGTAACCAACCCGACGCGTGAGCGTGGGCATAACGTATGCCCTCGCTCACGCGTCGGGTTAGTCCGCGTCACACGTGCACCGGCGGCTGTATCTTCTCGACCTTCCCCTCGGCGAGTAGCTTCTGATACTCGTTCCAAGACATCGGCGGCTTGCCGGTGTCGATTTCCTTCATCGTGATGCAATTCGAGACGGGGCACACGAGGCTGCACATGTTGCAGCCGACGCACACTTCCTGCTTGATGGTGAACTCGTTGACGATGCCGCCGCCCGCCCCGGGCAGCACCGTGAGCCCGCCCGAGCGCTTGGCGTGCCCGGCGTGGCCGTTCGACAGGTACTCGCCCTCGGCCACCTTGTCCCAGCGGATCGACTGGTGGGCCCCGTCCTCGCAGGCGATGTAGCAGAGGCCGCAGTGGATGCACTTCGTCTGGTCGATCTCCGCCACGACTTTGTAATTGAGGTCGAGGTCGCCCCAGTGCTTGATGCGGGGGACCGACTTGGCGACGAAATCGCTCACCTTGTCGAACCTCTTCTCACGCATCCAGTTCTCCAGCCCACTCGCCAGTTGTTCCACGATGCGGAAGCCGTAGTGCATGACGGCCGTGCAGACCTGCACCGACGTGGAGCCGAGGAGCATGAACTCGACCGCGTCCTGCCACGCCTGGATGCCGCCGATGCCGCTGATGGGAATCTTGATGGCCGGGTCGGAGGCGATGGCCGACACCATGTTCAGCGCGATCGGCTTGACGGCCGGGCCGCAGTACCCGCCGTGGCTCCCGAGCCCGCGGACGGCCGGCTTGGGGGCGAACGAGTTCAGGTCGACGCCCATGATCGAGTTGATGGTGTTGATGAGTGACAGGCCGTCCGCCCCCGCCGCGGCCGCCGCCCGGCCGACGGCCGTCACGTCGCCGACGTTGGGCGTGAGTTTGACGATCACGGGGATGGTGGCGGCCTCCTTCACCCACCCGGTGATCATCCCGGCGTACTCGGGCACCTGGCCGACGGCCGCCCCCATCCCGCGCTCGCTCATGCCGTGCGGGCAGCCGAAGTTCAGCTCGAAACCGTCGGCCCCGGTGTCCTGGGCCTTCTTGACGATTTCGTGCCACGCCTCCCGGTTCGACTCGACCATGAGCGAAACGATCAGGGCGTGCTTCGGGTGCGACTTCTTGACGCGGGCGATCTCCTTGAGGTTCTCGTCCAGCGTGCGGTCGGTGATGAGTTCGATATTGTTGAGGCCGATGAGCTTCCGGCCGTCGTGGTCGAGCCCCCCATAACGCGAGGACACGTTCACGACGGGCTCGTTGCCGAGCGTCTTCCACACGGCCCCGCCCCACCCGGCGTCGAACGCCCGGCGGACCTGATACTCGGAGTTCGCCGGCGGGGCGCTCGCCAGCCAGAAGGGGTTAGGGGCCTTGATGCCGCAGAAGTCTATGCTCAGGTCGGGCATGATGATGATCCAAGCAGGAGAATTAACCACCGGGTCACAGAGAACACCGAGCCGAGCCGAACACGAGAGCAGAACAAAAATTGTGTTCTGAATTCTCGTGTGTTTCTTCCCTCGGTGTCCTCGGTGACTCGGTGGTTAATTCGATTTGAGCGATTGTGTAATGCCCCACGCGGCGACCTTGCCGTCCTGGACGGCGTCCACAATCTCGCCGGCCCGGACGCAGTCGCCGCCGGCGAACAGCTTCGGGACCGCGGTCGCCCCCGTCGTGCGGTCGATAACCACTTTGGCCCCGTGTACGGCGAGGCCGGGGAGCGCCTTCAGGAGGCCGATCAGCGGCTCCTGGCCGAGGGCCTTCACGACCATGTCGGCGGCGATTACGTACTCGGACCCGGGGACCACACCGGGGGCCCCGTGGCGGCCGGCGTGGGCGGCGGTGCGGGCGAACTCGACGCCGGCGGCCCGGCCGTCCGGGCCGGGCACCACCCGTAGCGGCTGGGCGAACCACTCGAAGCGGATGGCGTCGGCCTTCGCCAGCTCGTACTCGTAGGCGAACGCCGGCATCGCCTCGGCCCCGCGGCGGTAGGCCACGATCACTTCTTCCGCCCCGAGCCGGTGGGCGGCGGTCGCCACGTCGACGGCCGTGTTGCCCCCGCCGATTACGATCACGCGCTTGCCGATCTCGCACGCGGTGAACGGCTTCGTGTGCGTCTGGAAGATGAAGTCGAGGGCCTCCCACACGCCCGTGAGGTTTTCGTTCTCGATGCCGAGGGGCAGCGTCCGCCCCAGGCCGACGCCGAGGAACACGGCGTCGTACTCGGCGAGTAACTTCACCACGCCGTCGGCGCCGACCGGGGTGTTGAGCCGGATGTCGACGCCGATCTCCTTGACACGCTCGACTTCCGACAGGCCGAACGGGGTGGAAATCTTGTACGCCGCGATGCCGAGGGTGTTGAGGCCGCCGGGCGTGTCGCGGGCCTCGAACACGACCACGTCGTGCCCGGCCTTCCGCAACTCGTGGGCGCACGACAGCCCGGCCGGGCCGGAGCCGACCACGGCCACCCGCTTGCCGGTCGGCGTGCCGGGCCGGAAGAACTTCACGCCGTGAGAGGTGGCCGCGTCGGTGGCGTGCCGCTGGAGGCGGCCGATCTGCACCGGCGATTTCAGCAGCGTGTTGTCCACGCACGCCCCCTCGCACAGCACTTCCGTGGGGCAGGCCCGGGCGCACGACCCGCCGAAAATGTTCGCCTCGAGGATGGTGGCGGCGGCCCCGAGGTCGTTGTGGTGGAGGATCTGGCGGATGAACTTGGGCACGTCGATGTGCGTCGGGCAGGCCCGGGTGCAGGGGGCGTCGAAGCAGTACAGGCAGCGACTCGCCTCGGCGATCGCCTCGTCCCCGGCCAGCGGCGGCGGCAGGTCGGCGAACCGCTGGTGGAGGATGTCGAGGCTGTACCGCTCGCCGGCCAAAGGCATTGTGTCGCTCCTATTGAAGAGAATTAACCACCGAGTCACCGAGAACACAGAGAGGGAAATACGCGAGAAGATCGAACCACCAGATTTATTCTTCTCAGTGTTTGGCTCGGCTCGGTGTTCTCTGTGACTCTGTGATTAATTTCTGATCTCCCCCGCCTTCTCCCGTGGTAGCCACTTCCCCCAGCCGTCCTCGGCGACGCACTTTGAGTCGGCCACGACTTGACGGCCGCGGACGAACGTCTGCTCCGCGAAGCCGGCCAGCTCCCACCCCTGGAACGGGTTCCAGTCGGCCCCACCCTCCATCTTCGCGTGGTCCACCGTCGTCGTCGCATTCGGGTCGAACACCACGATGTCGGCGTCGCTCCCGGCCGCGAGGACGCCCTTGCGGGGGTAGAGGCCCATGACCTTGGCGGGATTGGCGCAGCACTTCTCCACGAACTTCGTGACCGGCATCCGACCGCCGAGCACGCCCTTCGTGTAGACGAGTGGGAGGAGCGTTTCGAGGCCCGGCATGCCCATCGGAATCTTCGTCCAGTCGCCCTCCCAGCGGGCCTTCTGGGCCTTCGTGAAGGTGCAGGTGTCGGTCGAGATCACGCACACCTCGCCGTCATCCAGGCCTTTCCAGAGGCGTTCGATGTCCTTCGGCTTCTTGAGCTGTGGGCAGCAGGCGTACAGGTGGCCGTCGGGCTGTGCGAACACGGAGTCGTCCATCACGAGATATTGCACACAGGTTTCCGCATACACATCCACGCCGCGGGCGCGGGCGGCCTTGATGATGTCGGCCCCCTCGCCGGTGGACATGTGGACGACGTAGAGCCGGCCGCCTGTCGCCTCGGCCCACGTCACGGCCCGCTGGATGGCCTCCGCCTCGATGAAGTTCGGCCGCGTCATGGCGTGGAGTTGGGCCCCGTACTTGTTCATCAGTTCGGGCGTGTGGTGGCGGGCGATGAGTTCGTCCAGCACCCGGCTCGATTCGGCGTGGACGAGCAACATGCCGCCGAGCTGCTTGCAGCTTTCGAGGGCGTTGTAGATGGCCCGGTCGTCCGACTGCCACCCCTCGGCGGCGTAGATCATGAACTCCTTGAACGTGGGGCAGCCGCGGGCCACCATTGCCGGCATCTCGGGGCCGTGGCGGTCCCAGTTGGTGATCGCCATGTGGAAGGCGTAATCGACGCACGCCTTCGGCTCGGCCCGCTCCAGCCAGGCGTGGTAAGCGTCGTCGAGCGACTGCTCGCCGTAGGGGATGGCGAAGTCGATGACGGTGGTAACGCCGCCCATCGCCGCAGCCCGTGTGCCGGTCCGCCAGTCGTCGCTCGACACGGTGCCGCAGAAGGGAAGTTCGAGGTGGACGTGGACGTCGAGGCCGCCGGGAATGACGTACTTCCCGGAGGCGTCGAGGACGCGGGCCCCGTCCGGGGTGGCGGCCAGGCCGGGGGCGACGGCAACGATCTGTTCACCACGCACGGCCACGTCGGCCTTCGTGGTGCCTTCGGGGCTAACGACGGTGCCGTTGGCGATGATGAGGTCGTAAGCCACGGGTGTTCCTCGCCTGCGAATCCGGGTTCGCGTTCGGGCCGCCGGCGGCCGTTCGTTGGGCCGGCCGGTCCGTGCGAAACCAGGGAAGAGGATGGGGGCCGCGTGCGCCGGGGAGGGGAAGACGGTCGGGCGTCGCGGTCATAAACCGTCACAATAGCCGGGTTCGTGGGCGATGGCAAGCGACTACTGTCGCCAGGGCAGGTGTCGCATTATTGCGTGCGAAAGTGCCCTGTTTCGGAGCCGATTTGGGCGCGGACCGACTTTGTGTAATTTTTCACTTTGGCCCATTGTGTTCACCCCACGCTCTCTTACAATCCGTCTTTGCCAAGTCGAATCGGGCCGGGCCATCCGGCCCCGCGGCGACCGCGACGACGCCCGATCCACTCGTTCGGATTCGACGGCCGGAGGCAGACATGGACATCGCCCCCCACACGCCCGCCGCACCCGCGAACGTCCCGGCCGAGCGGCCCGAGACGAGCGTGGACCGCGGGATCGCGGTCGCGTCCATCAGCCTCGGGTTCTTCAGCATGGTGGTCTTCTTCTGGCACCCGTTCAGCACCTGCCTGTCGGCCGTCGGCCTGACGCTCGGCGTCATCTCGCTCCTGCGGGGCGTCCGCGGCGGGCTCCACGGCGAGCGGTTGGCCCTCGGCGGGACGGCCCTGTGTGCCGTTAGCCTGTCGATCACGCTGACGCTCAACCAGTTCCTCCGCTTCGTTCAGTGGGACCACTGACCCTGGCCGTCCGCCGGCCGCCGAGAGTTCGGCGGCCCACCGTTCCCGGGAGGCCGTTATGCCGCAAATCTTCCCCAAGGGGCTCAACCCCGTCGCCCGGATGGTGCTGATCGCACTGCCCATCCTCGCCGGCAGCACCGGCATCGGGCTGGCCGCGTTCTACCGCTCCAGTTACGCCACCGGCATCGGGGAGGAAGTCCCGCAGCCGGTCGCGTTCAGCCACAAGCACCACGCCGGCGAACTCGGCATCCACTGCGCGTACTGCCACACGTCGGTCGAGACGAGCCACTTCGCCGGCATCCCGCCGACCCAGACGTGTATGAACTGCCACCAGCAGATGTGGACCGGGGCCGACCTCCTGGAGCCCGTCCGCAAGAGCTGGAAGGAGAACTCGCCGATCGCCTGGAACCGCGTCCACAACGTCCCTCACTACGCCTACTTCAACCACTCGATCCACGTGGCCAAGGGCGTCGGGTGCGTGTCGTGCCACGGGCAGATCGACCAGATGAACCTCGTGTACCAGAGCAAGACACTCCTGATGGAGTGGTGCATCGCCTGCCACCGGGAGCCGGAAAAGCACCTCCGCCCGCGGAGCGAGGTGTACAGCATGACGTGGGCCCCGAAGGCGGGCGAGAAGTGGTCGCTGGCCGACTTCGGCGGGTCCGAGGTGGGTGCCGACGGGAAGCCCAACCCGGTCCTGAGCGACCCCAACTTTTACGACGCCGAGAAGAAGCAGTTCAAGGACCGGCCGGCCGACCAGGCCGGGATCGGCGAGTTGCTCAAGAAGCAGTACCACGTCCGCGACAAGGTGACGCTGACGAACTGCTCGATGTGCCACCGCTAGGCAGTGATGCGTGGGGCGTGACGAGTGATGAGGCGGGACGGCCCGCCCTCGCCGCCACCCAGCACTCAGGACTCATCACTCAGGACTGAGGCCGACATGCCGCCCGAAGCGAACGACGACCGGCAGCCCCCGCAGTGGAGCGGGCTCGACGAGTACCTCGACTCGGACGCCTTCCGCGAGGCGATGGCCGACGAGTTCCCCGAGGACGCGGCCGAGTGGACCGACCCGGTCACCCGCCGCGGGTTCCTGTCGCTCATGGGGGCGTCGCTCGCCCTCGCCGGGGCGGCCGGGTGCTCGCCGCGGCCGGCCTCGGGGCGGAAGATCCTGCCGTACACCTCCCAGCCGCTGAACATGACGCCGGGGGTGCCCCTCTTCTTCGCCACCGCCGCCCCGCTGGCCGGGTACGGGGCCGGCGTCCTCGTCCGCAGCCACGAGGGCCGACCGGTCAAGGTCGAGGGCAACCCCGACCACCCGTCGAGCCTCGGCGGCACCAGCGTCTTCACCCAGGCGTCGGTCCTCGACCTGTACGACCCGGACCGCTCCCGGCGGCCTCTCCACAAGGGCAACCCGGTCTCCTACGAGGCGGCCGTCGATGCCGTCCGCAAGCGGCTCGAAGGGCTCAAGGCGAAGGGCGGGGCCGGGCTCCGCATTCTCAGCGAAACCGTGACCTCACCGACCCTCGCCGACCAGCTCGACGCGCTCCTGAAGGACTACCCCGAGGCCCGCTGGGTCCAGTACGATGCCGTCGGCCGCGACAACGTCCGCGAGGGCACGCGGAAGGCGTTCGGCAAGGCGGTCAACGTCACTTACGACTTCACGAAGGCCGACGTCGTCCTGTCGCTCGACGCCGACTTCCTCACCGTCGGCCCCGGCCAGACCCGGTACGGCCGCGACTTCGCCGCCCGCCGCAAGGTCCGCCAGAACAAGGCCGACGGCGGCACCCCGGAACAGATGAGCCGGGTCTACGCGGTCGAGTGCATGCCCGGCCTCGTCGGCACCCAGGCCGACCACCGGCTGCCGCTGCTCGCCTCCCACGTCGAGTCGTTCGCCCGGGCCGTCGCCGCCGAACTCAAGGTGGGCGGGGCCCCCGCCGCGGGTACCCTGCCGGACGCCGCGAAGGCGTGGGTGGGGCCGCTCGCCGCCGACCTCCGGGCGCACACCGGCAAGGTGATCGTGATCGCCGGCGACCACCAGCCGGCCTCGCTCCACGCCCTCGCCCTGGCCATCAACTCGTCCCTCGGCAGCGTCGGCGAGAACCTCCCGGTCCGCGTCTGGGCCCCGGTCGAGGCCCGGCCCGACGGGAAAGTGATCGACCTGCCGACGCTCGTCGACCAGATGGCGAAGAAGCAGGTCGATACGCTCCTCCTGCTCGGCGGCAACCCGGCGTACACCGCCCCCGTGGACGTGCCGTTCGCCGAGGCCCTGAAGAACGTCCCGGTCAAGGTCCACGTCGGCCTCTACGACGCCGATGAGACGGCGTCGCTGTGCGACTACCACGTCCCCACCACGCACTACCTCGAAGCCTGGGGCGACGTCCGCGGGCACGACGGCACCACGACCATCCTTCAGCCGCTCATCGCCCCCCTCTACGCCGCGAAGTCGCTCCACGAGTTCCTCGTCGATCTCGGCGGGGCCGGGGCACGCGAAGGCCGCGAGGTGGTGCGGGCGTACTGGAAGCGGCGCTTCACGGCCGACGGCCGGAGCGGCGAGTTTGAGGACTTCTGGCAGGAATCGGTCCGCAAGGGCGTGGTCGCGGACAGCGCCGCCAAGCCGGAAGCGGCCACACTCGCCGGCGACTGGAGTGCGAACGCGCCCCCGCCGCCCGCCGCCCCGGCCGACTTCGAGGTGAACTTCCGCCCCGACCCGACGCTCTACGACGGCCGGTTCGCCAACAACGGCTGGCTCCAGGAACTGCCCAAGCCGGTCAGCAAGCTGACGTGGGACAACGCCGCCTTCGTCAGCCCCAAGACCGCGAAAGACCTCAACCTCAAGAAGTGGTTCGCCTGGACGGCCGGCGAGCGCGGCCGGGTCGAGGTGAGCGTGGTCGAGCTGGAGTTCCGCGGGCGGAAGGTGAAGGCCCCGATCTGGGCCTTGCCCGGCCACCCGGACAACGCCGTCACGGTCCACCTCGGGAGCGGGCGGGAGAAGGCCGGCCGCGTCGGCAACGTGGAGAGCGAGCCGAACGCCGAGGGGAAGCCGGTCCGCGGCTTCAACGCCTTCGCCCTCCGCGACAGCAAGAGCCCGTGGTTCGCCGGCGGCCTGAAAGTGACGGCGACGCCCGACGAGTACTATCTGGCGTGCGTCCAGGGCAACTGGTCGATGGTCGAGAAGGACCCGATTTCCGGGACCCCGCTCGACCGCCGCCCGGCCCGCCGCGGCACCCTCGACCAGCTCAAGAGCGACCCGAAGTTCGCCAAGGTGCCGCCGGCGTCGCCGGGCGAGACGGAGCTGATCGACCTGAACGTGCCGGCCCCCGGCGACCGCAGCCACGGCCTCCCGAACAAGGGGACCGGCGTCGCCCCGGACAACAAGCCGCACGACCACTCGAACAAGGACGCCACGCGGCACGGGGCCGACCAGGAGAAGCACGAGGGGCACGACCACCGGCTGACCCCGCTCACGATGTACAACCCGAACGAGACCCTGTACCCCAAGCTCGACGAGCAGCAGCGGCGGCGGTGGGGCATGGCCATCGACCTCCAGGCGTGCATCGGCTGCAACGCCTGCGTGGTCGCCTGCCAGAGCGAGAACAACATCCCGGTGGTGGGCAAGAAGGAAGTGACCCGCGGGCACGAGATGCACTGGATCCGCATCGACCGCTACTACAGCGGCGACCCGGCCACCGGGGCCGACCTCGACACGCACTTCCAGCCGGTCGCCTGCGTCCAGTGCGAGAAGGCCCCGTGCGAGATCGTCTGCCCGGTCGGGGCCACCGTCCACAGCGCGGACGGGCTCAACGACATGGTCTACAACCGCTGCGTCGGCACCCGCTACTGTTCGAACAACTGCCCGTACAAGGTGCGGCGGTTCAACTTCCTCACCTTCCAGGACTGGGCCACCGACACCATCAAGCTCGGCCGCAACCCGGACGTGTCCGTCCGCAGCCGCGGCGTGATGGAGAAGTGCACGTACTGCGTCCAGCGGATCCGCGGGGCCGAGATCGTGGCCGAGCGGGAGTACGCCCGGGGCGAGCGGAAGGACCTGAAGATCATGGACGGCGAGGTGGTGACGGCCTGCCAGTCGGCCTGTCCAACGGCGGCCATCGTGTTCGGCGACCTGAACGACACGGCCAGCACGGTCAACCGCTGGAAGAGCGAGCCGACGAACTACGGCCTCCTCGCCGAGCTGAACACGATGCCGCGGACCTCCTACCTGGCGTCCCTGCGGAACCCGAACCCGGCCATGCCGGGGAAAGGATGAAGGATGAAGGATGAAGGATGAAATCGACCGCATTCATCCTTGAGCCTTGATCCCTGATCCTTATTTGCGAAGGGGGCTTGAACCGTGGCGACCGCCGATCACCCGCCGACCCACCGCCGCCCGCCGGGGGCACCCGCGGCCGAGCTGCCGCTCGAACCCGAGATGTGGCCGCTCGTCCAGAACCGGCACGACCTCGTGAGCGTCGGCGACGCCATCGGCAACGTCGTCCTCACCCGCGTCCACCCGAAGCAGTGGTGGGTCGGCCTCCTGGCCGGCCTCATCATGCTCCAGTTCCTGGCCGTGTCGGTCGCCTGGCTCTTCTACAAGGGCGTCGGCATCTGGGGCATCAACGTCCCGGTCGCCTGGGGCTTCGCGATCATCAACTTCGTCTGGTGGATCGGCATCGGCCACGCCGGCACGCTGATCTCCGCGATCTTGTTGCTGTTGCACCAGAAGTGGCGGCAGAGCATCAGCCGCTTCTCGGAAGCCATGACCATCTTCGCGGTCATGTGCGCCGGCCTGTTCCCCCTCCTGCACATGGGCCGGCCGTGGTTCTTCTACTGGCTCTACCCGTTCCCCAACGTGGCCGGCGTGTGGCCGCAGTTCCGCAGCCCGCTCACGTGGGACGTGTTCGCCGTCACCACGTACTTCACGTCGTCGCTGGTGTTCTGGTACATCGGCCTGATCCCCGACCTGGCGGCCCTGCGGGACCAGGCCGGGAAGCGGTGGCAGCAGCTCGTGTACGGCGTCCTCGCCCTCGGCTGGCGGGGGTCGGCCATCCACTGGCGGCGGTACGAGAAGCTGTACCTCATCCTCGGCGGCCTCTGCACCCCGCACGTGCTGTCCGTCCACACGGTCGTGAGTTTCGACTTCGCCGTGTCGATCGTCCCCCTGTGGCACGCCACCATCTTCCCGCCGTTCTTCGTGGCCGGGGCCATCTTCAGCGGGTTTGCGATGGTGGTGGCCATCGCCCTGCCGGTCCGCAAGTGGTACGGGCTCGAAGACTTCTTCACCGACCACCACATGGACATCTGCGGCAAGGTCATGCTCGCCACCGGCATGCTCGTCTGCTACGGGTACTTCAGCGAGGTGTGGATGAGCTGGTACAGCCACAGCCTGTACGAGTGGGGGACCACCCTCGAACGCCTCTTCGGCCCCTACGGTTGGTCGTACTGGACGCTCCTGTTCTGCAACTTCCTGGTCCCGCAGTTGCTCTGGTCGAAGCGGGTCCGGCAGAGCACGTTCTGGCTCGAAGTGGTCTGCATGGCCGCCCTCGTGGGCATGTGGTTCGAGCGGTACGTGATCGTCATCACGCTCACCCGGGATCAACTGCCGAGTAGCTGGGGCACCTACGCCCCGACGATCTGGGACTACGCCACGATGATCGGGTCGATGGGCCTGTTCCTCACCCTGTTCTTCCTCTTCCTCCGCTTCCTGCCGATGATCTCGATCACCGAGATGCGGGAGTTGCTCCCGAAGAAGCAGGGCGGCGGCGGCGGGCACTCGATCATGGAGAACGCCCCATGAGCACCCCCTCGACGCTCCCCGGCGGGCCGGACACCCGGCCCGGCAGCGATATCAGCGGCCACGACGACACGGCCGCGCCGGCCGTGTACGGCTACCTCGCCGAGTTCCCCGACGGCGACTCGCTCGTGGCCGCCACCCGCAAGGCGAAGGCCGAGGGGTACACGCGGATGGACACGTTCAGCCCGTACGCGATCGGGGAGACGGCCGACGCCCTCGGCTTCCCGAAGTCGGAGATGGGCACGATCATGCTGATCGGCGGCCTCACGGGGGCTTGCTCCGGGTTCTTCATGCAGTACTGGTGCAACACCTACGGGTACTCGCTCAACGTCGGCGGGCGGCCGTACCTGAGCTGGCCGTCGTTCATCCCGATCACGTTCGAGATGATGGTGCTGACGGCCGTCCTGAGCGGGCTGTTCGGGTTCATCGCCCTCTGCGGGCTCCCGCGGTTCCACCACCCGCTGTTCAACTCGAAGGCGTTCGACCGGGCCACCCGCGACCGCTTCTTCCTGGTCGTCGAGGCCGTCGACCCGAAGTACGACGGGCCGGCCGTCCGGTCCTTCCTCGACACCTTGAGCCCGCTGTCGGTCGAGGAGGTGATGGAATGACGACTCCCTTCCGCCACAAGCGGCCGACCGCGCTGGCCGTCGGCGTGCTGGCCCTGGCCGCCCTCGGGACCGGCACCGGGTGCCAACAGAAGATGGCCCAGCAGCCGTACTACAAGCCGTACGAGCCGACCGAGTCGTTCCCCGACGGCCGCTCGAACCGGCCGCTGGAGCCGGGCACGATCTCCCGCGGCCAGCGGTTCGACAACGACCCGCTCATGACCGGGCTGACGAAGGACGAGTGGAAGCGGTCCCGCGAGCAGGCGGCCGCCGCCCCGAAGGTGGACGTGCCGAACGACACGCAGAACCGCGAGACGGCCTTCGGGGCCCCCCGGTTCGACCCCAAGGGGGGCGACCCGAAGGTGTACGTCAGCGACTACCCGATCGCCATCGGGGCCCCGGAACTGAGGCGGGGGCAGGAAGTCTTCCTCCAGAAGTGCGCCATGTGCCACGGGCCGCTCGGCAACGGGAATGGCAAGATTCGGGAGCGGGGCTACCTGAACCCGACCTCGTTCCACACCGAGAAAGTGGACCCGAACGAGCCGAATGAGCCGACCGAGACGCCACTCGGGTTCTCCCGCGGGTACTGGCGGTGGGGCGTCCAGATCCCGCTCCGCGAGGTGCCCCCGGGGTACGTCTTCGAGGTCATCACGAAGGGGTACGGCGGGATGCCGAACTACGCGGCCCAGATCCCGCCGGCCGACCGCTGGAAGGTGACGGCCTACGTCCGCGCCCTGCAACTGAGCCAACACCCGGCCGCCGGGGGGAACCCGTGAACACCGTGACCGACTCCCGACCCCCGGCCGACGGCCACGCCGCGGCGGCCCTGCCGCCGCCCGACTGGACCGACTACAAGCGGGTCTCGTTCCTCGCGGCCGTGGTCGGCTTCGCCGCCTGGGCCGTCGTCGGCGGGATGAACTACGGCATGGCCCCGAACCACGAGGCGGGGATCGCACAGTTCTTCCTGTCGCTCGAAGTCGGGTTCGTCTACTGGATCAGCCTGCCGGTCGGCGGCATGGCCCTGCTGTTCATCCACTACCTCGCCAAGTCGTCGTGGGGCTACCTCCTCAAGCGGCCGTTCGAGGCGGCCACGCGGACGCTGCCGCTGTTCTTCGCCCTCTTCATCGCCCTCGCGGTGGGGTCGACCCTCGGTAAGGCGTCGCCCTTCTGGTGGTCGGCCCCGGAGGCCCAGCACGTCGAGCACGCCCCGCTCCCGCCGCCCACCCCGGCCGGCGGCGACAAGCGGGACGAGGCCATCAAGGCCGGCAAAACGATGATGGAGCGGGCCGTCCTGAACGAGCGGTCGTACCGCGAGCACGGCACCCTCGGGTTCCTGTCGGTCCCCGCGTTCTTCGGCGTCGGGGTCTTCCTGTTCGCCGTCTGGGGCACGTTCATCTACTTCCTGAACAAGTGGGGCGCGGAGGCCGACCGGGACGTGAACGTGGTGTCGGCCCGGCTGGAGACGCTCAAGAACATGAGCGGCCCGTGGCTCATCACGTACGCCCTGACGATCACGGCGGCGGCCACCCAGTGGGTGATGTCGCTGGAGCCGGGGTGGGCGTCGACCATGTTCCCGGTCATCTTCGCCGTCAACCAGTTCCTCACCTGCTTCGCCTTCTGCCTGGCGATCTTCCTGACGATCGCCACCCGGCCGCCGGTCGCGGGCGTCCTGCGGGACAAGTTCCAGCTCGACATGGGCACCCTGATGCTCGCCTTCACACTGCTCTGGTCGTACACCTCGTTCAGCCAGTACATGCTCGTGTGGATCGGCAACCTGCCGGAGGAAATCCCGTTCTACCTCAAGCGGTCCGACGGCGGGTGGTGGTGGATTTCGGCGGCCATGATCGTGTTCCACTTCGCCCTGCCGTTCATGCTCCTGCTGTTCCGGGACATCAAGCTGCACCCGAAGAAACTGCGGGTAGTGGCGGTCTACTTGCTGGTCATCTGCGCGATCGACGTGACGTGGTGGATCGAGCCGGCGAAGGACCACGAGGGGCAGTACCTGTTCTGGGTGATGGACGTGGCCGCCCTGGCGGGGGTCGGCGGGCTCTTCGGCCTGTACTTCTTCGCCAACCTGGCCAAGCGGCCGCTCCTGCCGGCGAACGAGCTGTACCAACTGCCGGAGGGCCACGCCCATGACCACTAACGACCAGAATCCGGGCGGCACCCAGCCCGGGGCCGGACCCCAGTGGCCGGGCGACGCCGGCCGCGGCAGCGCCGGGGACGACCACGGCGGAGGCATGGGCGTCGACCCGACGGCCATCAAGCGGGGGTACGAGGACGACGTGAAGGACATCCGCGGCACGCTCGTCATGCCGCTGGCCGTCGTCGTCTTCTTCCTGATCGCACTCGGCACCGTGGCCACCCTGTTCGCCTTCTTCATGGGGTCCGACCAGCCCCGGCCGCCGCTCAACGACCGCATCGCGGACGTGGGCAAGGACCCCGGGTCGGCCGGCCCGCAGCCGCGGCTCGAAGCCATCCGCACCCGCGAGGCCGGCGACAACGCCTTCCCCAAGTTGGAACTCACGCCCCCCGGCGGGAGCCGGTACGCCAACTCGCCGGAGTACCACGCCGAGGACCTGCGGGCCGACCGCCAGCCGCTCCTCCAGCGGACCGAGGGCGGGCGGCTCCCGATCGACAAGGCGTTGGAGACGGCTGTGAAGGGCGGCTTGTTCCCGGCGCAGAAGGACGTGACGCCGGTGGCCGACATGATCCACTCGCCGACGGCGGCCAACGCCGGCCGCGGGGCCGGCGACGCCACCGCCCCCGAGCCGGACAAGAAGCCGGCCCACCACTAACGAGAGTCCCGCGAGGGTCGATGTTGAAGCCGTTCCTGCCAACCCTGTTCGCGGCCGCCGCCCTCGCGGCGGCCGCCCCCGCCGCCGGCCCCCCGCCGGTCGTTGGGGACGCGCCGAGCCACCGGGAGAACGTCGCCTTCGAGCAGCGGCTCGGCGAGCCGGTCCCGCTCGACGTGCCGTTCCGCGACGAGAACGAGCAGCCGATCACCCTCCGCCAGGCCGTCGGCGGCAAGCCGACGGTGCTGGTGCTCGCGTACTACCGCTGCCCGATGCTCTGCACGCAAGTCCTCAACGGCCTCACCGACGCCCTCCGGGAGATGCCGGCCGACTACACGGCGGGCGGCAAGTTCAACGTCGTCACGGTCAGCTTCGACCCGAAGGAGCACGGCAACCTGGCGAGCGAGAAGAAGAAGGCGTACCTTCAAAGCTACGGCCGCGAGGGGGCCGAGTGGCGGTTCCTGACCGGCCCGCAGGACTCGATCGTCGCCCTCACGAAGGCGGTCGGCTTCAAGTACGAGTACGACAAGTTCTTCAAGGACTACAACCACGCCAGCGGCCTCATCGTCCTGACGCCGGAGGGGAAGACCGCCCGCTACTTCCTCGGCCTCGGGTACAACGAGGAGTACAAGGTGCCGGGCGGGACCACGACGCTGCGGCTGTCGCTCGTCGAGGCGTCGAAGGGCACCATCGGGTCGGTGGTCGACCGCATCACCCTGTTCTGTGCCCCATTCGACCACACGCAGAACCGCTACTCGCTCCGCATCTTCCGCGTCGTCCAGGCGGCCGGGGTCGTCACCGTGTTCGCCATCGCCGTCGGCACGGCGTTCCTCTTCCGCTCCGACCGGCGGAAGCGGTTCGCCGCCACCACACCCGCCACCACCACTGCCACTCTGGCGCACGACGGCCCGCCGTCGGGGGGGACCGCATGAACGAGTCGCTGCCCTGGTTCCCCGAGCGGGCGTCCACCGCCGCCGTCGATTTCGAGTGGCTCTTTTGGTACATGATGGCCGTCACCGGCGTCGCCGGCCTGCTCGTGTACGCGGCGATGGCCGTGTTCTGCGTCCAGTACCGCCGCGGGGCCACGTCCGGCTCGACGCCGCGGATCCTGGGGTCGCACCGGCTCGAACTGATCTGGTCGATCATCCCCCTGTTCGCCTTCCTGTCGTTCTTCGCATGGGGGGCGTACGTGTACAACAAGGCGGTCAACCCGCCGCCGGACGTGGCCACCGAGATCTTCGTGGTCGGCAAGCAGTGGATGTGGAAGGCCCAGTACCCGGACGGCCAGCGGGTCATCATCGGCGGCAACCCGGCGAACATGACGGAGGCCGAGCGGGCGTCGATCGGCAAGCTCGTGCTGCCCGTGAACCGGCCGGTCAAGATCACCCTCACCAGCGAGGACGTGATCCACGACTTCGGCATCCCGGCCTTCCGCCAGAAGATCGACGTGCTGCCGATGCGGTACACGACGACGTGGTACGAGCCGACCAAGACGGGCGAGTTCCACCTGTTCTGCGACCAGTACTGCGGGACGTGGCACTCGCTCATGGTCGGCAAGGTGAAGGTCGTGACCGAGGAGGAGTACGCCGACTGGCTCGAGGGGGTGAAGCCGCTCCAGGGGTCGGGCAACGCGGTCGACGGGTCGCCGGCCCGGGAGGGGGAGAAGCTCTTCCTCAAGCTCCAGTGCCTGAGCTGCCACTCGGCCAACCCGCAGGCGAAGGCCCCCGTGCTCGAAGGGCTCTACGGCACCCAGGTGCCGCTCCAGGGCGGGCAGACGGTGACGGCCGACGGGGCGTACATCCGCGAGTCGATCCGCAACCCGAAGGCGAAGGTCGTCCAGGGGTGGGAGGCGGTCATGCCCCACTACGACCGCAAGCAGGTGTCCGAGGACGACCTGAGTAACCTCGTCGCGTACATCCGGTCGCTCAAGCGGGGCGACACCCCGAAGCGGACCGAACAGTTCCCGGCCCCGGTCGGAGCCCCGACCACGCCGTCGCAGTCGCCGCCTCAGCCGGAGGGCAAGAAATAATGAGCATCGTGATCGCCGACTCGTCGCTGGCCGCCAGCCCGCCCCCGCCCGAGCCGGAGAAGGGGGCGAGCAACTACCTGAACGTCACGTCCGGCTTCTGGTCGTGGGCCCTCACGGTCGACCACAAGCGGATCGGGCTGCTCTACCTCGTGTCGATCAGCCTGTTCTTCGTCGCCGGCGGGGTCGCCGCCGGGCTGGTGCGGATCAACCTGCTCGGGAACAACCCGACCGAACACATCCTCACCGAGGACCAGTACAACCGGGCGTTCACCGCGCACGGGGTGCTCATGCTGTTCTTCTTCCTCATCCCGGCCGTGCCCGGGGTGCTGGGAAATTTCTTCATCCCGATGATGGTCGGGGCGAAGGACATGGCCTTCCCCAAGCTCAACCTGGCGAGCTGGTACGTTTACATGATCGGGGCCATGTTCGCCGTCTGGGGCGTACTGGCCGGCGGCATCGACACCGGGTGGACCCTGTACCCGCCGTACAGCAGCCGGGCCAGCCACGCGAACGTGATGCCGGGCGTCATCGGCGTCTTCGTGACCGGGTTCAGCTCCATCATGACCGGGCTGAACATCATGGTCACGGTCCACAAGATGCGGTGCCCGGGCATGACGTGGGGCCGCCTGCCGCTGTTCGTCTGGTCGCTCTACGCCACCAGCTTCATCCAGCTCCTGGGCACGCCGGTGCTGGCCGTGACGATGATCCTCCTGGGCGTCGAGCGGTCCACCGGGTACGGCATCTTCAGCCCCGAGTTGGGCGGCGACCCGCTCCTGTTCCAGCACCTGTTCTGGTTCTATAGCCACCCGGCCGTGTACATCATGATCCTCCCCGGCATGGGCGTGGTGAGCGAGGTCCTCACCTGCTTCAGCCGCAAGAACGTCTTCGGTTACAAGGCCGTCGCGTGGTCGAGCATGGGCATCGCCGTGGTCGGGTTCCTGATCTGGGCCCACCACATGTTCGTGGCCGGCATCAGCTACTATGCGGCCCTCCTGTTCAGCATGCTGAGCATGCTGGTGGCCGTCCCGAGCGCCATCAAGGTGTTCAACTGGACGGCCACCCTCTACCGCGGGTCGATCACCTTCCAGGCCCCGATGCTCTTCGCGCTCGGGTTCGTGGTGCTGTTCACCGTGGGCGGCCTGACCGGGCTGTTCCTGGCCACCCTCGGGACCGACATCCACCTGCACGACACCTACTTCGTGGTCGCCCACTTCCACTTCGTGATGGTCGGCGGGATGGTCCTCGGGTACTTCTCCGGCCTCCACTTTTGGTGGCCGAAGATGACCGGGCGGATGTACTCCGACTGGTGGAGCCGGGTGGCCGCCACCATCATCTTCGTCGGGTTCTTCCTGACCTTCGTGCCGCAGTTCGTCCTCGGCTACCACGGGATGCCGCGGCGGTACCCGAACTACCCGGCCGAGTTCCAGGTGCTCAACGTCCTGAGCACGGCCGGGGCGAGCGTGCTCGGGGTGGGGTACCTCATCCCGGCCATCTACCTGACGCTGTCGCTGTACAACGGGAAGAAGGCGCCGGCCAACCCGTGGAGCGCGACCGGCCTGGAGTGGCAGACGCCGAGCCCGCCGTCGGTCCACAACTTCGACTCGATGCCGGTGGTGAAGTGCGGGCCGTACGAGTACGCGGTCGGGGTCGATCAGATGGGCCGGGGGCTGCCCGAACCCCCCGGCGAGGGGGGCGGGCCGATCCACGGCTACGGGAAGACCGGGCCGGCCGGCCCCATGAACAAGGAGACCGAAGTTGTCGGCTAGCACCCACTCCCCGGTGCTGAAGCACCACTTCGAGGACCTCCACCAGCAGCACGCGTCCGAGCGGCTGGGCATGTGGATGTTCCTGGCGACCGAAGTGCTGTTCTTCGCCGGGCTCTTCGCCGCGTACACGATCTACCGGATGCTCTACCCGGCCGAGTTCGAGTTCGCCAGCTCGAAGCTCCTCTGGTCGATCGCCGCCATCAACACCCTGTTGCTGGTGTCGAGCAGCTTCACGATGACGATGGCCATCCGGTCGGCCCAGCTGGGCGACAAGAAGGCGCTCGCCCGCCGGCTCCTCATCACGGCCGCCCTGGGGTCCGGGTTCATGGGCCTCAAGGCGTTCGAGTACGCCACCGACTTCCACGAGAAGCTGGTGCCCGGGGAGCTGTTCCAGAGCGAGCTGGTGTCGGCCGACCTGGAGCTGAACGGGATGACCGCCGAACAGGCGGCCGCGTACAAGTTCGACGACGCCAAGCACGAACACTGGGCGCAGGAGTTGGCCAAGCACAACTTCGGCAAGGGGCCGGGCGACGAGGGGTTCATCAGCCCCGAGCGGGTGCAACTGTTCCTGATGTTCTACTACGTGATGACCGGCATCCACGGCGTGCACTTGGTCGTCGGCATCGGGTGCGTCCTGTGGCTGGTGGTCGAGACGTACCGCGACAAGATTCCGCCGGAGAACTACTCGACGGTAGAGATGGTGAGCCTCTACTGGCACTTGGTGGACGCCATCTGGCTGTTCCTCATGCCGCTGCTCTACCTCGCCGGGGCGGGGATGCACCACTGACTCGGCAGTTGCGGGATTCGAATTTCGGATTGCGGACTTCAGACGGGACGATGACCACGAGGCTTCCCATGAGCGACCCGCACCACGCCCCGGCCGACCCGCACGGGGTGATCCACGACGTGGACAAGCCGGCCACCCTCCTCGGGGTGTTCGCCACCGTCCTCCTCGTGTCGGCCGTCAGCATCGGCATGTCGGTCGGCGTGCCCGGCCTCGGCAAGATGGCGCTGCCGTTGCAGATGACGTTCAGCACCATCCAGGCGGTGGTGGTGCTGTACTTCTTCATGCACCTGAAGAAGGCCGACCGGGTCGTGCTGCTGTCGGCCGCCGCGTCGCTCTTCTGGATGGGCATCTTGTTCGTGTTGTTCCTCTCCGACTACCTGACGCGGGCGAAGTACACGTACTGACCCGCGGCGCGGCGGAGTGAACGTTGACTGTCGCACCGAGGTTGCTCGAAATCCTGAGGTGCCCCCGACACCACCTCGGGGGGCCGCTGGCGGAGGTCGGCGGGGCGCTGCGCTGCCCGGAGTGCGGCGTCGATTTCCCCGTCGTCGAGGGCATCCCGGTGCTGCTCGACGCGGGCCTGTTGGCCGAGCCGTTCTTCGCCGCCGAGCAACGGCAGTGGGACGCCCAGGCGGAAACTTACGAGTCGAACCGGGTGCGGGATGCCGTCTACATGGCCGGCGTCCGGAGTGCCGTCGCCAACCTCGGGGCGCGGCCCGGCGACCGCGTCCTCGACGCCGGGTGCGGCACCGGGTTGACCGTCCGGGCCTATCAGCGGCCGGGCGTCCGCACCGTGGCCCTCGACCTGTCGCTCCGCTCGTTGCTGTTCCTCAAGCCGCGACTCCGCGCCGGGGACGAGGTCGATCTGGTGTGCGGCGACCTGACGGCCCTGCCGTTCGCCGACGGGGCGTTCGACCGGGTGCTGTGTGCGAACGCCTTGCAGCACCTCCCCGATGCCGAACGGCGGGGCGGGACCGTCCGCGAATTGGCCCGCGTCGCCCGCCCCGGGGGCCGGGTCGTCGTGTCGGCCCACAACTACTCCCGGGCGAAGGTCCGGGCGGGCTGGGCCAAGGAGGGCGGGGCCGGGCGGAGTTCGGACCCCGTCCAGTACATCCACCGGTTCGACGCCCCCGAGTTCGAGGCGCTACTCGGGCAGGCCCTGCGGGTTCGGAAGGTGACGGGGGCCGGCCTGCCCCTGTGGTACCGATACAAGTTGGCACCCCTGATGCGGCTGATCGAGCGCGTCGGGGCGAATTCCCGGTTGAGTACCCGTTGGAGCAACATGCTGGTCGCCGTAGCGAGCCGCGGTTAAGGACGGACAGGCGGCCCGGTAGTGCGACCGACGCGGAAGTCGGCTTCGCGTACGGCGGACTGTGTGGCGTCGCCCCCACGCTATCGCATGATTTGGGCGAGACTCCGCGAATGCCCTTGGGCCGGCACTTGCGGAAAAATGATGCGACAAAGCGTGGAGTATTCGGGGGCACTTCGATCAGGTTTCGAGGGTGTGGCGTGCGGTTCCGGGGCGTGACGCGGCGGGGGTGGGCCATCGGCCCGGCGGTCATCGCCGTCGCCCTGTCCGGCTGCGGCTCGCCCCCCGACTTCCCGGCCGAGATGCCGTTCGCCCCCCGGACCGACCGGCTCGTGCTGAAGGTGCCCGACCGCCAGCCGGCCGGCGGCAACGAGGGCGGCCGGCTCGACGAGGAACTGGCCGGCCTCGACGCCCTCGGCGGCCAGACGGCCGACCCGGCTTCGCTCCCGGCGGTCCCCCGACAGGCTCTGAACGCCTACCTCGCCGCCACCTTCGGCACCCCCGCCGCCCCGAAGATCGAGCGGGCCGACCCTGTGGTCTCCACCCTGGGGCTGACGCCGGACCGGCTCGCGGAGGGCGGCCGGCTCTACCGCCGGCACTGCCTCCAGTGCCACGGCCTCGGCGGCGACGGCCGGGGGCCGACGGGTCTGTTCATCGACCCGCACCCGCGGGACTTCCGCCGCGGGTCGTTCAAGTTCACCTCCCCCGGCGGCGGCAAGCCCCGGCGGGCCGACCTCGAACGCACCCTCGCCGCCGGCCTCAAGGGCACCGCCATGCCGGCGTTCGCCCTGCTCCCCGAAGGCGAACGCGACCTGATGGCCAGGTACGTCACGTTCCTCGCGGTCCGCGGGCAGGTCGAGTTTCAGACGCTCGCCGCCCTCGCCGCCGGGGGGGCCGACGGGGTGGACGGCGACGCGGCCGAGTTCGCCGCACAACGGCTGACGGCGGCCCTCTCCGAGTGGGCGCGGGCCGAAGCCGCTCCGCCCCCGTCACCCCCGCCTCCGGGGGCGGCCGAACGTGAGGGGGCCGACACCGAGGCCGCCGTCCGCCGCGGGCACGCACTTTTCGCGGACAAGGCCGGGGCCGGGTGCATAAGCTGTCACGAGGACTTCGGCCGCAAGGCGGCGCTCCGGTACGACGTGTGGGGCACGGTGGTCCGCCCGGCGGCGCTGACCGCCGGCGTCCACAAGGGCGGCGGCCGGCCGGAAGACCTGTTCGAGCGAATCCGCGGCGGCATCACCCCGTCCGGGATGCCGGCCCACCCGGCGCTGTCCGAGAGTCAGGCGTGGGACGTGGTGCGGTTCGTGCGGGCGCTGCCGCACCCGCCCGAGCTGCCGCCGGACGTGCGGGCGAAGGTTTACCCCGAGTGAGTGCCGGCTTCGACGTGGATAACTGCACCATGACCGACCCCGCGACGCCTACCCGCCCGGCCCCCCGCTGGCTGCACGCCTGGGCGGTCGGCACGGCCGCGGCCACGCTCGGGTTGCTCGTCCTCGGCCAGCTCGTCACCACCTTCCGGGCCGGGATGGCCGACCCCGTGTGGCCGACCGAGCCGTGGTACCTGGTGGACAACTACAAGGTCGATTTCGGCTACCTGATCGAACACGCCCACCGGATCGCCGGGTTCCTCATCGGCGGGCTGGTGGCGGTGCTGGCCCTCGGCGTCCTGGCCACCTCCCCCCGGCCGGCCACGCGGTGGGTGGGGCTGACCGGCGTCGTCCTCCTGCTCGCCGGGTTCGGCGAGTTCCACCGGGCGATGATGGCCCAGCGGGACGCCTTGCACCTCACGCTCCCGGTCGGCCCGGTGTTGTTCGCGGGGGCGGCCCTGGCGGTGGTCCTCTTCGCGGTGATGGCGGACGCGGCGAACGGCGTCCGCGGGGCCGGGTTGCGGGCCTTCGGGGTGGTCGTGTTGTTGGCCGTGATGACGCAGGGGCTCCTCGGCGGGTTCCGGGTGCGGCACCACGCCCTCTACGGCACCGACCTGGCGGCCGTCCACGGGGTGTTCGCCCAGGTGGTGTTCAGCCTACTCGTGAGCGTCGCGGTTCTCACCGCCGTTCGCCCGGCGGGCTTTACAGCGGCGTTGCGGAGCGTCCGCGTTCACACGCTCGGGCTGGTCGCCCTCGTGTTCGTGCAACTGGTGTGGGGGGCGATGGTCCGCCACGCCCCGACGCCGCTCGCCCAGCGGCTGCACTTTTTGACCGCCTTCTTGGTGGTGGCCGCCGTCATTCACCTGCTACAATCCGGGGCTCGCCTCGGGGCCGGCGGGTGGCTGCTCGGCGGGCTGATCGTTGTGCAGGTGACGCTCGGCGTCGAGGCGTGGATGGGGAAGTTCGGGAAGTACACGCTCCCCGAACTGGCCCCGGCGGTGACGCCCGGGGCGGCCGCCGTGCGGACCCTGCACACGCTCGTCGGCACCGGCGTGCTGGCCACGGCCGTGGCGCTGGCCGTGCGGGCGTGGGCCTTCCGGCCGGCGGTGGAGACGGCGGACGACGGGGTCGGGCGGGCGTGGGACGACGCGGGCGGGCGGGAGTTGGCGGCCGTCGGGGCCGGGCCACTGGGGGGGACGAGATGAGGAAGGCGACCCTGACGGCCGAACCCGAGGTTTCGCCGCTCGAAACGTTCGTGGGGCCGCTCGCATCCCCGGCTTCGCCCGAGGCGGTGGCGGTGGCCGGGCCGACGCGGCTGGCCGACTTCAAGGAACTGACCAAGCCGCGGATCGCGGTCATGGCCCTGTTCACCGTCGCCATCGGCTACCTGCTCGGGGCCGGGCGGTCGGTCGACGGGGTGGTCTTGTTCAACACGCTCGTGGGGGCCGGGTTGGTGGCCGCCGGCGGCAGCGCCCTGAACCAGTGGCTCGAACGCGCCATCGACGGGCGGATGCGGCGGACCGCGAACCGACCACTCCCCGCCGGCCGGCTCACCCCCGGCGAAGCGCTGGCGTTCGGCGTCGGCCTCGGGGTGGCGGGGATGGCGTACCTCGCGCTCGTGGTCGGGCCGGAAGCGGCCGCCGTCGCCGGGGCCACGTTCGTCGCCTACGTCGGCATTTACACGCCGCTCAAGACGGTGACGGCGTGGAACACCCTCGTCGGGGCGGTGCCGGGGGCGTTGCCGCCGGTCATCGGCTGGTGCGCGGCCCGCGGGTGGGGCGACCCGGCCGGGGCGGCGGCCCTGTTCCTGGTGCTGTTCCTGTGGCAAATCCCGCACTTCCTGGCCATCGCCTGGATGTACCGCGACGACTACGCCCGCGGCGGCCTGCGGATGCTCCCCGGCACCGACCCGTCCGGCCGGCTCACCGCCGCCGTGATGATCGGGACGTGCGTGCTGCTGCTCGCCTCCGGGCTGGCCCCCGTGTGGCTCGGCATGGGCGGCTGGCTCACGGCCGCGGGGGCGGTGCTGTTCGGCGTCCTGTTCCTCCGGCCGGCGGTGAAGTTCGCCACCCACCGCACCGACCGCCAGGCCCGCAAGGTGCTGCGGGCGTCGCTCCTGTACCTGCCGGGCGTGCTGGGGTTGCTGCTCATCGACCACTTGGTCCGGCTCGTGGGGTAGGAATGAAAGCGAATTCACCACGGAGTCACAGAGAACACCGAGGGCGGAAACACGAGAGTCGGAAAGAACGGGATTCTTCTTCTCGGTGTTCGGCTCGGCTCCGTGTCCTCTGTGACTCCGTGGTTCAATTTCTCCTCTTTCTCTCGCTCCTCATCACCGGCTGCGGGCGGCCCGCCCCGACGCCCCACGCCCCCCCGCCGCGGGCCGAAGCCCCCGACCTCGACTACCCCGTCGGCACGTTCTCGCTCACGGAGCGGAGCGGGAAGACGGTCACGGACGCCGACCTCAAGGGGAAGGTGTGGGTGGCGTCGTTCGTGTTCACCCGCTGCACCGCCGGGTGCCCGCAGGTGGCCGCCACCGTCGCCAGGCTGCAAACCGAGTTCGCCGCCGAGCCCGACGTGCGGCTCGTCACCTTTACCGTCGATCCGGCGCGAGACGATAAGGCCGAGTTGCAGAAGTACGCCACGCACTTCCACGCCGACCCCGCCCGCTGGCTGTTCCTGACCGGCGACGAGAAGGCGGTCCACACCCTCCTCGAACAACAGTTCAAACAGGGCGTGGGCGAACGCCCCGGGCCGGGGGTGAAGGCGGGCACCGAGTTCGCCCAGCACAGCACCAAGCTGGCGGTGGTGGACCGCAAAGGGGTGGTCCGCGGCATCTACGACGGCATCCGGGGCGATTCCCCGCCGGACGCCGACGCCGGTTACGCCGACGAGCGATACGCGGACGCCTACCGCCGGCTGACGGCAAAGGTGAAGGCGCTGCTCCGGGAGCCGTGACCGCCGCGCTTGGCACTCGGGTTGCATCCGTGATTCGACATGGGGCCGCCCGACGTTCGGGCGGCCGGTCGGAACCGCTAACGGGAGGCGGACCATGTCGCTTCTGAAATGGGCGCTCGTGTTCCTTGTGATCTCGGTGATCGCGGCCCTGTTCGGCTTCGGCGGCATCGCCGAGGGGACGGCCGACATCGCCAAGGTGCTGTTCTTTATCTTCGTGGCGATCTGCGTCGTGCTGTTCGTGATGGGGGCGTTCGTCTACCGCTCCATCGCCGGCCCGCCGGCGTGACGTTTGTCGAAGTCACGACGCGGGCCGGGCGGCGGGAACATCTCGTCGCCCGGCCCGCGTCATTTCGGGGCGGCCGCATCGCCGTCCCACTCGACCTTGCACTTCGGCCACGCGGCTCGGAGCCGCTTCACCCCGTCGGCCGTCACCTTCGTGCCTTTGAGGACGAGTCGCTTCGGCCCGGACGTCTTGGCCAGGGCGTCGACCCCGCCATCCCCGAACGGGCCGCCCTCGACCTCCAAGACGGACAGCGTCGGGATGGCGGCCGCCGCCGCGACCCCGGCCTCGGGGTATTTGCACTTGTAAAGACCGAGGTGGATCAGCCGGGGGGACCGGCCGAGGGCCGTCAGGGCGTCGGCGTCCAGGTCGCACTCGTACAGGTTGAGGCGTTCGGTCAGTGTCGGCATGGCGGCGATCCGCGAGCCAGCCGCCGCGTCCAGCCCCTTGCAGCGCACCAGGGTGAGGCTCTGGAGGGAGAGGCCGGTGATAGCCCCCCAACCGGCTTCGCTGCCGATCATGTTCTCGATCTTCAAGTTCGTCGTGGTCGTCAGTTCCCCGAGCCGCGCGACGTCGGCCGCGCCGGCCCGACCGACCCGAAGGGTGAGTTCCGTGAGTTTCGGGAACGTCTTGAGGGCGTCGATCGTCGTGCCGGTCAGGGGGACGGGGCTGACCAATTTCACCAGCGTGTCGCGGCACGGGGCCGCGGCCAGCCGGGCCACGGCCGCCTCCGAAAACGCCAGGTTGGCGAACGGGTCGTAGACCGCTTCGAGCCCGGCGAGGGGGGCGACGGCCGGGACCAGGACGTCGTCCACGAACCCCTTTGGCGGGCTCGGCTTGGCCCGCGACAGAGCCGTCAGGGTGAACGGCCCGGCCGGGAGCGAGTCGCCAGACTTGACCGAGACGGATACCCCGGACGGCAACCGGACGCCGATCGACTCGAAGTGCGGCAGCAGGGCCTCGGCCGCGGTGCGGTCGGGGTCAGCTTTCGGCTTCGCGTCGTACTCCTTCCAGAACTCGGCCGCCGGCTTCTGTCCGATCGTCTTCAAAGACTTCGATTGCTTTAACGCCTTCTCGTCCTCGGCCGGGATGGTAAGGGCGCCCGCGACGGCGATCTCTTGAATGGTGTCCGCGAAGAACCGCAGCCCGCGCACGTTGATGCAATACACCCACGTCAGGGGCGCACCCTTGAGTGGTTCGAGGTCTATCGAGTGTTGTACCGCGACCCCCAAGCGGGTGAGTGGCATCCCGCGGAGGGGGGACAAGTCTTTCACCTTCGTGACGGTGAGAAAGACGTGTTCCAACTCTTGCCCGGCCAGTGGGGAGAGGTCCGTCACGTCGGTGTAGCTCAGGTTGAGTTGCTTCAACCGAACGCCCTGGAGCGGGGTGAGGTCCGCAACGGGGTTGTTTGATACATTCAGATGCCAGAGTTTTCCGAGGCCGGCGAGCAGTCGGAGGTCGCGGAGTATGCCGCGTTCGGTAGGCGAGCGGCCCCAGGCGTGCAACTTCTCCAACTCGGGGAACGCCGCGAGCGGGGACAGGTCGGCGACATTGGACGTATCGACTTTGACGACGAGAACCGTCCCGTCCGCGTGCCGCTTTTCGACCGTCAAGGCCGACTCGGACCCCGGGTTGCGGCGGACGAACTCGGCCGCGACCTCCTTCTCCTGCGCGTCCGGCGTCATCGCCCGCACCTTTGCCACCCACGCCGGGTCGAGCGGGGGCAGGGCGGGCGGCCTCGCGGCGTCGAACTCCTTCCAGAACTCGGCCGCCGTTTTGCCGTTGAGCCTCTTGAGCCCCTTGAGGCCGCGAACCAAGGCGGGGTCGGCGAGCGCCTCGGCCGGGACGTGGAGATCGTAAAGCTCGTCCATCCCACGTAGTACGTCCAGCCGGGTGACGGGGTTGCCGCTCACATAAAGGGCCCACATCCTTTTCCCTGCCAGCGGCGACAGGTCGGTGATTCGGTTGTTGAACGCATACAGCCGCCCGACCGGCATGGACTTGAGCGGTCGGAGGTCGGCCACCCGATTGTTCGGCACCTCGACCCCATCGATCGGTAACCCGACGAGCGGCGACAGGTCGGCGAGGATGCCCTGCTTGCCGGCCGGTGGGAAGCAATCCAGTCTGAGGAGATTCGGAAACCCCTGGAGGGGGGAGAGGTCCGCGACCGAGTCGGACACGATCGTGACGTGGCCCTGGAAGTCGTTGGGCTTGAGGGGGTGGGGCGTGAACTTAATCGCACCGTCGTACCCCGGGTTGCGCCGCTTCAACTCGGCCACCACTTCCGCGGCCCGGGCGTCCGGCGTCATCACCCTCACCTTCGCCACCCAAGCCGGGTCGAGCGGGGGGAACGGCGACGGCGGGCGGGTGAGGGTGCCCGTGCCCGTGACTTCCGTCACCGCGAGCGAGTGGAGGACCGTGCCCGAGTCTTTGAGGCTGACCCCGACGAGCGGTTCCGGGCGCGGGTCGTTCGCCTTACTCACTTGGGCCGATGTCCCCCGCCATGCGGTCACGACCCGGCCGTTCCACTCGGCCTCCACGCCGCCCTTGCGGATCCGGACGACGACCCGATGCCGGCCGCGCGTCGACTTGTCCAAGTCGGCCGCGCCGGACCAGTCGGGGGACGACGGCCCCTTCCCACCGATGGTCGTGAACCCCATCCGCCCAGTACTCGGGCGAATCATCCAGGTGAGTGGGCGGCCGTCCCATGCGAATTCGAGGGCGTAGTCCCCGCCGTCGGGCGGGAGGGTGAACTCGGCCGCCACGTCGTACTCGGCGGGCGGGGCGTAGGGGGCCAGGATCATCGACCGGGGGTCCGAGGACTTGTCCGGCGGGGTTCCGGCCAGTCCTAACGACCCCTTGGCCCAGATCCCGGAGACCGCGTCCTTGTCCGGGTCGATGAGCGGCAGCAGGTCGATCGTCACCGGCTTCGCCGGAATCGCCGCCACCCCCTTCGGGTCCACCGTCGCCACCGGCTTGCCGTCCTTCTCGACCACCACCGTTGTGCCGTCGGGCACCGTGATGACCGTCTCCTTGCCGTCCTTGTCGCGGAGTTTGACCACGATCACCGCCCCCACCCCGGCCGCGAACAGGCCGAGCAGCCCGGCGGCGGCGATGAGGAGCTTCGACACGGGCTTACGGCGGGCGGCGGCCGGCTTCGGCGACGGGACCGAAGCCGGTGCGGGCGTCGGGTCGACCGGGGGCGTGGTGAGGAGCGTCGGCGTCAGGCCGCTCTCGGCGGGCGGGCGGGCCGACTCCGGGAGGACCATCGGCCGGCTCAGGCTGGCGGCAGCCGGCGGCCGCGGCACCGGGATCGGCTGGCTGCCCGACAGCCCGGGGGCGGCGGACGCCTTCAGCTTCTTCTCGATGGCGAGGAGTTCGGCCAGCGCCGCCTTCGCGTTCGCCGGCCGGCCGTCGCGGTCCTTCGCCAGCAACCGGGCCACGAACGCCGCCAGGTCGGCTGGGAATGCCGGGTGGGCGGCGTCGAGCGGCGGGGGTACGTCCACGGCCAGCGACGTGAGGGTGCCCATGACCGTGTCGCGGGCGAACGGGCTCTGGCCGGCCACCATGCGATAAAGCACGACGCCGACGCTGAACAGATCGGCCCGGCCGTCCACCTTGCCGCCGTTGGCCTGCTCCGGCGACATGTACGACGGGGTGCCGACGACCGCCCCGTCGCGGGTGAACTGGTCGTTCCCGTCGGCCCCGCGGGTCAGCCCGAAGTCGAGCACCTTCACCCGCCCGGTCGGCCGCTCCAGCCACAGGTTCGACGGCTTGATGTCGCGGTGGACGAGGCCCTTGTCGTGGGCCGCCGCCAGCCCCCGGAGGGTGTCGCGGGCCACCTTCGCCACGACCGTGGGCGTGGCCGGGCCGGGGCGGGCCTTGAGCCAGTCGTCGAGCGTCGCCCCTTCGAGGTACTCCATCGCCAGGAACGGGACGCCGTTCGCCTCGCCGACCTGGTAGATGGTGGTGACGTGGTCGCTCTTGAGTGCGGCGGCCGCCCGCCCCTCGCGGAGGAAGCGTTCGGCCGCGAGCGGGCCGGCGGCGACCTCGGGCCGCATCACCTTGAGGGCGACCGGGCGGCGGAGGGCGTCGTCCTCGGCCCGGAAGACGAACCCCATGCCGCCCTCGCCGAGCAGCCGGACGACGCGGTACGGGCCGAGCATCCCGAGGGCGTCGGGGTCGTCCGACGGGGCGAGGAAGGCGTACCCCGGGCCGGTGACGAACGTCCGCGACGGCGGGTCGTGCGGCGGGGGCGGCGGGGTGCCGCCGTCGCCCTGGGTGAACGTCTCGTCCCGTCCGGCGCTGTGGACCGGGGCGGGGGTGGGCTTGGGTCGTTCGGGCATGCCGGCGTCCGGGCGTGGGCGGGGTCTTGGCGGCCCCATTATGCCCGCCGCCCGGGGCCGACGCAACCGGCCGTTGGGCTATTCCCCGCAGCACGGGCAGACTTCCGGCACCAGCACCGTGAGGGTGGCCGAGTACGCCACGGCGTCGTACCCCTTGGCCCCCGCCTCGGCCGGCACCTTGTGGCGGGCGACCGCGAGGTGGTACGTCCCCACCTTCGGGGTGTAGCTCGCCCGCCCGTCGGCGTCGGTCGTCCGCTCGAAGTCGGGGTCGGTCCCCTCCTTGAGCGTGGTGCCCCGGGGGACGAAGCTGACCTTCGCCCCGGCCAGCGGCTTGCCCCGGAAGAGCAGCCGGACCTTGAGCGCGACCCCCGGCCCCATCGGGGCGACCGGGCTGGCCTCGGGCACCAGCTCCAGGGCGTGGCCGAGCGGCTTGTCGAACCCGGGGGCGTCCTTCGCCACCTTGTCGAGCGTCGGGGTGGCGAGGAAGTACGCCTTCGCCCCCTTCACCGAGCGGACCGGGCCGGCCCCGTGGTTGACGACCCGGTCGGAGGTCTGCGAGACGACGTAGAGCCCGGCCGCCGCGGGCACGAACCGGGCCGAGTGGAACCCCTCCTTCGGGGCGTACCCGAGGTCGACCAACTCGGGCTTGAGGTCGTACACCTTGCCGCCGGGGGCGACGACCTCGAAGGCCGTCACCCCGGCCGGGTCGAGCTTGCCCGCCAGCTTGAAGTCGCGGTGGTCGTTCCCGTGGTTGCCGAGCATGAGGTCGACGTGGACGGCGTCCCCGGTGCGGACGACGGCGGCGTTCGTCTGCACCCAGGTGTCGTGGGCCGGGGCGGGGGCGGCCAGGAGCAGGGCGGCCGCGAGGGCCGGGACGGTGCGGGTCATGACGGAATCTCCGGGTGTGGTTGTGTGTCGGGCCTGGGGGTCAATACTCGCCGGGGCCTTCGCCCCCGTCGCGGGTGGCCGCGGCGAGCCACGCCTGGGGCTCGACGGCGTCGCGGACGAACCGGACGGACCCGTCGCCGAACGCGGCGTTCACCCCGCCGGCGTGGTTGCTCCGGGCGGCGAACCATCCCCGCCCGTGGGCCCCGCAGTCGGGGGCCGGGTCGTTCGGCCGGAGGGTCGTGTTGAACACGCTGTTCCAGTCCCGCCCGCCCCAGAACCAGGTGCTGCCCCGCATCACCCCCCACGCCCGGCCGGCGTCGTCGCACTCCGGCGGGCGGGCGGTCACGACCGCCCCGCCCTTGAGCCACCCGCCCGGGGGCGTGCCGTTGGACGCGAACGTGCCGGTGTTGAGCGAGGCGTAGTACCGGCCGGCGGTGCCCGGCGGGGTGCCCCCCGCGGCCGGGGCGGTCCCCCCCGGGCCGAGCAGGCACTCGGACGCGAGCAGGGTGTTCGACGCCCCGTCCGTCATGTCCTTGAACTTCGTCCGGGAGCCGTACCAGAACATCCCGTCGGTCGGGAACTGGGCGTCGTAGTAGGCGGCCGCCGCGGTCGCCCGCCCGGACCCCATGTTCACCACGTAGTTCGTCCCGGCCGTCTTGAACTCGTTAGGCGTGCGGGCCGTGCTCGTCCGGGTGAACACCGGCGACTGCCCGTCGCTCGGGCACAGGTAGACCGACACGACCGCCCCGGCGGCCGCGTCGTGGACCGGGTTGATCGTCCCCCTGAAGCCGTCGACCGACGCGGGCTGGCTGAAGTCGATCAGCTTCTGCAGATTGGCCTGCTCGATGAACGGCAGGACGTTGGCCAGGACGCCGAACGCGTAGCTCGCGTTGACCGACCCGTTCGGGGCCCCGTCGGCCAGCCCGGGGAGGTACCCCTTGCCGCTCTCGTGGTTGTGGAGCCCGAGGGCGACCTGCTTGAGGTTGTTCGCGCACTTCATCCGGGCGGCCGCCTCGCGGACCTTCTGGACCGCGGGCAGCAGCAGCCCGATCAGCACGGCGACGATGGCGATGACGACCAGTAACTCGATGAGCGTGAACGCGCGGCGGTGGCGGCGCATGGTGAGAGGTTCCCCTGTGCGAGGCGTGTGCGGGCGGAAGCGGCGGGCGCACGACTGGCGCGCGGCGGCCGGAACGGTGTCGATGGGGGCGGCTCAACGCACTCCGTTTAGCGAAGCGACCGGCGGCCGCGCGAACGCCAAATGGGGCTAACGAGAACCCGCGTTAGAAGTGCGACGCGGCCCGCGGGGGCGGCGACTCGGGGACATCGACCGGGGAAGTGAACCGGACCTCGGCGGCAACAGCGTGGACCGCCGGCGCGAACTCGGCGTCCGCCCGCACGGGCTCCACCGGCGGGGCGGACGGCTCCTCGGCGACGACGCCGAGCGGCCCTTGACCGCGGCACGGGCGGGCGTTCGCGGCCAGCACCCACGTCACCGTCGGGCCGTCCTGCGCTTCGGCCGCCGCCGGGGCGGGCGTCGCCTTGTCCTTGCACTTGGGGCACGCGGCCGGGTCGGGCGGCGTGGCGTCCGGCCCGCAGCAGCAGATGCCCGTCGGCCGGCCGCACGCCCCGCCCCCGGGCGCGGGGGTCGGTTTCGGGACGGGCTTGGTCGCACACGCCCCGCCGGCGGCCGGGTCGCAGCGGCACCCCTCGGCGGCCATCGCCCCGCAGCCGCACACGCCGCCGCCGCACCCGACCCCCGTGGCCCCGGCCGCCCGCACCTGGGGGAAACCGATTGCGCTCACGACGTGGGCCAGCACCAGGGCGAACGCGACCGCCCCGCGGAGCGAGCCGAGGCGGGTCGGTCGGCGGTGGCGGCGGAAACGCATGGGTGGAGCGATCGGACGCGGGGGCGGAGGAGAACGTCACACTAACCCGCGCCCGGCACGCGGGCAAGGGTCCGATCTCCGTTTAACGCGGCGACCAACGGTCGCCACTTGCGAGCGCGGGCCGCCGCGCTAACCAAACCGCACCACCTCCTGCACGGGGCACGCCTCCATGTCCGTGTCGGCGATGAACAAATCCCCCGACGCCGGGCAGGCGGCGAAGTCGGCGGCCGGCATCCCCTCGGTCGCCGTCGTGAGGACGAGCTTCACCCCGTCCGGCCGCTTCAGCAACAGCGGGCACGTCACCCGCGGGGCCCCCGGCGTCGTCCACTCCTCGACGGCCGCCCCCGTGGCGAGGTCGTACCGCACCGCCCGCCCGGCCGGCTTGATGGCGGGGTCGTAGAAGGCGACGATTGCGGTGCCGTTGCCGCCGTCCCGCATCCCGTCGGGGAACGCCGCCTCGCCCTTCAAGTCGATGGCGACCCCGTCGGGCGTCGCCGCCCGGGCGGCCACGTCGAGCCGGTAGCGGGCCACCGTCTTCGTCGGCGTGTCGATGTCGAACAGTACCAACCCCTTCGCATCGCGGGCGAACACCTTGCCGTTCGAGCAGACCTGCCCGTCCCGCAGCACGCTGATCTTCGCGTCGTCCACGGTGAACAAATACAGGTGGGCGATCGGCCCCTCGAACTTCGTGTCCTTGGTGCCGAACACGACCGCCTTGCCGCCGGGCACCACGTCGCCGTCGTTGATGATCGTCCGCGGACTGTCGTCCGGAATCGCGGCGAGCGGCACGAACTCGTTGGTCTCCAAATCGAGGGTGCCGACCTCCTTGCCCATGCCGACGAGCAGGACGCCCGGCCGGTCGGTGGGGGCGATGAACCCGGGCCGGCTCGGCAGGTTGTGGACGGCCAGCTCCCCGTCGTCCCAGAAGCGGAGATGGACGGCCCCGCGGGTGGCGTCGGCGGCCGTCTGAATGTTCACCCACGCCACGGCATCCCGCCCGCCCACGGTAACGGCCCGCGGCCCCTCGGGGAGGAAGCGGTCCTCGTCGTCGTCGGCCGTCACGAACGGGCGGGCGGGGGTCGAGCGCATGGGTAGCCTCGGGCGTTGGGGGTGGCGAGCCGGCGGCTTTTTTATCACTCCGGGCGAACCCCGTCCCGTCAGGGCGGGGGTG